>JACRIT010000089.1 GCA_016215655.1 Acidimicrobiia bacterium
GGTACTGCGGCAGCTCGCCCCGCGCCGCCGCAAGGTAACGCTCCTGGGCAAGACGGGTGATCGGACCGGGCGTGCCGGTACCGACGGTGCGGTCGTCGATCTCCCGGATGGGGGTGACCTCGGCCGCGGTGCCGGTGAAGAACGCCTCGTCGGCGTAGTAGAGGTCCGAGCGCGAGACCTGCTCCTCTGCCACGGGATGACCCTCGTCGGCGAGGATCCGCATCACGCTGGCGCGGGTGATCCCATCGAGCGCTCCCGCCGAGGTGGGCGGGGTGCTCACCACCCCGTCGCGCACCAGCAACAAGTTCTCGCCCGTGCCCTCCGCCACGAAGCCGGCCGTGTTCAGCATGAGTGCCTCGTCGTAGCCCGCGGCCAACGCCTCTTGCTTTGCCAGGACGCTGTTGAGGTACTGGCCGGTCGCCTTGGCATTGGGGATGAAGGCCTCATGATCGACCCGGCGCCACGACGACACCCGGACGCGCACCCCGACCTCCATGGCGGCGGTGCCGAGGTATGAGCCCCACTCGAAGGCGATCATGGCGGTGTGCACCGAAGCCCCCCGAGGATTGAGCCCGATCGACCCGGTCCCGTAGAACACGATCGGTCGCAGATAGCACGACCTCAGCTCGTTGGCCCGCACCAGTTCGAGCGCGGCGGCCGACAGCTGCGCGGCGGACCAGGAGAGCGGGATACGGAGTGCCTTCGCCGAGCGCTCTAGGCGCCGCATGTGGTCGTCGAGGCGGAAGACCGCAGGACCCTCCGCGGTGGCGTACACCCGGATCCCCTCGAACACCCCCGAGCCGTAGTGCAGGCCGTGGGTGAGCACGTGGACGGTCGCCTGCTCCCAGGGCACCAGTTCGCCGTCGAACCACACGAAGGGGGTGGGAGTGAGCATGCGCCGCCTATGTTGTCACACCGAGGTGACGTCGATGCCACTCGAGGATGGCGTCGAAACGCTCCCGGCGATACTTCGGCTTGCCCGAGCGCGACAGCTCGTGACCGCTCCCCGGGAATCGCAGCATCTCCGCCTCGACCCCTCGCTCCACGAGCACGGCGAAGTACTGCTCGGCCTGTTCGATGGGACAGCGGAAGTCCTCCTCGGAGTGGATGAACAGGCACGGCGTCGTCACCTCGTGGGCCCGGGACAGCGGGCTCGCCGCCCACAGGGTGTCCCACCCCTGATAGGTCCAATCGCCCAGATAGTTGAAGGGGAACCAGTAGCCGATGTCCGAGGTGCCGGCGAAGGAGGTGAACGAGTACAGGCCGCGCTCGGGGACCGCGGACTTCCAGCGGTGATCGAGCGGGAGGATGCGGCCCGTCATGAACCCCCCGTACGACCCGCCCATGATGCCCATGCGGTCGGCATCGAGGCGCTCGTAGCGCGCCAGGGCGGCGTCGACGACGGCGAGGATGTCCTCGAGGTCCGGGGGTCGCTCCTCGTGCCAGCGTCCCACCGGGGTGCGTACGAAGTCGGTGCCCCGGCCCGACGAGCCGCGTGGGTTGCATGCCACGACACCGAACCCGGCACCCGCATACACCTGGAACTCGTCGAAGAACCCAAAGCCGAATTGGGTGGCGGGACCGCCGTGGATGTTGAGCAGCAGCGGAACCTTGGCCGGGCCGGGAGGCAACAACACCCAGGCGTCGAGTTCGACCCCGTCGTGGGCGACGGTGAAGTGCTCGGCCGGCACCAGACCCGCCTTCTCCCGGAAGCCGGCATTGAGATCGGTGACGACGCGCTCGACTCCTCGCTCCCACCACACGAGCTCGCCGGGATCGGTGGGTGTGGTGGCGACCAGGGCCATGGCGGACCCGTCGCTGCGGGTGGTCATGCCGGTGATGGTGCGCTCACCTCCCGCCACATCGGTCCAGGTGCCATCGGAATGCACCTCGACGATGCGCACCGTGGCGCGATCCTCGATGGCGGCGCGAAACGAGCCGTCGTCCAGCCACTGCGGCCCCGATGGGGTCACCACCGGTGCCGGAACCGCGAAGTTGCGATCGAGATCGGCGGCGAGCCGCACCGGGCCGCCCGGCTCGATCCTCCACACCCCGGACACCCGGGGGTATCCCCACGGATCGGGATGGCCGACGAGGTGGAAGGCCCCGCCGGGACCGTAGGAGGGATCGGTCCACGAACCGGGTTCGACGAGAGCGACCGCTTCGCCGCCGCCGACCGGCACCTCCCATGCCTGCACCCCCGGTTCGACGTAGCGACGGGCATGACGCGAACTGAGGAAGGCGACCGCCTTCCCATCGGGCCGCCACACCACGTTGCCGTCTCGATCCTCGCCCGAGGTGAGGGCCACCGGATCGCCACCGGCCGGGTCGACCAGGTACACGTTCTTGCGGCGGTCGTGCAGCCAGCCGAGATTGTCGAAGCGGAACCCCGCACCACGGATGCGTCGCGGTCGACGCTTGCGCTCGTCGTCGTCGAGCCCGGACTCGAGCCACTCCGCCCCGATCACGGCGAGGCGCCCGCCATCGGGCGACCACTCGCATTCGGAGGCACCCAGGGCGAAGGAGGTGATCACCGCGGCCTCCCCGCCCCCGGCTCCCATCACCGCCACCTGGGCGACCTTGCCCGGCTCCCCGGTGGCGCGCAGAAAGGCGAGTCGGGTTCCATCGGGCGACCAGCGGGGACGGGTATCCGCCGGTCCGTGGGTGAAGGAACGGGACGTGGCGCCGTCCCACACCCAGATCCGCCGCTCGTAGCGGTCGTCGTCGAGATCCATGCGAGACACCACGAACGCCACCCGGACGCCATCGGGGTGGAGCTGGGGGTCGGACAGCGTGGCGTACCCGGCAAGATCTTCGGGAGTCATGACTCCGGAGGCTAGAGCGTCACCCGATCGGTGGAGCCATCGGCGGCGGTACTGTCCCCCGACATGCGCCGCCTCTTCGCCTCCTCATTCGGGCTCGGCCTGGTCCTGCGACGCCTGCGCGGGTCCGACTCGGGCTCGGGCACCATGGGGGCGTTGCTCGGCGTCGGCATCGCCGCCGCCCTCCTCGTCACCGAGGCCCCGTGGTGGATGTCGCTCCTCGCTGCGGCGGCGGCGATCACCGTGTCGCTGTGGTCTGCGGCGCCCTTCGCCGACGGAGACCCCGGTTGGGTGTGCATCGACGAGACCGCCGGCACCCTGGTCGCGGTGATCGGTCTCGGGGGACTGCCGTGGCTCGTGGCCATCGGCGTCGCCCGCCTCGCCGACATCTTCAAGGTGCTTCCCGGGGTCGCCGCGGCGGAGTCGCTGCCGGGTGCGATCGGGATCACCGCCGACGACGTGATCGCCGGGTGCTACGGACTCGGCATCGGATGGGGCCTGACCGCCCTGGGAGTCCTGTGATCCACGAGGGAGCCCCGGCAGGCATTCGACGCCGGCTGTCGTGGGTGCTCTTCACCGGGGTCAGCATCGGCCGCACCGGCTACATCGCCGCGGTCACGGTGACCACGCTCGTGGCCGAGGACATGCTCGGCTCGGCGACCCTCGCCGGGCTCCCCGGTGCGGTGGCCGTCCTCGGCACCGCCCTAGGGGGCCATCGCCTCTCGACGTTCATGGATCGCGCCGGACGCCGACGCGGCCTGGTGGCCGGGTATGCGGCGATGGCGCTGGGTGCCGGCGGCGCCGCCGCCGCCACCGCCCTCGGCTCGTTCCCGCTGCTCGTCATGGCCCTCGCCGTGTTCGGATTCGGATCGAGCGCCGACAGCCTCTCCCGGTACGCCGCGGCGGACGTGCATCCCTCCTACCGGCGAGGTGCCGCCATCGCCTTCGTGGTGTGGGCGGGAACCATCGGATCGGTCTTCGGCCCGACCCTGCTGGCTCCGGCAGAGGCGATCGGTCGGGCGCTCGACATCGAACCGCTCGCCGGTTCCTACATCGTGGCGAGCAGCCTTGCCGCCCTCGCCCTCGCCGTCATCGCCATGCTGCTGCGCCCCGACCCGCTGGAGTTCGCCGACCGCGGCACCGGGTCTCGCCCCGCGGGGCGCGTGCCCATCTCGGCGACGGCGCGCACCGCGCTGATCGGACTCGCCGTGGGCCAGGTGGTGATGATCCTCATCATGGTGATGACTCCGATCCATGTCCGTCACCATGGGCACTCGCTGGGAGCCGTGGGCGTGATCATCGCCGCCCATACGCTGGGCATGTTCGCCGTCTCCCCGATCACCGGCATGGTGGCCGACCGCATCGGCCGCCTCCCGGTGATCCTCACCGGACAGGCCGTGCTGGCGATCTCGGCGGTCCTGGCCGCCGTCGCCGACACGGCTTCCACGGGTGTGCTCACCGTGGCGTTGTTCCTGCTGGGGCTGGGCTGGAACCTCTCGTTCGTCGCCGGGAGCGCCCTGCTCACCGAGGGTGCCGCCGCCGAGTCGCGGGTGCGCCTCCAGGGGATCGGAGATGCGGTGGTGTGGACGTCAGGAGCCGTGGCCGGTCTCGGTTCGGGGCTGCTGCTGGCGGCGAGTTCCTACGCGGTGCTGTGCCTCGTCGCCGCGTGCCTGACCATTCTCCCCGCCGTGCTGGCCATCCGGAGGCGGATGGCGGCGCACCCGGCTGCGGCGTGAGCGTCGCTAGCGAACGTTGAAGTACCAGAACCAGACGATGGCGCTGAGCACTGCGCCGAAGATCGCCGCCTTGAACACCTGCTTCATCATCCCCCAGAAGAAGAGGCCGATGGTGAGCAGTCCGACCACGAGGAGGATCGCGGCCAGCGTCGGGTTCTCCTTGACGGTCGTGACGATCTCCTCGGCCCGCTCGGGGATGGTGATGGGGGGAATGGTGATGTCGACCTGGGCGAATCGGAACAGCAGCATGCGCCCAGGTTAGGTCCCGGGCGAGAACATGGGTGGGACCCCCGGACCGGTGCCGGCGAGGGCGTGACGCATGACCGCGACTCCGTCGTAACATCGTCCGATGCCCATGGGACGCCGACCGAACCCCTTCGCCGCGGCCCTCATGTCGGCCATCGTCCCCGGGGTGGGCCAGTGGTATGCCGGCAACGGGCGCCGTGCCCGCCGGTATCTGTTGATCACCTTCGCCCTGCTCCTCCCCGCCGCCTTCCTGTTCATGATGGTGTTCTACGTCGAAGGCATCGGGTTTGCGATCACCCTCTCCCGCCCGTTCTTCGAGCACCCCACCCTGCTCGGGTTGCTGCTGGCCGCGAATGCCGGCCTGCTCATGTTTCGCGCCTTTGCCGTCGTCGACGCCTACCTGCTCGCCCGCGGACCGGCGCCACGACACGGGCGCACCCCGGCGGTGATCGTCGCCGTGGCCATGGGGTTCCTGCTGTTCCTCACCGCGGTGCCCCATGGCTGGATCGGTCACCGCAACCTGTTGCTCTACGACCTCATGACCCACGACTTCAACACCGCTTCGGGTGACGTCGATGTGACCACGACCACCGGAACGGGTGTCACGAC
>JACRIT010000090.1 GCA_016215655.1 Acidimicrobiia bacterium
GACTGATGACGGGTTCCTCAACGTCGAGTTCCTCTTCACGCCTTGACGGGCTGACCAAGGGGACCGATCGTGGTTTGTAGCAAATTGCGAATTGCCGACCGACCTCACCCGTCGCCGAACTGCCTCCGCAGATAGTCCGGCACCTCGACTCCAGGGGGGAGGTCCGGTGAGGGAACCGGCGCGCCCGCCACGGTGCGCAAGGGGATCACTCCGGCCCAAACCGGGAGGGTGAGATCCTCGGGTTCGTCGCTCGGCGGCCCGCTGCGCATCTTCGCCGAGGCTGCATCGATGGGGATGCCGAGCATGAGCGTTCCACGGAACTCCTTCTCGGAGGGGACCCGGGCGTCACCCCAGCGCCCGGGCAGGATCTTCTCGGTGAACCCCCGCATCGCTTCGAGCTTGCGCTCCGGGTCGTCGATGGGAGTGGCCGTTCCGAACAACACCACGCTTCGGTAATTCATCGAATGGTTGAACACCGAACGCGCCAGCACGAGACCGTCGAGCAGGGTGACGGCGATGGCGCACGGTGCGCCCCCTTTGAGGATGCGGAGCATGCGCGATGCCGGTGAGCCGTGGAGCACCACGGTGTCGCCGACGCGGACGTGGATGGTGGGGATCACCACCGGGCGGTCGTCGTCGACGAACCCAACGGTGCAGTACATCGCCTCGTCGAGGACGGCGTCGATCACCGAGCGCTCGTATGAGCCGCGTTCGGCGTGGCGACGGACCTCGAAGAAGTCCTCGACTCGACCGGTCACAGCAGCGCGGTGAGGTCGAGCTCGAGTGAGGAGAGTGCGGGAAGCATCGCCCGGATGCCCTGCTTCAGGGTGCCGATGGATTCGGCGAACCGGGTCAGGACCTCGGCGTGGGTGACGGGCGGCGTTCCGTCGAGACCGACGTCGTAGTCGGTGACCACGCAGATCGACACGTAGCCGATACCGGCTTCGGCACAGAGTGCCGACTCGGGCATCTGCGTCATGTTGAGCAACTCGAACCCCGAGGCGGCAAAGGAGCCGCTCTCGGCGCGAGTGGAGAATCGGGGCCCCTGGATCACCACGACCGTGGCGCCGTCATGCACGGTGGCGCCGGTGGTTCGCATCCCATCGATGGCGACGGCCCGCATGCCGGCGTGATAGGGGTCGGCAAAGGGGAGGTGCTGCACGTTCGGCCCATCGAAGAAGGTGTGCTCGCGTCCCCAGGTGCGGTCCACGATCTGGTCGGGCACGACGAAGTGACCCGGGGCCATCTCCCGCTTCAGCGAACCCACCGCCGAGGGGGCGATGACCCGATCGACGCCAAGCTTGCGCATCGCCCAGACGTTGGCTCGCATGGGGATCAGGTGCGGTGGAAACTGATGGTTGCGGCCGTGGCGAGGGATGAACGCCACCGGGATGCCGTCGACGTCCCCGGTGAGCGGCATCTCCGATGGGGACCCATAAGGGGTCTCCAACGGTTGTGCCTTGGCGTGCTCGAGGAAGTCGTAGAAACCCGAACCACCGAACACGCCGATCACGAAACCCTCCCGTTGCGACCGAGGCATGGTAGGGGAGCGATGCCCGATGCCCGTTACCCGTTGCCCGATCCCCGGCAGATGGCAGATTGCCTGCTGCCTGCCGCCTGCTGCCATTCCTACACTCGCCCATCGTGGAACCCACCGCCATCGCTGCGGTCGTCGCCGGCTACCTCATCGGCAGCATCGACTTCGGGGTGATCATCCCCCGGATGCGGGGGGTGGACATCTACAGCCACGGCAGCGGCAATCCGGGCACCACCAACGTGCTACGCACCATGGGTCGGAAGACCGCGGTGTTCGTCATGGCAGGCGACATGACGAAAGGCTTCGCTGCCGCCGTCATCGGTGATCTCACGGGCACCGAGGCGGTGGGGTTCGCCGCCGGGTTTGCCGCGGTGCTCGGACACTGCTTTCCGATCTGGCACCGCTTCCGCGGTGGCAAGGGCGTCGCCACCGCCGGCGGCATGATGCTCTGGCTGGAGCCGATCCTCGGGGTCGGGTTGCTCGCCGTCTGGGTCCTGCTCGCCTTTGCGGCCAAGCGGGCCTCGATCGCTTCCCTCGTCGTGGCTGCTGCCCTGGTCCCCGGGGTGCTCGCCTCCGGTCACCGGGGTTGGCCGGTGGTGTGGTCGGCGGCGGCAGCGACCCTGGTGGTGGTGCGCCACCACGAGAACGTTCGCCGCCTGCTCCGCGGCGCCGAACGCCGGATCGCAGCGTGAAGCGCCTCGCCGCAGCGAGACGCGAGGTGATCGCGGCAATGCCGCGGATTGCCCAGGCCGAGGTGCCGCTGGCCCTGGCGCGGGGCCTCGTCCTCGCCGCGGACGTGGTGGCGCCGCATCCGGTGCCGCCGTTCACCAACTCCGCGGTCGATGGGTATGCGGTCCGGGCGTCGGACACGGCCTCGGTGCCGGTCGAATTGCGGGTGACCGGCGATCTGCCCGCCGGTGTCGTGTCATCGGCGGTCATCACACCGGGAACGGCGGTGCGGATCATGACCGGCGCGGCGCTGCCCGGCGGCGCCGACGCCATGGTGATGGTCGAAGACACGGTCGTCATCGGCGACCGGGTGCGCATCACGCGGTCGGCAGCGCCGGGCGATCACGTTCGCACGGCGGGTGGCGACATCGCCGCCGGCGCCGTCGTCCTGCGGCGCGGCGACCGGCTCGGGCCCGTCCACCTCGGACTCCTCGCCTCGATCGGCGTGGCGGTCCCTGTCGTCAGCCGACGCCCGGTGGTGGCGGTCCTCTCCACCGGAGACGAGATCCAGCCCCCCGACACCGCCACGCTGCGTCCGGGGATGATTCGCGATGCCAATCGCCCGATGCTCGTCGGGCTTCTCGGTGAACTCGGTGTCGAGGTGCGCGACCTCGGCATCGTCCCCGACGATGGGCGTCTCCTCCGCTCCACTCTGGAGGAGGCGGCCGCCTCGTGTGACGCCGTGGTGACGAGCGGGGGGGTGTCCATGGGCGAACACGACCTGGTCAAGCAGGTGCTCGCCGGCCTGGGCCGGGTGGAGTTCTGGCAGGTGGCGATGCAGCCCGCCAAGCCGTTTGCCTTCGGCTTTCTCGGTGGGACCCCGCTGTTCGGCCTCCCTGGCAATCCCGTGTCCTCGATGGTGGCGTTCGAGCAGTTCGTTCGCCCCGGCCTGCTCGCCGCCATGGGGGCCACCCGGCTGTTCCGCCCCCGCATCGAAGCCGCGCTCGCCGAACCGGTTTCGACCACCCCGGAGAAGGTGGTGTTTCTGCGCGTGGCCTTCGCCGGCCCGAATGTGGTGCGGTCCGCAGGCGGGCAGGCGTCGAATGTGCTTTCCGCGCTTGCCGCCGCCGACGGCTTGGCGGTGATTCCGGTGGGTGTCGGTGCCGTGGCGGCAGGCGATCGGGTGGCGGTCGAGCTGTTCCGGGCCGACGAGTCCCGTACCCTGGCCGAAGCAACCGATGACTGAACTCACCCACCTCGACGATCAGGGCCGGGCGCGCATGGTGGACGTGTCCACCAAGCCCGAGACGGAACGCGCCGCGACTGCGGAAGCATTCGTCACGATGAGCGCCTCGACCCGCGACTCGGTGTTCGGCGGCACCCTCCCCAAGGGCGATGCCGTCGCCGTGGTTCGGATCGCCGCCATCATCGGGGCGAAGCGCACTCCGGAGCTCATCCCGCTGTGCCATCCGCTGCCCCTCACCGGTGTTCACGCCGATGTGGAGCGGACCGAGAGCGGGGCACGGATCGTCGTCACCGCCTCCACCGTCGGCCGCACCGGCGTCGAGATGGAGGCCATAACCGGCGCGGCGATCGGGGCCGTGACCCTGTATGACATGATCAAGGGCCTCGACCGCGGTGCCGAGATCGGCCCGATCCGCCTGCTCGCCAAGCGAGGTGGCACCTCCGGGGAGTGGACCAGATGAAGGCCGTGGTGATCACCGTCTCCGACGGTGTCGCCGCCGGGGTACGGGAGGATCGCTCTGGTCCAGCCGCCGCCGCCGTGCTCCGCAACGCCGGATTCGAGGTCGAGAACCTGGTGGTCCCCGACGGGATCTCGTCGGTGGAGCACGCCCTGCGCGAGGCGGTGGCCGGGGGAGCCTCCCTCGTGGTCACCACCGGCGGCACCGGCTTCTCCCGCCGCGACCTCACGCCGGAGGGCACCCACCGGGTGATCGAGCGCGAGGCCCCGGGCCTGGCGGAGGCGATGCGGGCTGCCACCTTTGGGACGAACCCATACGGCATGCTCTCTCGCGGGGTATGCGGGCTGGTCGGCGAGACCTTGATCCTCAACCTCCCCGGGTCACCGGCGGGCGTCACCGAGTCGCTGGCGGTGGTAGAACCGGTGTTACATCACGCCGTGGCACTGCTCCGGGGTGATCCCACAGAGCATTGACTCGGGCCGATTGGCTCGCCAACCGGCCCCAATCGATTCATACTGAGCCCGCCGACGGCGAAGAGGAGCAAGTCGTGACCAAGCGGCCGGTTCCCAAGCAGATGCGGTCCCGGTCGGAACGGGGCGGTCCCACCGCGCGCCAGCAGGTCCTGGCCCGGCGCCGCATGACGCTCATCGCCCTCGTGGTGGCCGTCCCGCTGACGCTCGGCGCAGCCCTGTACACCGGCTCGACCGTGCTCCTGTTCCTCAACCTCTTCGTCGACGTGGTGCTTGCCGGGTTCATCGCCATGCTCCTGCAGATCAAGCAGACCCAGCAGGTGTCCCGCCCCAAGTGGACGCTGGATCCCGAGGACGAGGTGCGCGTGCTGTAGCGAGGAAGTCGCCAGTCGCCAGTCTCCAGTCGCCAGTCTCCAGAGCGAGCCTGCCGAAGGCAGTGTGGCCCTACAATCGCGATCCCTCTTGGGGGTGTAGCTCAGCCCGGCAGAGCGCTTCCCTCGCACGGAAGAAGTCAGGGGTTCAAATCCCCTCACCTCCACCACGTTTCGGTCGGGACGGTTCAGCCGCCGCGTCGGCTCTTACCGCTCTTGCCCCCCTTGCCGGCGAAGTCGGGTTTGTGACCCCGGGCGTCGTCGTCGTCAGGGGCTGCGCCGCCGTCGGGCTGATGGCCCCGGGTCTCGTCGGGAGCGCCTTGGGAGTC
This sequence comes from Acidimicrobiia bacterium, assembly GCA_016215655.1. Classification (GTDB taxonomy): domain Bacteria; phylum Actinomycetota; class Acidimicrobiia; order Spongiisociales; family UBA11373; genus UBA11373. Next base: position 5,080 of record JACRIT010000090.1, read on the forward strand.
GTCACCGAGGCTGATCTCCACCGGATCGTCAGGGCGGCCTCCGGCGTGGTCGGGTTGGTGCTCGTCGCGGCCGTGGTGCCGCTTGACGGCCGAGATCACCGCTCCGAGGTTTCGGGGGAGCTCGGCGAGCAAGGCGAGTTGCGCATCGCTCAAGGTCTCACGGAGGGCGTCCCAGTCGAACTGGTACTCGCCGGTTTGGGGATCGAGCGTCACGCCCTCGAGGAACTCCGCGGTCGAGAGTCCGAGCACCGAGGTGAGCGTCTTGAGCTGGAAGATGTCTCCGAAGCCGAGCCCGATGCCACGCAGGTCGAGGACTTCCTCAGGGCTCATTCCCAGGGCAGCGGCCACGAGTTCGGTGACCGACGAGACGCCGTCGTCCGGGCTGGGGGAGCCGGGCTCGTCGGCGCCTGCCGGCAGGACGCCGACCGTAAGCGCCAGTGCTGCTGCCACCGAAATCGATGCGATCCGTCTCACCTGGGTGCTCCTCTCCGAGCCGATGTTGCGGTCATCGGCGTTTCGGGGTGGGTTTCTTGAGCGCGCCGGGTGATCGGCTTGGCGGGGCCGTGTCCTAACCTGACCTGATGCGCCGCCCATTCACCCTTCTCGTGTCTGCTGTCCTCGTCTTTGTCGCGGCGTGCGGTGACGACTCGTCCGGGGTCACCAGCACGGTTCCCACCTCCATCGACGTCGCCGGCCTCACCGAGGACATCGACGCGCTCATCGACGTGACGGAGCAGATCCGCGGGCTCGAGTTCCTCGTGGAGCCGGTGATCACCATCGTCAGCGCCGACGAGCTGGCCGAGCGGGTGCGGTTGCAGATCGAAGAGGACCTCGAGCCGGACGACCTGGCCGTGTCCCAGCGGCTCTACGAGATCCTCGGTCTTCTCGATGGGACCATCGACCTGGGCCAGGCCTACCTCGACCTGTACGCCGAACAGGTCGGCGGCTACTACGACCACGAGACCGGGGAGATGGTGATCATGGGCGGATCCGAGTTGAGCGCCCTGTCGCGGTCGATCGTGGTGCACGAGCTCGTCCATGCCCTCACCGACCAGCAATACGGGTTCGCCGGCCTCAGCGACGAACTCTGGGACAACGGTGAGTATGAGCGGGTCTCGGCGATCTCGGCGCTCGCCGAGGGTGACGCCACCTACTACCAGCTGGTCTACCTCGAGACCCTGCCCACCGAGGAGCAGATCGAGGCGGTGACCGAGTCGATGAACGTCGACACGACGGTGATGGACTCACTCCCGACCTGGTTTGCGGAGGACCTCACGTTTCCGTACGACTCGGGATTCGGATTCGTCGACCGCCTCATCACCGACGGCGAGCTCGTGGCGGTCAATCAGGCGTACGAGCTGCTTCCCATGACCACCGAACAGATCCTCCACCCCGAGAAGTACTACCTGCGCGAGGAGGGGCTTCCCGTGCAGATCCCGGCCTTCGAGCTCCCCGGCTACACCGTCTTCGAGGAGGGCGGCTTCGGCGAGTGGAATGCCCGGCTGTTCCTCATGCACGGCATCTCCGACGGCGACGCCCTCGTCGCCGCAGCCGGCTGGGGCGGCGACCGCTACCGCCTCTACTGGCAGGGGGATTCCGAATGCATCGACGACTGCGCCGGCCCGGTCGCCTTCGTGTATCGGTACACCGGCGACACCCCTCGCGATGCCCAGGAGTTCTACGATGCGCTCTGGCGATCGGCCGACAGCATCATGAGCGTGGGCTCGGCCCACAACGCCGGCGGTGGCGTCACCACGTTCACCGGGGGCGACGACTTCGCCTACCTGCGGCTCTCCGGAGAGGACGTGCTCTTCATCGTCGCCGATGACCCGGCCGCGGGTCAGGCCCTGGTGGCCGGCCTCACCGGCTGATCCCGCACGCGCCCGGCCTCGCCGTGCTTGAATCCCGGCAACGCCTACTCGGAGGAGATCGGGGAGTATGGACTTCTTCAACAAGCTGTCAATGGGCGCCAAGCTGGCGCTGATCGGCGGGGCGGTCCTGATCGTGGACCTCTTCCTGCCCTGGTACGGAGTGTTCGGGATCAGCATCAACGCCTTCGACTCGGAGATCCTGGCCTGGGGCGGCTGCATTGTCGCCATCGCCGGGGCGCTGGTGCTGCTCCTCAAGGCGATGGGAAAGAAGGAGATGAGCGCCGGCCAGTTCAAGCCGGAGCAGTTGGCCTTCATCCTCGGCGCGGTCGGATTCGTGATGATCGTCCTGCGCTGGCTGACGGAGAACGAGTTCGTCAAGTACGGCCTGTTCGTCGGCATCGCCGCTTCGGCGCTCGTGGCCTACGGCGCCTTCACCGAGATGAGGTCCAAGGGGTTGAAGGTCCCCGGGATGAAGTAGTCGGAACAGCTCTGCACGCGCTGCGGGGGCCCTCACGGGCCCCCGCAGCGCGTTCGGAGGAGCCAGGTCGCCGGCCTGGGGGCCGGCTCCCGCGATGCGCCGGGTCGCCGGCCTGGC
>JACRIT010000091.1 GCA_016215655.1 Acidimicrobiia bacterium
ACCCGGGCGCGCTAGGGGGTGGAGAGACTCGCAATTCGCAATTAGTCAGCGCGTCGAAAAGCCACCACGCGTTCTGGCGAATTTCGAATTTCGTATTGCGGGAGGCCGCCGCCAGGCGGCCGACCTTTGCGAATTGCGGGGAGGCGGCCGACAGGCCGCCGACCCTCACTCCCGATAATTGATGTACTGCAACGGCAGCTTGTAGTCGAGGGAGCGCAGCGACTCGATGACGTCCTGGAGGTCGTCTCGCTTCTTCCCGCTCACCCTGACGAGGTCGCCGTTGATCGAGGCCTGCACCTTGAGCCCCGACTCGCGGATGTGCTTGGAGATCTCCCGGGCGGACTCGGCGTCGAGGCCCTGGTTGAGGCCGTTCACGGCGCGGTACCGGCCGCCACCCACCTGCTGCAGGTTGCCCCAGGCGACCGACTTCAGCGAGACCTTGCGCCGCACCAGCTTCTCCTTGAGCACGTCCTGGGCAGCCTTGAGGCGGTCCTCGGTGGACGACTCGACCGTCACCTCCGAGGCTCCGAGAGTGATCTTGGTGTCGGTGTCCTTGAAGTCGTAGCGGGTACCGACTTCCCGGGAGGCCTGGTCGACGGCGTTGCGCACCTCCTGCACGTCCACCTGGGACACCACGTCGAATGAAGGCATAGGGGTCTCCTTCGCCACAGGGCCGAACGACCGGGTGCGGTGCGCCCCGGGCATGGCATTATTCCATCATGTCGACGACCCCCCGGGCCGCCCGGGGCCAGTTGTTCGCCGCTCCCTAGAGGACGGCCACTCTCGCCAATCACCCGCGTCCGACTCCGAACAGGGAGCCATTCATGAGCAACAGCCTCGTTCAGCGCCACGAAAAGGTCTACGCCCCCGTCATCACCTGGGACTCCGATATCGAAATCGTGTCCGCAGAAGGCGCCTGGGTCACCGACGTCGAGGGCGAGAAGTACCTCGACTTCGCCTGCGGGATCTCGGTGGTCAATGCCGGCCACAACCATCCGACGATCGTCGCCGCCGCCCGGGACCAGTTGGACCGGGTGTGGCACGCCGGCGGAGCCTTCCGCTACGACTCGCTCGTCACCGCCGCGGAGAAGGTGATCTCGGTCACCCCGCCGTCGATCGACCGGATCTTCTTCATGAACTCCGGGGCCGAGGCGGTGGAGGCCTCGATGAAGATGGCCCGTAAGGTCACGGGCCGTCAGGGCATCGTCACCTTCCGCGGGGGATTCCACGGACGCACCATGGGTTCGGTCACCTACACGACCTCGAAGGCGAAGTACCGCGAGGGATACCACCCGCTGCTCCCCTCCACCTTCGTCACCCCGTTCCCCCACCCGTTCCGGTGGGGCATGACCGAGGACGAGGCCACCGACTACGCCCTCATGGAACTCGAACTGAAGCTGAAGCACGAGGTGACCCCGCACGAGATCGCGGCGTTCCTCATCGAGCCGCAGCAGGGTGAGGGTGGCTACTACCCGGCCCCGAAGCGGTTCATGCAGCGGCTGCGCGAGTTGGCCACCGAACACGGCATCCTGCTGGTGTTCGACGAGATCCAGACCGGCTTCGGACGCACCGGGAAGTGGTTCGCCTCGGAGCACTACGGCCTCGAGCCGGACGTGCTCGTGCTGGGCAAGGCCATCGCCAACGGTCTCCCGCTTTCGGCGGTGGCCGCTCGCGACGACCTCCTGTCGAAGTGGACGGCGGGTTCGCACGGAACCACCTTCGGCGGCAATCCGGTGGCCTGCGCCGCCGCCGCGGCCACGGTCGACGTGCTCGCCACGATGCTCCCGGCGGTCGCCGGACATTCGGAGCACGCCTTCAAGCGCTTCCGCGAGATGCAGAAGAAGCATCCGACCATCGGCGACGTGCGCGGCCTGGGACTCATGATCGGCATCGAGCTGATCAAGCCGGGTGGCAATGAACCCGACCCCGACGCCTACACGTTCCTGGCGGCACACGCCCGCGAGCATCGGCTGCTGATCCTGGACTGCGGCCCGTACGCCAACGTCATCCGGTTCATCCCGCCGCTCTCGGTGAGCCGCGCCGAACTCGACCAGGGCATCGACATCCTCGAAGGCGCCATCGCCGCCTACGAGCAACAACGATGAGCAAGGCGTTCTGGGAGGACTGGGGCGGTCCCCCGGTCATCGCCTTCGGCGGCAATGCGCTGCTCCCGGACTCGGGTGACCCGAAGGCGGCGGAGCGCAACGCCGCCGCCTTCGCCCATGCCGTGGTGCGGCTCATGCCCGCCGACACCGGCCTGGTGCTGGTGCACGGCAACGGCCCCCAGGTGGGCAACGCGCTGCTCCGCAGCGAAGCCGGCGCCGCCGAGGTGCACCCCTCTCCGCTCGACGTGCTCGTCGCCGACACCCAGGGGAGCATCGGCTACCTGCTCGGCCGATCGCTGAGCAACGCCCTCTCCAGCGAGGGACGGGCGCTCGAGGTGGCCACCGTCGTGACCCAGGTGGTGGTGGATGCCGGTCACCCCTCGATGCAGAACCCCACCAAGCCGGTGGGACCGTTCTACTGGCCCGACGTGGGGGCCAACCTGGCACGGGAACGAGGCTGGAAGATGGTCGATGTCCCCGGACGGGGCATGCGGCGGGTGGTGCCCTCTCCGCCTCCGGAGGAGATCGTCGAGATCGGTGCGGTGCGCGCCCTTGCCGCGTCGGGACGGATCGTGGTCACCGGCGGTGGCGGCGGGATCCCCGTGGCCCGACACGATGGAGTCCTGGTCGGGGTGGAGGGCGTCATCGACAAGGACCGCACCGGATCCCTCGTGGCCCGGTTGCTCGACGCCCGCGGCTTCGTCATCTTCACCGAAGTGGGACACGCCTCGCGGAGCTTCGGCAAGCCCGACGAACAGCCCCTCTTGGACCTCACCATCGCCGAGGCGCAAGCCCTCCTCGATGCCGGCGAGTTCCCGCCCGGTTCGATGGGACCGAAGATCGAATCGTGCATCTCCTACGCAAAGGCCACAGGACGCACCGGAGTCATCACCAGCGTCGAGGCCCTCGAAGGAGCACTGGCGGGGACCGACGGGACAAGGGTGAGGCCGTAGGGGAAGCGCAATTCGCAATTCGCAATTCGCAATTCGCAATTCGCAATTCGCAATTCGCAATTCGCAATTCGCCGGAAGCGTTCCGCGGGACCCATCTCGCGTCATACGAATTGCGCCGAGAACCGCTTGCCGTCCCGGATCCCGAGCCACGCAACTCGCTCCAACGGGAGGACCGGGACTTACGAATTGCGGACTACAACTCCTCCATCGCGACGACCCCGCCTGGACCATCTTGCGCCCAGGCGTCGGCGCCGAAGCGGAGGGCGGCCTCCGGGGTGACCGCACCGCCGCCGAGCAGGATCGGGCCGAGGTCGGCGAACCGAAGGGCGCGGATGAGGTCGTGGGCCGGTCGAAGGGCTCGCTCCATGGTGACGCTCACCGCGATGGCGCTGATCGGACCGGCCTCGTGGGCCACGCGTACGAAGTCTGCCACCGGGAGGTCGCATCCCAGTTCGATCACCTCCCAGCCGCCGCCGCGCAGGTGGTCGGCTGCCATGCCGACCGCGAGGGCGTGGCGCTCCCCCGGTGGCGTTCCGATCACCACCCGTCCCCGTGACTGGCCGCGATGGACGAAGCGTGGTCCCAGTCGTCCCAGGAGTCGTGCCGCGGCTGCGGTGGCACGATGCTCGTCGGCGACGCTGATGGTGCCCTGCGCCCACCCCTCACCGATGTCACGCAGCGCCGGGGCCAGCAGCCGCACATATACGGCCGCGGGATCGAGACCCGAGCTCAGCGCGGATTCGACGACGCCCCATGCCCCGGCGTGGTCGCCTGCCAGGAGCCGGGCTTCGAGCCGATCGGCCCATGGCGCCGGCCCGCCCGCCGGGCCCGCAAGGAATGCCGCGAGGTCGCCGCTGCGCACCTGCCACTCCGGGCCCACCTTCGTGGCGACGAGGCGGCCATGCCGCACGTATCGATAGGCCGTCATGTAGTGGACACCGAGACGGTCTGCGCACTCCCGAAGGGACAGGGTCTCGTCCGCGACGGGAGTCGGGGGCATTACGAGTGCTGTTTGGCGGAGTACTCGGCGGTGAATTCGCCGCGCATGCGGCGGTACTTGGCCGGAGAATGCGCGAAACAGAACGTCTCCCGGTTGTACCGGCTGAGACGGGTTTCGCACTCTCCTTCGGCGCATACGCGCTCGTCGCCGTAGGTCTTGGGCCTGCGGCGAGCGCGTCCTGCTGAGGTGGCACGCAACGTGTCCTGCACTCTTTCACTCCCTGGTGGGGCTTGTTTAGTGCTAAACGCCCCATGACCGGGGTTTGTTCCCGCTGGAGGCTCAGCCCTACCCCGTCATCGCTGCCCGGCTGCGGCCGTTACGGTCCCAGCTGTCCCCTGTGAGGTCCGAGACACCAGATGCCAGACACCAGAGGGGTCCATGCCCGGTCTGGCATCTGGCACCTGGTACCTGGTACCTGGGTTTCAGTCCTGCTTCGCTGCCGAGGCCATGTCGGCGATGGCGTGGACCACGTCGGAGTTGGCCAGCGTGGTCACGTCACCCAACTGGCGCTGCTCCGAGATGTCGCGCAGCAGGCGGCGCATGATCTTGCCGGAACGGGTCTTGGGCAGATCGTCGGTGAAGACGATCGACTTGGGCCGGGCGATCGGGCTGATCTTCTCGGACACGAAGTTGCGCAGCTCCTTGATGAGGTCTGCGTCGCCCTTGATCCCCGCTCGCAGGGTCACGAAGGCGGCGATGGCCTCACCGGTGAGTTCATCGCTGCGTCCCACCACCGCGGCCTCGGCCACTGCCGGATGCGCCACGAGCGCCGACTCGATCTCCGTCGTCGACAGGCGGTGGCCCGAGACATTCATGACGTCATCGACCCGGCCGAGCAGCCAGAAGTAGCCCTCGTCGTCGCGCTTGCAGCCATCGCCGGCGAAGTACACGCCCGGATAGCGCTTCCAGTAGGTGGAGACGTAGCGGTCGGGATCTCCGTAGATGGTGCGCAGCATCGCCGGCCAGGGCCGGGTGAGCACCAGGTAGCCGCCGCCGCCGAACGGCACCGACTTGCCCTCCTCGTCGAACACGTCGGCCCCGATCCCGGGGAAGGGGAAGGTCGCCGAGCCAGGCTTCGTGGTGACGGCGCCGGGAAGCGGCGTGATCATGATCGAGCCGGTCTCGGTCTGCCACCAGGTGTCGACGATCGGGCAGCGCTCGTGGCCGATGTTGCGGTGGTACCACATCCAGGCCTCGGGGTTGATCGGCTCACCCACGGTCCCGAGGAGGCGCAGCGACGACAGGTCGTGCTTCGCCGGAAACTCGTCGCCCCACTTCATGAAGGCGCGGATCGCCGTCGGTGCCGTGTAGAAGATCGTCGCCTTGTAGCGCTCGATGATCGACCACAGGCGGTCCTTGTCCGGCATGTCCGGAGCGCCCTCGTAGATGATCCCCGTGGTGTGGTTGGCCAGCGGGCCGTAGACGATGTAGGAGTGCCCCGTGACCCATCCGATGTCGGCGGCGCACCAGTACACGTCGGTGGGCTTGATGTCGAACACCAGGGCGTGGCTGGTGGCGACCTGGGTGAGGTAGCCGCCTTGGGTGTGGACGATGCCCTTCGGCTTGGCGGTGGTGCCCGACGTGTAGAGGATGTACAGCGGATCCTCGGCGTTCATCCTCGCCGGTTCCCGCACCGGAGAGGCGCCTGTCATCAGGTCGTGGTACCAGTGGTCGCGGCCGGGCTCCATCGCCACCTCGTTGGCGCACCGGCGCACCACGACGATGTGCTCGATGGTCGGGCACTTGCCGGCGGCGGCATCTGCGGACGCCTTCTGTGGCACCACGTTGCCCCGACGCCACGACCCGTCCTGGGTGACGATCACCTTCACCGACGAGTCCTGGATGCGGTCGGCGAGGGCATCGGCCGAGAAGCCGCCGAACACCACGGTATGCACTGCGCCGATACGGGCGCACGCCAGCATCGCCACCGGCAGTTCCGGGATCATGCCCATGTAGAGGGCGACGCGGTCTCCCTTCCTGACTCCCAGGTCGCTGAGGGCGTTGGCGAACTTGCATACCTCGGCGTGGAGATCCGCATAGGTGATGGTGCGCATGTCACCGGGCTCTCCCTCCCAGTGATAGGCGACCTTGCCGCCCCCGCCGTTCTCGAGATGTCGGTCGAGGCAGTTGTACGAGACGTTGAGTTCGCCGTCGGCGAACCAGGTGAAGAACGGGGCCTTCGAGTCGTCGAGAGCGACCGTGGGCGGGGTGAACCAGGTCACCCGCTCTCTGGCCTGCTTCGCCCAGAAGCCCACCCAGTCCTTCTCGGCCTCCGCGTAGATGCCCGGTCCCGCGGCCGCGGCTGCGGCGAATGCGGCCGATGGGGGAAAGACCCGGTCCTCCCGGGACAGGTTTTCGATGGCGTCGCGGCCGGACGTGCTCACGATGAGCCTCCTCGGATGGTGATGGCGTGAGCATGGTACGGGAGGGGGTCCGAGCCCCCTAGGGGCCAAGGTCGGAGCGGCAGCGGCGTTTGGCAGGCCCGAAAACCAGATGCCAGATGCCAGATGCCAGATGTCGAGTTGAGAGCGTGTAATTGGAGTCCGGGATCTGGAATCTGGTACCTGGCTATCTCCGATGCCTTGCCCTGATCCTGAAGTCCCGCGAGACGCCACCGATCGAGTTGATCGACACCCCGATTGCGGCGAGCACCATCGCCACCTGCAGCCAGTCCCCGGCGGTCGCGTACACCGTCCGTCGTGAGGTCTGGAGGTTGACGGTGCCCTGCAGCACGTCTTCGGTGAACAGCTCGGTGTGGCCGGCCACCGAGCCGTCGGCCCGAATGATCGCCGAACGACCGGTGACGGCGGCATGGACCACATCCACCCCGAGCGATGCCGCCGACATCCGCACCATGCCGATCAGCTGATCCGATGCCGACCCGCGGCCGTAGGAGCCCTCATTCGTGGCCACCACGATGAGCTGGGCGCCCGCCTGCACCTCGCTGCGAATGGTGCGGGCAAACGCCGCCTCGAAGGAGATCACCGATCCGAACAGCCCACCACCGGTGGGCACGTTGATGGGAAACACCACCGGCTCGGTCCCCCGGTTCATGTCGTTGGGCACCGAGGCCAGCTGTGGCACGAACTCGAACAGGTTGCGGAAGGGCACGTACTCGCCGAAGGGCACCGGATGGCGCTTCAGGTACTCGCCGATGATCTGCCCGTTGGGGCCGAAGACGACGTTGTAGTTGTCGAACGTGCCCGGCGAACCCGGCCGCGTGCCTCCGGCGAGCAGCACGGCGCCCGCCCGGACCGCCTGCGACGCCATGGCGTTGCGGGTGTCCTCGCTGTAGGTGGGGTTGTACTCGCCGCCGAACGAGTCCTCTCCCCACACGATGAGATCGGCGGCACCATCGCCCACCCAGGTCGAGGTGAGCGCCATGTGGGACTGGTAGATGCGGAGCTTCTCGTTCTCACAGTGGATGCGCGGGCATGGCGAGTTGCCCTGGATGACGGCGGCGCGGATCGCCGGGCCATCGGCGTCGGGGACGAATACGGCGCCGAGCAAGGTGAGGATCACCACGACGCCGGCGGCGAGCTCGAGGGGACGCCGATCGTGCTCGTCGTCGAGTGTCAGCACGATGCCCGCCGCCACCCCGACGACGACGATCCCCCAACCCGAGGCGCCGATCCACTGGGCAGAACCACGCGGCCAGGCAAGCGTTCCGATCGGATACCCCGCCGAACCCCAGGGGAAGCCTCCAAGCGGCCAGATCGACCGCGCCCATTCCCAGGCGGCCCATCCCCCCATCGCCATGATCCACCACCGCCACACCGACCAGGCGCGGGCAACGAACATGATCAGCGCATACCCGGTGGCCCAGAGTGCCATCACGACGGTGAGCGGGAACCAGGCGACGGCTCCGAGCACCAGGATCCATGACAGCATCGAACCGAAGAACACGAACCCGAACAGGAACCCGAGCCATCCCGCCTCGCGAGCCGTCGAGGCGCGCCGCAACGCCCACAGGAACGGAGCCGGGGCCACGAACACGAGAAACCCCAGGTTCAGGGGCGGGAACGACATCCACATGAGCACGGCGGCGGCAAGCACCGCACCGACCTGGCGCATTGCGGGGCGAGGGTAGTTAGTCGTTACCAGTTACCGGTTACCCGTTGCCCGGGGTTCGCCCGACGCCCGAGGCGAGCGTTCATGGGGCGCACCCACGTCCGCCGCGATTGCCGACACCCCAACCACCCACCCCTACTCTCGCGACCATGAACGATCTCGACCTCGCCCGCGCTGCGGCAGCGGCGGCTGCCGACATCATCCGTGGTTGGCGGCATCGCCTCGAGGGAGCCGACTACAAGGGCGAAGTCGATCCCGTGACCATCGCCGACCGCGAGGCCGAGGCGGCGATCGTCGCCGCCATTTCCCGGTCCCGGCCCGATGACGGGATCCTCGCCGAGGAGGGGGGAGCAGCGCATTCCGCTTCCGGGCGACGGTGGGTGATCGATCCCCTCGATGGCACCGTCAACTTCCTCCACGGCATCCCTCAGGTGGCGGTGTCGATCGGACTCGAGGACGCTCACGGTGTCGCGGTCGGCGTGGTGCGCGACGTGTTTCGCGATGAGGAGTTCGTGGCATGCCGCGACGGTGGGGCCACCCTCAACGGTTCTCCGATACGGGTCTCGGCGTGCACGGAGCTGCGCCGCGCCCTCGTCTCCACGGGGTTCGCCTACGACCGCCAATCCCGCGCCGCCGAATACACCCGGCCGGTCACCGCCGTCCTCGAGGTCGCCCAGGGGATTCGCCGCAACGGGTCGGCCGCCCTCGACCTGGCCTGGGTGTCATGCGGCCGCCTCGACGGGCACTGGGAATTCAACCTCTCCCCCTGGGATGTCGCCGCCGGCTTTCTCCTCGTCACGGAGGCCGGAGGTGTCGTGCTGGGCTTCGACGGACCTCCGGATCACCGTGGCTTCACCGCCGCCACCCCGGCGATCGCCGCGGCCCTCCACGGGGTGGTGGCGGAGGCGCGCCACCCCCAGGGCTCCGGGCCGGACCGTTAGCCTCGGTCCATGCCGCCTCGCCTGATCGTCACCGGGTCCGTTCGCGACCACACCGGCCGTCGTGGTGATGCCGTGCTCGTCGACGGAGGGCGAGTCGCTGCCGTGGGGCGGTCGGGCGATCTGCGCAGCGCCGGCGTGGCCGAGGTCCATCTGCCTGCGACGGTGCTCGTTCCCGGCCTGCGCGACGCCCACCTCCATCCGGTTGGCCTCGCCTCACTGCTGCAACGCCCCTCACTGAAACCGGCCGCCGACTTCGCCGGTATTGCCGACATCCTTCGCGATGCCGCCCGCAGCCTGGCGCCGGGGGTGGCCCTCACCGCCCTTCGTCTCGACGACGAGTCGCTCGCCGAAGGCGCGCTCCCCGATCGCGACTTCATCGATCGCGTGGTCTCCGATCGCCCGGCGCTGCTCATCCGCTACTGCGGCCACGTCGCCGTGGCGAACTCGGCCGCCCTCGCCCTCGCCGGCATCGATGCCGGCACTGCGGATCCGCGCGGCGGGTCGATCGATCGCGATGCCTCGGGCCGCCCCACCGGAGTGGTTCGGGAGACCGCGGTCGAACCCGTGGCCGGGGCCCTGCGGGCCCTCAGCCCGCCGGTGACGGCCGACGACCTCATCGCCACCGCCACCGGCCTGGCTTCCGTCGGGCTCACCGGAGTGGGCGCGATGGTGGCCGCCGACTCGGGTCAATGGGGGTGTGATGGAGCCGAACTCGATGTGGTGCTCGACGCCGCCTCCCACCTGCCCATCACCTTCGGAGTGATGGTGATCGCCGCCGATCCCACCGAACTCGAAGTCGCCGCCGCCCGGCTCGCCGCCACCGCAGGCCGGGTGCGATTCACCGGGGTGAAGATGTTCTCCGACGGCAGCCTCGGGGGCCACACCGCGGCGATGCATGAAGGCTTCTCCGACGCCCCGCAGGAGCGTGGCACCGATCGCCTCGACCCGGCGTGGTGCCTCTCCATGGCACGCACCTCGCTGCGTCTCGGTGGGCGGGTGGCGATCCACGCCATCGGCGACCGCGCCAACGCAAGCGTGCTCGACGTCATGGAGACCCTGCTCGCCGAGGGCGCCGATCCGGGGCTCCTCCGCATCGAGCATGCCTCGGTGCTCACTCCGGGCGACATCTCCCGGTTCGGGCGACTCGGCATCACCGCCTCCGTGCAACCGGCCTTCCTCGCCTCGGAGACCGGATGGTTGGAGAAACGGGTGGGTCCCGACCGGCTTCGCCGCACCTACCCGCTGCGGTCGTTGCTCGCCGCGGGCACGCCCCTGGCGGGAGGATCGGACTGCCCGGTGGAGCCGCCGTATCCGTTGTGGGGGATGGCGGCGGCGCGGGACCGCTGCGGCCTCGTCCCCGACGAGGGCCTGACCGCGGAGCAGGCACTGCACCTCTTCACCGAAGGCGCTGCCACCGCCATCGGAGAGGACGCCACGCTCCGCCCGGGGGCCGCTGCTTCGTTCACGATCCTCGACGCCGACCCGGTGGAGGCATCACCCGAAGAACTGCGGACGATGTCGGTGCGCCAGGTGTGGGTGGAGGGGGAACGCGTCGGGATTCCCGAGGGCACGGTGGTCTGGAAGGAGTAGAAGCCAGCTTCCAGATGCCAGATGCAGCGGCCGGACCGACGCGTCGTGTGGCGTCTGGCGTCTGGCGTCTACTCCGCCTCTTGCCTGGCCCAGCAGACCGGGCAGTACCAGCCTTCGCCGCCTTCGTGTCCGTCGCGGGGGACCAGTCCACCGCACATCACGCAGCGCCCCTCCACGAAGCGGTCGGCGAGGTCCTGATGGGGTCCATCGCCCGAGAGCAGCTCGTTGATGCCGATGGCGGGGCGGGTACTGCTCATGGGGACGGCGAGAGTAGCGCGATGCCGGAATTGGCCTCGGCGGGGAGCCTCACCCGTACAGACGAACCAGGCTTTCCACTGCGGCGGCGGGACGGTCGACACCATCGATCTCGACGGTGGTCTCGGTCTTCACCTGGACTCCGTTCTCGATCGGCTTCACCTCGGAGAGCACCACCCGTGCCCGGATCCGTGATCCGACCCGGACCGGGGTGATGAAGCGCACCTTGTCGAGTCCGTAGTTGATCGCCATCACCGCGCCCTCGGCGAGCGGCTTCATGATGTTCGCCGTGAGTGGGGTGAGCAGCGACAGGGTGAGGAACCCATGGGCGATCGGCCCGCCAAAGGGCCCATTGGCAGCCTGCTCCCCTGCCTCGTGGATCCACTGATGGTCGTCGGTGGCGTTGGCGAAGGCATCCACCCGATCCTGGGTGATCTCCATCCACTCACCGACCCCGACTTCCTTTCCGACGAGCCCGCTGAAATCCTTCATGCTCGCTCCCTGATCGGTCCCGCCACGTCCTCGTACTCGGCATGCACGCCGGTGGCCTTCTTCGAGTAGATCAGGTCACCGTCGACGATCACCTCGAACACGCCGCCCTTCGACGGAATCAACCCGATGGCGACGATGTCGGTCTCGAACTCCTCGAGCAGGCTGTCGACCATGCGCACGGCACGGTCCCGATAGCCTCAAACGGCGCAGTATTCGATGGTGATGTTCATGGCCGAAGGGTACCCGTTACCAACGATCACTCCCCTCTTGTGTGGGAGTCGACGGAGCGAAGCGGCGTCGGTGGGGGGTCCGCCGAACTTGCGCCTCGGCGTGGGGACTCGGCCAACCGAAGCCTCTTGCGGGAAGCGGGCGACGGGCGACGGTTAGCCTTCTCCCATGGAACTCCGTGCCTTCGGTTCCACCGGACTCAAGGTGAGTCGCTTCGGCATCGGCACCCTGATGCTGGGGGCATGGGGGAATCCCGATCATGCCGAATGCATCCGCATCATCCACCGCGGGCTCGACGCCGGGATCAACTTCGTCGACACCGCCGACGTCTACGCGGGCGGGGAGAGCGAGGAGATCGTCGGCGCCGCCCTCGCCGGCCGCCGCGATCAGGTGATCCTCGCCACCAAGTTCCACAATCCTGTCGGTGAAGCGCGCGGTCCCAACCAGCGCGGCAACTCGCGGCGCTGGATCCATCAGGCGGTCGACGCCAGCCTGCGTCGCCTGCGGACCGATTGGATCGACGTCTACCAGGCGCATCGCCCCGATCCGACCACCGCCATCGAAGACACCATCGACACCCTCACCGATCTGGTCCGCGTCGGCAAGATCCGCTACTGGGGCACCTCGATGTTCCCCGCCGGCCAGATCGTCGACGCGTTGTGGGCAGCCGACCGCCGTCATGCCGCTCCGCCGCGATCCGAGCAGGTGCTCTACAACATCTTCTCGCGCAACGTCGAGACCGATGTGTTTCCCACGTGCCGCCGTCACGGCTCCGGCGTCATCACGTGGAGTCCGCTCAGCGGCGGCTGGCTCACCGGCAAGTACACCCGGGAACACCCCTCTCCAGCCGGCACCCGGGCAGACCGTTTCCCGCAGTACTTCGACGCCGCCAACGAGGTGAAGCTGGGCATGGTCGAGCGGCTCACCACCATCGCCGCCGACGCCGGGGTATCGCTCACCCACCTGGCCCTGGCCTGGTGTGGCGAGCACCCAGCGGTGAGCACGTCGCTGCTCGGCCCCCGTACCGAGGCACAACTCGATGGACTGCTCGGCGCCGCCGAGGTCGTCCTCGACGCCGCCACGCTCGATGCGATCGACGAGGTGAACCCGCCCGGCGTCCTCATCAACCCCCACGACCAGGACTGGGCCAATCCCGACCTGGAACCCTCGGTGCGCCGCCGCTAGGAGCGCACGCAGATAGGGCACGGGTTCGATCAGGCATCGGCCCGATCGTGGGCCGATGCCTGATTCCAGGGCGAGCCTATCTGCGCGCGCTAGGGGACCAGCCGGCCTTCCATGCCTCCGGCGACGACGATCACCTGGCCGGTGACGTGGCCGGAGATGCGGTCCGAGGCCAGTGCCACCACCTGGGTGGCGACGTCATCGGGCATCCCCAGCTTCTTCAGCGGCATCGTGGCGGTGATGCGCGCCAGGTGCGCGGCGTCGACGCCCTTCTCGCCGATCATCGGCGTGACGGTCCATCCCGGGGCCACCACATTGACCCGGACCCCGTTGCCGATGCGCGCCGCCTCGTTCTTCAGGCTGAGGAGGAAGCCGGAGACCATCGCCCCCTTGGCGGCGGCGTAGTCGGAGTGGCCGGCCTCGCCGAATACCCCGGCGCTGGAACCGATGATCACCAGCGATCCGGTCCTGGTCACCGCGGCATGGCGCAGGAACGCCCGGGCGGTGAGGAAAGTGACGGTGAGGTTGGCGCGCAGCGTCGCCTCCCACCGTTCCAGCGGCAGCTCCCACACGGAGAGATCCTCGGAGGGCCACACTCCAGCATTGGCGACCGTGGCGTCGAGACGGCCCAGTGCCGCCATCGCGGCGGGGACGAGGGCATCGGCCTCGGCCTCGACGGTGAGATCGGCATGGAGGGCGACGCCGCCCACCTCGGCAGCCAGCCGCTCCGCCGCATCGCCCTGCGACCGATAGTGCACCGCCACCCTGGCGCCCTCAGCAGCGAAGGCTCGCACCACCGCGGAGCCGATCCCGCCCGCACCCCCGGTGACGAGGATGCCCTTGCCGGAGAGGTCGGTTTCCATGGGGTGACGGTATCAAGTCATCAGTCCTCAGTCATCAGCCATCAGCCAGAGCGCGCCAACGCAGACCGACGCGCTCCGACTCACGACGGAGGACTGATGACTGAGGACTCCCTATCCTCGCCGCATGCCCACCACCCTCCCCGATCGTCTCAAGGAGATCATCGACTCTCGGGCCTTTGCCCATCTCACCACGCTCGACCCGGATGGGGCTCCGCAATCGAGCGCCATGTGGATCATGCGCGATGGCGAGCGCATCGTCTTCAACACCGCCGAGGGGCGACGTAAGTGGCGCAACCTCAAGTCCGACGGGCGCGTGTCCATCTCCATCAGCAAACTCGAAGATCCCTATGAGAACTGGTCGATCCAGGGCCGGGTGGTGGAGCTGCGCACCGCCGACGGTGTCGCAGTGATCGACGCCCTGGCCCGCAAGTATCTCGATGGGGTCGACAAGTACCCCTGGCTCAGCCCGGGCATGGTGCGGGTCACCGTGATCGTCGAACCGACCCGGGTGGCGGGCAACCGCTGACCTCAGGGGCTCAGTCTCCGAAGCGGTAGCGGAGGTGAGCCACCCCGTTGCCGAAGCGGCGTTGACGGTCGGTCGCTGGTGGCGTGGACGCGAGTCATGTCCCCACACGAGCCGCGCGACGGTGCCAACATCGTGTCATGAACGAGGATGACCGTTCTCTGCGGAACATCACCTACGGCCTGTTCGTGGAGCTCGGCAGGGCTCCGACGGTGCGCGAGGTCGCCGCAAGGTTGGAGCGGACGCCCGACGAAGTGGCAGCTGGCTGGCGTCGACTTCATGCCGACCATGCCCTGGTCCTTCAAGACAGGACAGACGAGATCCGCATGGCCAATCCTTTCTCGGCGGTACCCACTGCCTACCGAGTGCACGCAGACGGTCGCTGGTGGTTCGCCCCCTGCGCCTGGGATGCCTTCGGAGTCCTTGCTGCCCTCCACGCAGACGGTCGCATCGAGGCGTCCTGTCCTGATTGTGGGGACCCCATCGAAGTCGATGTCAGAGCCCGGCGCCCTGACACCGATACGTTGCAGTTCCACTGCCTTGTCCCAGCCTCGTCGTGGTGGGACGAGATCGAATTCACCTGAAGCACGATGAACCTCTTCCGGTCGGAAGAACACATCGACCGATGGCTGGGGGGACGACCTCCTGGAGCAACCATCTCGGCCTCCACATTGAGCGATCTCGCGCACGCCTGGTGGAGTGACCGCATTTCCCCGAACTGGCATCCCCGCACGGTGGACCAAAGCCAGCGCATCCTCGACGACCTGGGCCTGGACTCGGAGTTCTGGCGGCTTCCCCGGCCAGAATGACCACACCCTCTCCGCCGCCAGCGTGCATCGTGCCCTGAGCCGGTCGTGAGAGCTTCGGCCGTGACATGGAGCCTGCCGGGGCGCATGTTTCGACCATGCATCGGCGAGAACCGTTCGGTACCGCGCTCCTTGCCTCGCCGAGTCCATCGCAAGCACAGGCTGGAGCCGTGGGCCACCGTCCGGCACATCGCCGTTCGCTCGGCCAGCGCGCGTCAGTGACACCTTGCCGCCCGATGGGAGTCAGTAATCACTGAGCCAGATGCGTCCCCGCTCCACCTCCGGCCCGACGATCACACCAGCGGGACGGCAGCGAGTTCGGCCACGAGACCCTTCTTCCTCGCCGGGTCCAGGAACGACGCTTCGACGCTGTTGCGTGCCAGATCCACCAACTCGAGCGGAGTGAGTCCGAGACCGGACCGCACTGCCTGGTAGTTGTCCCCCACATAGCCGCCGAAGTAGGCGGGGTCGTCGGAGTTCACCGTGACCCGCACCCCGAATTCGAGCAACCGCTTCAGGTTGTGGTCTTCGATGCGCGGGAACACCTTGAGGCGGACGTTCGACACCGGGCACATCGTCAGCGGAACCCCGTCGTCGACGAGTCGGGTCACGAGCGCCATGTCCTCCTCGGCGCGCACCCCGTGGTCGATGCGATCCACCCCGAGCACGTCGAGGGCCTCCCAGACGAACTGGGGTGGGCCCTCCTCGCCGGCATGGGCGACGAGGTGGAGTCCGGCTTGTCGAGCTCGTTCGAATACCCGGGCGTACCCCGATGGGGGATGGCCGACCTCGGACGAGTCGAGACCGACGGCGATGATTCGATCGAGGAACGGTTCGGCGGCGTCGAAGGTCTCCATGGCGGCCGACTCGGGGAGGTGCCGCAGGAAACACAGGATGAGCGCCGAGGTGATCCCGAACTCTGCCTGGGCGCGGGCCTGTCCACCGGCGAAGCCGGCCATGAACACCTCGAAGCCGATGCCGCGTCCGGTGTGGGTCTGCGGATCGAAGAAGATCTCGGAGTGGCGCACCCCATCGGCGGCGGCGCGCCGCAGGTAGGCGTACATGAGGTCCTCGAAGTCCCTGGCGGTGAGGAGCACCGAGGCACCCTGGTAGTAGAGGTCGAGAAACGACTGCAGGTTGGTGAACCGGTAGGCCGCCCGGAGGTCGTCCACCGAGCGATGCGGCAGGGTGATCCCGTTGCGGGCGGCGAGGGTCACCATCATCTCCGGCTCGAGCGTGCCCTCGATGTGGACGTGCATCTCGACCTTGGGGAGTCGCGTGACCAGGTCTGCCATGGTTCCGGCAACGATATCGGGATTCGGCAGGCCGGCGATTGGCAATCAGCAGGTTGGCAATTGGCAGGAGCCTCAGTCCGACACCTTCTTGCGAGTCAGACACCATCTTGCCAATTGCGAATTGCCAATTGCAGAGGCGCCCGCAGGGCGCCGACTCGCCCCACCCCTTCCCTGCCGCCCGCCCCCGCAGTACCTTCCCCCCATGCCCTCCCCCTTCTCCAAGCGCACCTTTGCCTTCCTTGCCGAACTCGCCGACAACAACGATCGGGTCTGGTTCCACGCCAACCAGGGCCGCTACGAGGAGGACGTGCGCAACCCGGCTCTCGACTTCATCGACGAGTTCGCCGATCGGCTCGTGAAGATCTCCCCGCACTTCGTCGCCGATGCCCGCAGGGTGGGGGGATCGCTCTTCCGCATCCAGCGCGACACCCGCTTCGCCAAGGACAAGACGCCCTACAAGACCCACACCGGCATGCAGTTCCGCCATGTCGCCACCCGTGAGGACGTCCATGCCCCCGGCTTCTACCTGCACATCGAGCCCAAGGCCTGCTACGCCGGGGTGGGACTGTGGCGTCCCGCCACCCCCGACACCGCCGCCATCCGCGCCCGGATCGCCGCCGAGCCGGCGGCGTGGAAGCAGGCGGCGTATGGCAAGCGGTTCACCGACGTCTACGACCTCGATGGCGACTCCCTGCAGCGGGTGCCCAAGGGCATCGATCCGGAGCACCCCTACGCCGAGGACATCAAGCGCAAGGACTTCATCGCCGGAACCGGCCTCACCGAAAGGCAGGTGATGGCCGACTCGTTCCTCGACGACTACACCGACATGTGCAAGCGCGCCGCCCCCTTCGTGGAGTTCCTGTGCACGGCGGTGGGGCTGGCCTTCTAGGTCACCACCCCAACACGGCTTCCCGGTCCGCCGGCACCCGGTAGCTTCTGGCCGTGGAACAGTGGGCGCTCGCCATCGACCTCGGCACCGGCGGTCCCAAGGTCGGCCTGGTGTCGAACCGCGGCACGGTGCTCGGCGGCGCCTTCGAACCGGTGGCGCTCCACCTTTCTGCCGGAGGGGGTGCCGAGCAGGATCCAGAGGACTGGTGGAGGTCGGTGACCACGGCCTCCGCCAGGGTGACGGCCGCGCACCCTGTGGAGGCTGCCCGGGTATCGGTCGTGGGCGTGACCGGTCAATGGGCAGGCACCGTGCCGATCGACGCCTCCGGCGATCCGCTGGCTCCGGCGATCATCTGGCTCGACCACCGGGGCGCCGCACAGATCCGCTCGCTCATCGGAGGGTCGGTGCGGATCGAGGGCTACGGGGTGGGCAAGCTCCTGCGCTGGATCCGGCTCACCGGTGGCGCTCCCGGGAAGTCCGGCAAGGATCCCATCGCCCACATCGCATGGCTCAAGGCGACGATGCCCGACCTCTATGCGGCGACCACCACCTTTCTCGAACCCAAGGACTACCTCAACCTGCGGCTCACCGGCCGGGCGATGGCGACGTTCGATTCCATCACCCTGCACTGGGTCACCGACAACCGGGACATCGATGCCGTCGCCTACGACGACCGATTGCTCCGTCGTGCCGGGATCGACCGGGCCAAGCTCCCCGATCTGATCCGGGCGCTCGACATCGTGGGTCCCCTGACCGCAGCGGCGGCCGGCGCCCTCGGGGTCCCCGCGGGCGTACCGGTGATCGGTGGCAGCCCCGACATCCACTCGGCGGGAATCGGGGCCGGGGCCGTGCCGGATTTCTCGGCGCACCTGTACGTGGGCACCTCGGGCTGGCTGTCGTGCCACGTCCCCTTCAAGAAGACCGACCTCCGGCGCAACCTCGCGTCGATTCCCTCGGCGATCCCGGGGCGCTACCTCATCGCCGACGAGCAGGAGACCGCCGGAGCCTGTCTCGATCATCTCGCCCGGCTTCTCCATGGCGACGAGGCGGTGGCGAGTCCCAAGACCTACGCCGCCTTCGACGCCGCCGCCGCCAGATCACCGGCCGGAGCGCGCGGCCTCGTCTTCACGCCGTGGCTCAACGGCGAACGCTCCCCGGTGGAGGACTCCTCGCTGCGCGGTGGCCTCTTCAACCAGTCACTCCACCATGGGCGCGACGATCTCATCCGCGCCGTGTTCGAGGGAGTGGCTCACAATGCCCGCTGGCTGCTCGGCGCCGTCGAGCGCTTCGCCGGACAGCGGCTGGACCCCATCACGATGGTGGGGGGAGGGGCCAACAGCGATCTGTGGTGCCGCATCCACGCCGACGTCCTGGGGCGGACCGTGCGCCAGGCTGAGCGCCCCATCCTGGTGAACGTCGCCGGCATCGGCTGGCTGGCCCTTGCCGCCCTCGGCCACCTGGAGCTGCGCGCGGTGCCGGCGATCGTGCCGATCAAGGCCACCTACGAGCCCGATCCGGCGAAGGCAGCGGTGTACGACCGAGCCCACGACGTCTTCCGGCGGGTGCACCACAGCACCCGCCGGTTGTACGCCCGCATCAACCCGGCCTAGCGTGCGCGCCGTGGATCTCGAGCGAGCCCAGCGCATCCTCGAGCGGCTGCCTCCCAGATGGGGTGGGTGGCTCTACCGCCGGGCCCGTCGCCACCCGGGCGTCGCCCGCCACCTCGACGATCGGTACGCCCAACTCCTCGCCGGATTGGCGGGCGACCTGAAGCCCCCCGGCGAGCCCCCGGTCACCGCTCGCCTGCCGGAGACGGGCCTTGACCAGGCAGAGGTGCTGGCACGGATCGCCGCGGCGCGCTCCCCCGAGGAGGAGCATGTTCTTCGGGGGTATGCCTCGGGTGCCGTCTATCACGGCGATCCCACCCACGTCGACTTCCTCAACCAGGCCTACGGCCTGCAGTCACAGAGCAACCCGCTCCACGCCGACCTCTGGCCGAGCACGGTGCGCTTCGAGGCCGAGATCGTGAGGATGACCGCCGGGATGCTCAACGGCGCCGAAGCCGTCGGCACCGTGACCTCGGGGGGCACCGAGTCGATCCTGCTCGCGATGAAGGCATACCGCGACCAGGCCCGGGCCGAGCGTGGCATCAAGCGGCCGGAGATGGTGATCCCGACCACCGCCCACGCCGCCTTCCTCAAGGCGGCGGAGTACTTCCAGATCAAGCCGCGTCTGATCCCGGTGGATCACACGTTCCGCGCCGACCCCGCCGCCGCTGCCGCCGCCATCACCCGGAACACGATCGTGGTGGCCGGATCTGCGCCATCGTTCGCCCACGGCACCATCGACCCGATCACGGAGCTGGCGGAGATCGCACGACACCGCCGGGCGGGAATGCACGTCGATGCCTGTCTGGGAGGCTTCCTCCTGCCCTGGGTGGAGAGGCTCGGATACGAGGTTCCGCCCTTCGACTTCCGCGTGCCGGGGGTGACCTCGATGTCGGCCGATACCCACAAGTACGGCTACGCCGCCAAGGGGACCTCGGTCGTGCTGTACCGCGATGCGGAGTTGCGCCGCCATCAGTACTTCACCGCCGCCGATTGGCCCGGCGGTCTCTACGCCTCGCCCACCCTGGCGGGGAGCCGTCCCGGTGGGCTCAGCACGGCGTGTTGGGCCGCCATGATGTCGATGGGGGAAGCGGGATACCTGGACGCCGCCTCCCGGATCATGGGGGCGGCGGGGGCGATTCGGACCGGTATCGCCGCCCTGCCCGGGCTGCGGGTACTGGGCGATCCGCTGTGGGTCATCTCCTTCACCTCCGACGAGATCGACATCTACCGCGTCAACGAGGAGATGACCCGGCGCGGGTGGAGCCTCAACGGGCTGCAGCACCCGCCTGCCGTCCACCTGGCGGTGACCCTGCGCCATGCCGAGCCCGGGGTCGTCGGGCGGTTCCTGGACGATCTCGCCGCCGCCGTGGAGGCGGCGCGCCGCGCCGGAGACGATCCGGAGCGGGGCACTCCCCTCTACGGCATGGCCACCTCGTTCCCGATCCGCGCTGCGATCGACGACGTGCTCGAGCGGTACCTCGATCTCCTCTACGACCTTCCCCGGGCCGGGGAGTAGGCGCCCGCTACCCCATCGCCCGGTCCAGGTCTCCGATCAGATCATCCACGTGCTCGATGCCCACCGAGACCCGCACCAGGTCGTCGGGAACCTGGAGGGCGGTGCCGACCACCGACATGTGGGTCATCGCCGCCGGCACCTCGATGAGCGACTCGACGCCGCCCAGGCTCTCGGCGAGGAAGAACAACTCGGTGCGCTCCACCAGGCGATGCGCCGCCTCGGCGCCACCCTTGGGTCGGAACGACACCATGCCTCCGAAGGCGTCCATCTGACGGTGCGCCAGGGCGTGATCGGGATGGCTGGTGAGCCCGGGGTACATGACCTCGGCGACCCGCGCATCGGCGGCGAGGAACTCGGCGATGGCCATGGCGTTGGCGCAGTGCCGCTCCATGCGCACCGCCAGCGTCTTGATCCCCCGCAGGACGAGGAAGGCGTCGAACGGACCCGGCACGGGACCCGCGGCGTTCTGCAGGAAGCGGAGCCGCTCGTGGAGTTCGGGGTCGCGGGTCACCAGGCCGCCACCGACCACGTCGCTGTGGCCGCCGAGATACTTCGTCGTCGAGTGCAACACCACGTCGGCGCCGAAGTCGAGCGGTCGCTGCAGATACGGCGTGGCAAAGGTGTTGTCGACGACGAAGCGCGCCCCGGCATCGTGAGCGATGGCGGAGATGGCCTTCATGTCGGCGATGCGCAACAGCGGATTGCTCGGCGTCTCCAGCCAGACCAGCTTCGTGTTCGGACGGATCGCCGCCGCCACCGCCGCGGGGTCCGTCGCCTTGGCGACACTCCAGGCAAAGCCCTGCTCGCCGAGCACCCGGGCGAAGAAGCGGAAGGTGCCGCCGTAGGCGTCGTCGGGAAGCAGCACATGGTCGCCCACCTTGAGCGTGTAGCCGAGCAGCGACGCCGCCGCCATGCCCGAGGCGGTGGCGGTGGCTCCGCCGCCGCTGGCCTCATCGACTCCTTCGAGGGCGGCGAGCGCGGTCTGCAGCGCCGAGCGAGTGGGGTTGTCGGTGCGCGAGTAGTCGTAGCCGGCGTGCTTGCCGGGGGCGTCCTGGGCGTAGGTGCTGGTGGCGAAGATCGGCACCACCACGGCACCGGTGGTGGGTTCGGGGTCCTGGCCGGCGTGGATCGCCTTGGTCTCGAACTTCACAGCCCCTCCTCGAATCCCCGGGTGCGCATCCAACCGTCGTCGAAGATCTTGGAGAGATAGTTGCGGCCGCCATCGGGAAGGTGCACCACGACGAGGCGATCGGCGTGACGGACCGCAGCCCGCAGCGCCGCCGTCAATGCCATGCCGCCGGAACCGCCCGCCAGGATCCCTTCTTCCCGGACCAGACGCCGGGTCATGGCGAAGGCCTCGGCATCGGAGATCCGCTCCCACTCGTCGACGATCGTCGTGTCGAAGGCCTTCGGCCAGAAGTCCTCTCCCACCCCCTCCACGAGATAGGGGTGCACCTGATCGTCCGAGGCCGCGGTGAAGATCGACCCCACCGGATCGGCTCCGACCACGACCACCTCGGGGTTCTGCTCCTTGAGATACCGCCCGATCCCGGTGATGGTGCCGCCGGTCCCCACCCCGGCGACGAACACGCCGACCCGACCGTCGGTCTGACGCCAGATCTCGGGACCGGCCGAGGCGTACTGGGCAGCCGGGTTGGAGGGGTTGGAATACTGATCGGGCCGGAAGTAGCCGGGACGGCTCGCCATCTCGGCAGCCACCGAGTAGTAGGAGCGCGGATCGTCGGGGGCGACATCGCTCGGCGTCACCACCACTTCGGCACCGTAGGCGCGCAGCAGATCCTGCTTCTCCTTCGACTGCTTGTCCGCCATCACCGCCACCATGCGGTAACCCTTGAGGACCGCCGCCATGGCGAGACCGACCCCGGTATTGCCGCTCGTGGGCTCGACGATGGTGTCGCCGGGATGGAGCAACCCGGCCTTCTCGGCATCCTCGATCATGGCGATGCCGATGCGGTCCTTCGACGACCCGCCCGGATTGAACGACTCGAGTTTGGCCACCACGTTGCCCGGCGGATGGATCCGGGAGAGCCGGACCATGGGTGTGTCGCCGATCGCGGCAAGGATGTCGGGGCGGATGTCCATGGAAGCCAGGGTAGAGGGCTCCAGGCACCAGGCTCCAGCCGGAGTCCATGGGCTCCCAGCCGACAGCCGCCAGCTGAGATCAATCGGGCAACGGGCAAGGGGCAACGGGCAGCGGTCCGTGCAACCCCTCCCGCCCTCGCGGTGTTCTCTCCCCCATGACCCGCTTCCGCACGCTGCTCAGCGCTTCGGTGGTGTCCAACCTCGGTGACGGGATGCTGCTGGGAGCGCTGCCGCTGCTCACGGCGCAGGTCACCCGCGATCCGGTGGCGGTGTCGAGCGTCACCGCGTTCACCTGGCTGCCCTGGCTGGTGTTCTCACTGCCCGTGGGGGTCCTGGTCGATCGGGTGGACCGACGGCGGCTGATGGTGGTGATGGATGGCGTTCGGGTGATCGTGGTCGGAGCCCTCGCCGTGGCCGTGACTGCCGACGCCGCCAATCTGCCGCTCCTCTTCGGTTTCGCCTTTGCGATGGGCATCGCCGAGACGATGTTCGACAATGGGGCGCAGACGATCCTCCCTTCGGTCGTCACCGCCGCCGACCTGCCCCGGGCCAACGGCCGACTGTTCGCCGCCGAGGTGACAGCCAACCAGTTCATCGGTCCACCGTTGGGCAGCGCGCTGTTCGTCGTGGCTGCAGCCGCGCCGTTTGCCGTCGATGCCGCCTCGTTCGCCCTCTCCGGTGTGCTCCTCGCCTCGATCCCGGGCCACTATCGGACGGTGGGAAGGGTCCGCGCCCCGATGCGGACCGAGATCGCCGAGGGGGTGCGCTGGTTGTGGAACCACCGCGTGATCAGATCCTTTGCCATCGGCGCCGCCACCCTCAATGTGACCTTCACCGCGGGGATGTCGCTGCTCGTGCTGTTCGCCCAGACCGAACTCGACATCGGCGATGCCGGGTTCGGCGTGCTCCTCGCCGGGATGGCGGTCGGAAGCACCGCGGGCAGCCTCGTCGCCTCAAAGGTGGTCGCCCGGCTCGGCTCGCGTGCTGCCGTCGTTGCCGCGGTCGCCACCATCGGAGGGTCGCTGCTCGGCGTCGCCTTCACCTGCAACGCGGTGATGGCAGGAGCGTTGCTCGCCATCACCGGGTTCGCCCAGATGGTGTGGAACGTCGTGGCCGTGTCGTACCGCCAGGCCGTGGTGCCCGACGAACTCCTCGGTCGGATCAACAGCGTCTACCGCCTCCTCGCCTACGGATCGTTCCCCATCGGCGCCCTTGTCGGCGGGATGCTCGCCGCCAACGCCGGCCTCGGTGCCCCCTGGCTGTTCGCCGGCATCGGCACCCTCCTCCTCGTTCCGTGGCTGCTCAAGGCGCTGCG
>JACRIT010000093.1 GCA_016215655.1 Acidimicrobiia bacterium
AGGGAGCTGTCTTGGGGAGACTCGAATAGAGTCCGGCACCAGAAGGCGAGCGTGAGGAATCGTTCCCAGTCTTCGGCCATGGCTCCAGCCCCTGCTCGGTGCGCTGCAGCTCAGCGGCCTCTACAGGTTTCTGGGCTTCACCCACGGACGACCTCCGGCCTGAACCGAGTACCGGAAGGCCGTTCCGCGTTTCTGCTCCTGCATCTTGTGCGCCCATCGGTGGAGCACATCTTGCTTCCATTGCTCCTGCGTGTACGGCCACGTTCGCTGAGGATCAATGACGGCGACCGTGAGGCCCCAGCGGGCGAGGAGGTGCCCGTGTTCCTGCGGCATGTGGTCGTCACCCGTGACGATCGTCGCAAGCGGAAAGAGCAGGTGGATGGCCCTCAGCAACGGCGGGTCGAGGAACCCGTGAATCCGCAGTTCCTTCGATGACACCGCGTTCCGGCCTCGCTCGCGGAGCCGGGTTGCGAGACGATGCGCGAGGCTCGCGTCAAGCAACAGAAGCCACTCCGCCTCAGGGGTCACGCCGCCAGCGGTTCATACGTCTGCACTGCTCGCCACCACACGATCGCATCGTCAACCGCGCGGCCCGAGATACCGTAGTCCCGTTTCAGGAGAGCTCGCCCCTTCGGCTCAGCCGCCAGAAGAGCAACATCCTCCGCCGGGACGCGGGTACCGCGGATGGCGGGTCGACCCGACAGCCGGTTTGGATTGACCTCGATATACCGGAGTTTGGGATGCTGGTGTGCTGCCCAGCCGCCACGCCGGAGATCGACAGCTACTTGCGGGGCCGCCCGAAAGGCGATGAGGGTGTGCCACGGGTACTGCTTCTGCGACACGTCGAATAGCGTGCGCCCTTCGCGCACAGCGACATCATCACCATAGACAACGAGGTCAGACGGCGAAAGGGGCCAGTTCAGGCCGTACGCGTCGCGGAGGGCATCGATCGCTCGCCCAATGTTGAGCAGGTCGGCCCCCTGGTCGAGCAGATGGTGTACCACCATCGCCTCCGCCACATCCTGGTAGGAGTACACGTTCGGATAGGAGCGGGACTTCTGCGATGCGCGGATGTACCCATTACGTTTCCACTGACCGATGGTCTGTCCGGACACCCCAGCGAGCCTGCCGACCTCGAAGGCGAGGTAGTGGCCCCTCGGTGCGATCTCGCGCGCCTCAGCGCGCGCCGGCGGGGAGGGATCCGACATCTTCTGACAAGCTTACGCGCGCCTAGGGGCGCTTGCAGCCTTTCAAGGAACTCCCGCCGATCTGTATCCCGGTTCTGCCGCAGGAGATAGTTCTACTCCGGGCTGTTCCGGGTGGATCGGGACTGTGACACGCCGCGGTCCACGGTCCTGGCGTGCGGATGGAATGGACATGCACAGTGAGAACCTGGTGCCTGTGCGGCGTTGTGGACGGATTGGCACGCTGCGGGTGGGGTTGACTGGCTGAAGGATCTGAGGTTCCGTCGGATTGATGCCAGCCCTCACCACCACAGAGAGCTGACAGCCGACAGTCAAACGCTGGGGCATCACAGCGGTCGCGACGGCCAGAGCGGGGCTGCATGCTGACATGGCCCCAGGCTGCATACCCCTCGCCCTACTTCGGCGCCGGATGCCCCACACAGATGAGGTAGAGCGGGGTGGCCTGGGATGCCAGGCCGAGGATGTGGCGCACCTGGTCGTCGTCGAACGAGCCCACGGGAACCGCGCCGAGTCCGAGGGCCGTCGCCTGGAGCAGCGCGTTCTGGGCGGCGTGCCCGGCCTCGAGGGTGACGTAGCGTTCGGCGCGATCGCCATAGGTGTCCACGGTGCGGGCCACCCTCCCGATCAGGGCGAGCACCAGCGGCGCCTCGCGCACACAGCCCTGGTCGAGGGCCGCCTCGGCGAGTGCCTGCCGAACGTCCTTGTCCCCGAGCGGCTGCAACTGGTGTTCGGCAGGACCGTAGAGGGCGATGCCTTCGGCGGTGACGACGTACACCTCGAGGGGACTCGTCCGACCCGCCGATGGCGCGGTTCGCACCGGACCGTGCTTGTCGGCACCGGAGATCCCCTGCGTCGCCCAGAGGAGCTGTGAGAGATCGGAGAGCGAGACCGCCTCGGGGGTGTAATGGCGGACCGACCTGCGTTGGGCGAGCGATGCCTCCAACGAGTTCGAGCCTGCCCTCGATGGAGGCGGCAGCGCGACAAGATCCACACGCGAAGGCTAGAGCGTCGAAACACCACAGAGGCCGCGATCAAACGCCCAACACCGACTCGGCATCGGGGATCGCCGGCCCACCCACCTCTCGCCATCGCCGGTACACGGCCACCAGACCGGGCAGATGCTCGTGGATCTCGTGGCGGGCATCGGAGCGCATCCCCAGCAGCTCCGGGCCTTGGCGCAGGCCGACGACCGCCGAGAACAGTCGTCGCACTGCCGCCGCGGCCTCGAAGAACTCGAGGTGATCGACGCGGTGGCCACCGGCGCCGCGGTACGCGTCGAGGTGCTCGGCTCTGGCTTGTGGCATCCGGTTGGAGATCCAAAGGATGAGCGCCGCACCGAGGTCGAACCGGGTGTCGGTGATCTCAGCCGACGTCCAGTCGATCACCACCGGCCCGCGTCGCGGATCGTCGATCACATTCCATGGGTGAACGTCCCAATGCGCCAAGCCGGGATGCCCGTCGGGAACCGTGGCGGCGGCGCCGACGAGGAACTCCATGGCCCCCTCGAACCCGGAGACCTTCAGGTGCGTGATGACCCGGCTCCAGGCGTGCAGCTGATCGCCTACCACCGTTGCGGCATCCGAGTGGCCTTCGGCCCCCAACTCGACGAGCCGCGAGGGGTCGAGGCCGTGGAGCTGCGCCTGGAGCACCCCCAACTCGGCGGCACCCCGCCCCGGACGCTCGGCAAGCAACGGGCCGTCGATTCGTTCCATGAGGATGAAGGCTCGGCCCAAGTGGCGGGGATCGGGCTCGACGGCCACGAACTCCGGAACCGGGTAGCCGCACGCCGCCAGCGCCACCAGTGCACGGTGCTCGGCATGCGACTTCGCCACACCTCCGGCACCGTGGTACTCCCGCAACACGAGCCGCCGGCCGCCGAGGGTGAGACCCCAGATCTCGCTCTCCCATCCAGACGCCACGAACTGCCAGTCGGTGACCGTGCCTCCCAGCTGTCGGTGCTCACACCATGCGACGAAGGCAACGACCGGTGGAGTGGGTCCCGACATCGTGGGGCTCAGATCGCCACAGGGGGCAGACGCAGCTCCTCCGGAACGGTCGCGTTGACCCGCGCGATGAGCGCGTTGAGCTCGGCGATTCGGGCGGCAGCAGCAGCTCGGTCGGGCGTGGTCTTGAGGAGCGGCAACTCCTGGCGAAGGAGGCGGCGCACGTCGTCGGCGGCATCCTGCGCCCGCATCTGTTCGAGGTACCGGCGCGCCCACCAATCGGGGTCGTACTCGCGGTCGAGATCCGGGAGTGGCTTGCCCGCACCGGGAAGGTGGTCGAACTCGCCGCGAGCCACCGCCTGGCGGATCGAGCGCTCCACCGGATCGACGTAGCCAGACGGTGTGAGCCATTCGGGTGGTGTCGACCTCCCGTCCTCTGAAGGAGGGCGGTCGGGATCAGTTGGCATACGCCAGGGATTGAGCGTGCGCCCAACGCGACGCTGCCTCGCTGTAGTGCTCGCCGGCGAGGTCATAATCCTCGGCTTCGAGCGCGTCGAGGCTGGCGGCGACGTCGGCGGCGGACTCATCGATCGCCAACTCCGCCGATGAGAACAGGCTCGCCACGCCGCCGTAGTCGAGTTCCAGCACCGCCTCACCGGGAAAGGCGTCGATCCAGGCGAGCAACTCCTCCACCGGGTCGACCACGACCTCGTCGAATCCCGCCGAGTCGAGGACTTCCACCGTCCGCCGCAGCCGGGGCACCGCCTCGCGCACCCGGGTGCGATACCGGATCGAGGTGATGCCATCGATCTCGATGAGGGCGCGCTCGGTGGGATCGAACGCGGAGAACCACCGCAACGGCACCGCGAAGGCGCTCGTGAGGATGTGGCTGCGCATCCCGGGATGTCGATCCTGCATGCGATGGAGTTCGCGGGCGGCGCGTTCGGCGGCGGCCTCGGGGACCAGCAGTGACGCCGTCGGACCCTGATAGGCGTTGCGGAAGGCGAGCACCCCCTCGAGCATGCGGAGCCGTGCGGTGCGGGGGCACACGAAGCGCCGGCCGTCGACCTGGATCACAAAGGCGTCATCGCGCAACGATTCCTCGAACACGCCGTAGGTGCCGTTGATCAACAAGCGCCGGGACCCTGTCGGCACCGAGGCGGTCAAGCCCGGGTCGTCGATCCGATCCTCAGGGACGTACACGCGCAGATAGGCGGCAATGGCCATGGGGCGATGGTACCGATCACTCGGGTCTCACTGCCCGGGACCCCCAAAGAGCCCCCTGGCTACACTCGAATTCGGGTTAGAGGCTCAGCGGATAGGGGGCCCCGGAATCTGGAGTCAGCCCGATCGTGGGCTGACTCCAGATCGAACCAGCGTCCTATCCGCTGAGTCTCTCAAGGATCAGTTCCCGAGAAGGAGCAAGACGTGGGTGTATTCGATGCGCTCGGTGACCGCGGTCACGAGGAGGTCGTATTCGGCTCCGACCCGGTATCCGGGCTCAAGACCATCATCGCCATCCACTCCACCGCTCTCGGTCCCGCCCTCGGCGGGACTCGCTTTTTTCCCTATGAATCCGAGACTGAGGCCCTCGAAGACGTCCTCCGCCTCTCGGCCGCCATGTCCCTCAAGGCCGCGGCCTCCGGCCTCGATCTCGGCGGCGGCAAGGCCGTCATCATCGGCGACTCGCGCAAGCTGAAGTCCGAGCGCCTGTGGCGCGCCTACGGGCGCGTCGTCGATTCGCTCCAGGGTCGCTACATCACCGCCGAGGATGTCGGCACCGACGCCCATGACATGGAGATGATCCGCCGCGAGACCCGCTGGGTGTGCGGCGTCCCGGTGGAGGAGGGCGGTTCCGGAGACCCCTCGCCGGCGACCGCCCGCGGCCTCATGGCCGCCAATCGGGCGGTGTTCAAGTTCCTCGGGTCGGAGGAGATCTCCGGCAAGCATATGGCAGTGCTCGGCGTCGGCAAGGTCGGCTCGGATCTCGTGCGTCGCTTCATCGAAGCCGGCGGCAAGGTCACCATCGCCGATGTCTACCCCCCGGCGATCGAGAAGGTCGTGAAGCGGTTCCCCGACGTCAAGGTGGTGTCGCCCGATGACATCTACGCGGTCGAGTGCGACGTATTCGCCCCGTCATCGCTCGGTGGCAGCCTCACCGAAGAGACGATCCCGAAGCTGCGGTGCTCGGCCATCGTCGGCTCGGCGAACAACCAGCTGGCCACCCCCGAGGACGCCGATCGCATCGCGGCGCGAGACATCCTCTATGCCCCGGACTTCGTGGTGAATGCCGGCGGCCTCATCAACGTGAGCGAGGAGATCCGCGGGTACACGGTGGACAAGGCGGCGGCCCACATCGACCGCATCTACGACACCACCCTCCGGGTGCTCGAAGCCTCGCGCGAGCGGCGCATCACCCCGCACCAGGCGGCCGTGGATCTGGCGCACCAGCGCATCGAGGAGATCGGCAACCTGCGCCTGTTCCGCCGCAGCGGGGATGACAGGAACTAGAAGAAGTCCCCAGTCTCCAGTCCCCAGTCGGAGCAAGCAGTTGGCTCCGGCGGGGCGCAAGCTATGCGCATCGGGTAACGGGTAGCGGCGCATTGCGCACTGCGCATTGCGGAAGTCAGGCATCGGCCCCGGGCACTGGGCCCGCCATTCCCCCTATCCTCCCTCCGACCCATTCCCCTGAGGAAGGCTTCCCGTGGCCATCGGGATCGATCCCATACACAACCATCTGAGCCTCGGCCTCAACGACGACGCCCTGCTCCACATGTACCGCACCATGGTGCTGGCGCGTCGCGTCGACGACCGGATGTGGGCGCTCAACCGCCAGGGCCGGGCGCCGTTCGTGGTGTCTGCCTCCGGTCATGAGGCCGCCCAGGTGGGGACCGCTCTCGCCCTCGACCGCCGTCACGACTGGGCCCTGCCCTACTACCGCGACACGGCGGGAGCCCTGGCGCTGGGGATGACCGCCGAGGAGGTCTTCCTCGGAGTGTTCTCCAAGGCGGGCGATCCCAACAGCGGCGGGCGGCAGATGCCCAACCATTGGTCGCATCCCGGTTTGCGCATCTTCAGCCACTCCTCGGTGATCGCCACCCAGTTTCCCCACGCCACCGGCATCGCCAGGGAGTTGCAGCGCACCGGCAAGCCCGGGGTGGTGATGGTGTGGGGTGGTGAAGGGGCGACTTCGGAAGGCGACTTCCACGAGGCGCTCAACTTCGCCGCCGTACGCCGCCTCCCGGTGGTGTTCGTGATCGAGAACAATCTGTACGCCATCTCGGTGCCTGCCGCCCAGGAGGTCGCGGGTGACCTGGCTGCCCGTGCCGCCGGATACGGGATGCCGGCGGTGTCGATCGATGGCAACGACATCCTCGAGGTGTACGGCACCGCCTCCGAGGCCGTCGCCCGAGCCAGGGCGGGTGAGGGCCCCTCGTTCATCGAGGCCCGCACCTACCGCCACTACGCCCACACCTCGGACGACGACGACAAGCTGTATCGCACCGCCGCCGAGGTCGAGATGTGGCTGCGGCGCGACCCGATCGGGATCCTCAAGCAGTACCTGGTCGAGAACCGGCTCCTCGACGATGCCCTCGAGACGCTCATCGACAACGAGGTCGGCGCCGAGGTGAGTGGCGCCGTGGAACGCGCCGAGAAGGCCGCCGACCCGATCGATCCGTTGGCCTTCGTCTACGCCAACCCGATCATCCCCATCGACGCGGCCCACACTCCGGAACCCACCCCGGTGGGTGACGAGAAGAACCTCATCACCGCCATCAATGCCACCCTCCATGAGATCCTGGCGGCGGACGATCGCGCCGTGGTGTTCGGCGAGGATGTCGCCGATCCCAAGGGCGGGGTGTTCAAGGCCACGGTCGGGCTCTCCCAGACCTTCGGCGAGGATCGCTCGTTCAACATGCCGCTTGCCGAGTCGCAGATCATCGGCACCGCCGTCGGTATCGCCGCGGCCGGCGGGCGGCCGCTGCCGGAGATCCAGTTCGCCGACTACATCCATCCCGCCTTCGATCAGATCGTCTCCGAGGTGGCGCGGCTGCATTACCGGACCGCGGGCGGTTGGTCCTGTCCCATGGTGATCCGGGTGCCCTACGGCGGCGGGATCCACGGGGCGCTCTATCACAGCCAGTCGATCGAGGCGTTCTACGCGCACATCCCCGGTCTGAAGGTGGTGGTTCCCTCCACTCCCGCCGATGCCAAGGGACTGCTGTGGTCGGCGTTCGACGATCCCGACCCGGTGATGTTCCTCGAGCCCAAGAAGCTCTACCGGTTGGTGAAGGGACCGGTTCCAGCCGGGATCCATCGGGTGCCGATCGGCAAGGCGGCGATCCGCCGGCCCGGACGCGACCTCACGATCATCGCCTACGGGACGATGGCCCATTTCGCCGTCGAGGCGGCCAACCAGCTCTCTGCCGAGGGGATCGAGGCGGAGGTGCTGGACCTGCGTTCGCTCAAGCCCCTCGACTGGCCGTCGATCGAAGCCGCGGTCCAGCGCACCTCCAAAGTGCTCATCGTGTACGAAGACAACGAGTTCGGCGGCTTCGGCGCCGAGGTGTCCGCCCAGATCACCGAGAAGGCCTTCGAGTGGCTCGATGCCCCGGTGCGTCGCTACGCCACTCCCGACGTCCCCACCTTCCCCTTCTCCGGCGCCCTCGAGGATCAGGTGATGCCCAATGTCGCCGGCATCGTGAATCGCGCCCGGGAGCTGGCGCAGTACTAGGAGAACTCCTCAGTCATCAGCATGAGGTCGCCAGCACTACCGACGAGCCTCGGGCTGCGGACTGAAGACTGAAGACTCCTCACCGGATAGCCTCACGCCATGGAGATCCGCCCCGGCCGCCACTCCGACATTCCGCTGATCGCGGCGTGGACGCAGAACACCTTCGATTGGGGTGATTACGTCGCCGATGCCCTCCCCGGGTGGCTCGACAACCCGGCATCCCAGGTGATCGTCGCTGAGGAAGACGGAGCCGTGATCGCCACCGTCACCGGGACCATGGTGTCGCCGCAGGAACTCTGGGCCCAGGGCGTGCGGGTGCACACCGACCATCGCCGCCGAGGCATCGCCACCGCGGTCAGCAACGCCCTCTGGCAGTGGGCCCGCGAGCAAGGCGCCGTCGTGGCGCGTCTCGCCATCGACGCCACGAACACCGCCTCAGAGGCACAGGCGGGGTCGATGGGCTTCCACAAGGTCTGTGACTGGCGTCGCGGCGAGCGCATCATCGGGGAGGGGTCACCGGTGCCCGAGGGCAACGGCGGACGGCGCGTGCCGCCACCGGAGCGGCTCGAGGTGGCCCACTCCGGCGAAGCGGAGCCGGCGTTCCTGTCGTGGTCGACGGGCGAACTCGCCCGGGCGGCTCACGGTCTGCTCCCCATCGGGTGGGTGTGGAGGCGCATGACCGCCGACCACCTGCTGCTCGCCGCCCGCAACCGCAGTCTCCACGAAGGCCGCCCCGGCTGGGCCATCGCCGAGGTGGATGAAGACGACGACATGCTCGTAGTCCATTGGATGGAGACCACTCGCGACGATGCCGTGGCGATGGCGCGAGCCCTGGTGGATCTCGCTGCCGAAGCCAGGGTGAGCGAGATGCGCATCTGGGTCCCCACGGTGGAGTGGCTCGAAGCACCCTTCGTCAGACTCGGCTTCGAGTTCCACACGGTGGGAGTGTGGGCAAAGGAAGTCTGATCGCTGCCCGCTACCCGCTGCCCGCCAGAACGCGACGATGCCCGATCGACGGATCGATCTCTTGGCGGGAAGCGGGAAGCCTGCCGAGCGCAGCGAGGCCTACCGCGGCACCTCGTAGCTCGCCAGGGTCTCCATGTAGTTGGCCCGTTCGAAGGCAGCGGGGTTGGGGGCGCCGCGCCACGACATGGAGCCCTTGAGCTGTTCGACCGAGGTGTACTCGTGCTCGACCATCCATTCGCCGAGCCCGGCGATCGCCGACTCGATCCACCCCGGTCCATGGATGAGCAGAGCCGAGGCCGTCATCGTGACGTCGGCGCCGACGAGCAACAGCTTGATGGCGCCGAAGTGATCGTGGACACCGGTGGTGGCGGCGAGCGAAGCCTTCACCCGGCTGTGGAGAATGGCGATCCAGCGCAGTGGGAGCCGCAACTCCACCGCGGTGCTCAGTTTGAGGTCGGGCACCACCACCAGGTTCTCCAGATCGATGTCCGGCTGGTAGAAGCGGTTGAACACGACCAGACCGTCGGCCCCGGCATCGACGATGCGCCGTGCCATGTTGGCGGTGGAGGAGAAGAACGGGCCGATCTTGACCGCGAGCGGGATGGTGATCGTTCGCCGGACCTCGGCGACGATGTCGAGGTAGCGGCGCTCCACCTGCTCGCTCGTCTCGTCCATGTCGGCGGCGACGAAGTACACGTTGAGCTCGAGGGCGCTGGCACCGGCGTCCTGCATCCTGCGGGCGTAGCTCGTCCACCCTCCGGGAGAAGCCCCGTTCAGCGAGGCGATCACCGGGACTCGCAGTGACTCGCGGGCCCGGGTGATGAGCGAGAGGTACCGCTCGGGTCCGGTGTTGTACGACGACATCTCCGGGAGATACGAGAGGGCCTCGGGGAACGACTCGGTGCCGTGCTCCATCGTGGTGTGCACCAGCATCGAGTCGTGTTCGATCTGCTCCTCGAACAACGAGGGCAGGACCACCGCCGCGGCACCGGCCGCCTCGAGGAGCAGCAGACGATCGAGATCGCGGCCGAGCGGCGATGCCGACACGACGAACGGGTTGCGCAATCGGAATCCGAGATACCGGGTGCTGAGATCCGGCTTCATACCGTCACCTCGTCTCCGGGCAGGCCGCGTTCCAGACCGGCGAGTTGTTCGTAGTAGCGACGCCGCTCGTCGATGTCCTCCTGCCCGGCCTTCAGCAGCTCCTCCGATCGCTCCGGGTCGGCGCCGGCGAGCATGGAGAATCGTGCTTCGGCGGCGGCGAACTCCTTGAACGGCATCGTCGGCGGCCGCGAGTCGAGGGCAAAGGGCTTGTCCTCCGACGCCGCCAGCCTCGGATCGAAGCGGTACAGCGGCCAATATCCGCTCGCGGCCGCATCCTTCTGGTGGCCCATCATCTTGGCCAGGTCGAACCCGTGGGCGATGCACGGGCTGTAGGCGATCACGAGCGATGGGCCGGGGTACGACTCGGCCTCGGCGAGCGCCTTGACCGTCTGGGTCATGTTCGCCCCCATGGCGATCTGGGCGACGTACACGTTGCCGTACGCCATGGCGATCATCCCCAAGTCCTTCTTCCCCGACGACTTGCCGGCGGAAGCGAACTTCGCCACTGCCCCGCGCGGCGTGGCCTTCGAGGCCTGACCTCCCGTGTTGGAGTAGACCTCGGTGTCGAGCACGAGGATGTTCACGTCGCGTCCCGCGGAGATGACGTGATCGAGGCCGCCGAAGCCGATGTCGTAGGCCCATCCGTCACCGCCGACGATCCACACGCTCTTGCGGATGAGGCCGTCGAGCAGCGGCAGGGCCTCCACCGCCTCCGCTGTTCCCAGAGCCTCGAGCCGCTCACGCGCCGCCGCAACGCGGGTCCGCTGGTCGAAGATCCCGGCCTCGGTGGTCTGGTCGGCGGCGATGAGCCCTTCCACCAGTTCGTCTCCGAGAATGCCGCGCAACCCCCTCAGCACCCGAACGGCTGCGGTGTGACGGGCATCCGCGCCGAGTCGCAGCCCGAGACCGAACTCGGCGTTGTCCTCGAACAGCGAGTTGGACCATGCCGGACCGCGACCCTGGGCATCCACCGACCAGGGCGTGGTGGGCAGATTCCCTCCGTAGATCGACGAGCATCCGGTGGCGTTGGCCACGACGAGTCGGTCGCCGAACAGCTGGGTGATGAGCTTGAGGTATGGTGTCTCGCCGCACCCCGAGCAGGCACCGCTGAACTCGAAGAGGGGCTGCAGGGCCTGCGAGCCCTTGAGGGTGGCGATGGCGACCTCGCGTCGATCGATCGGCGGGAGCGTGAGGAAGTAGTCGAAGCGCTCGCGCTCGCGCTCCAGCACCGTGTCCTTCGGCGTCATGTCGAGCGCCTTGTGCTTCACCAACTCCTTGCTCCGCGCCGGGCAGATGTCCGCACAGACCGAGCAACCCGTGCAGTCGTCTGGTGCCACCTGGATCACCAGGCGCTTGCCGGGGAAGTCCTTGCCCACCGTGGCCCGATGCGGATAGCCCGCGGGCGCACCGGCGAGTGCCGACTCGTCGACGTAGGCGATGCGGATGGCGGCGTGCGGACATACCAGGGCACAGCGGCCGCAGTCGATGCAGATGTCGGCATCCCATACCGGGATCTCGTCGGCGATCGACCGCTTCTCCCACTGTGAGGTGCCGGTGGGGAAGGTGCCATCGATGGGCATCGCGCTCACGGGAAGCAGGTCGCCGCGCCCCGCGATGATCTCGCCCGTCACCGTGCGCACGAACTCGGGAGCTGCGCCGATCACCGGCGGCCGCATGTGCACCAAGCCGGTGGCGGCTTCGGGAACGACGATCTCGAACAGCGCGGCTCGGGCGCCATCGACCGCCCGGAAGTTGCGATCCAGCACCGCCTCGCCGCGTCGGCCGTAGGTCTTGCGAATCGAGTCCTTGATCGCCATCACCGCCTCGTCGGGCGGCAGCAGGTTGCTGAGCACGAAGAAGCCGGTCTGCAGGACGGTGTTCACGCGGCCGCCGAGCCCGGCCTCCTTGGCCACGGCATCGGCATCGATCCCGAACACCCGCATCTTCTTCTCGATGATCTGACGCTGGGCCTCGACGGGCATGCGGTCCCATGTCGCCGCGCCATACGGGGTGTTGATGAGAAGGGTGGCACCATCGGCGGCTCGCGAGAGCAGATCGATGGTGGCGAGCAGACCGAACTGATGGCACCCGATGAACGACGCCGAGTCGACGAGATAGGTCGAGCGAATCGGCACCGGGGAGAAGCGCAGATGCGACACCGTGATCGATCCCGACTTCTTCGAGTCGTACACGAAGTACCCCTGGGCGAATTGCGGGGTGTGCTCACCGATGATCTTCACCGTGTTCTTGTTGGCCCCGACGGTGCCGTCGCTGCCCAGTCCGTAGAAGAGCGCCCCCACGACTCCGGGTGGCTCGGCACGGAATGAGGGGTCGACATCGAGCGAAAGCCCGGTCACGTCGTCGAGGATGCCGACGGTGAACCGGGG
The DNA here is from genome assembly GCA_016215655.1 of Acidimicrobiia bacterium. Classification (GTDB taxonomy): domain Bacteria; phylum Actinomycetota; class Acidimicrobiia; order Spongiisociales; family UBA11373; genus UBA11373. The sequence continues at coordinate 12,341 of JACRIT010000093.1, forward strand.
CCGGGGCTGGGGCAGGGCGGCCTCGTCGAACACCGCCTTGACCATCGCCGGGGTGAATTCCTTCGAAGACAACCCATACCTTCCCCCGATGATCCGTGGCATCGCCCGTCCGTCGGCGGCGGCACCGGCGAGAACGGTGGCCACATCCTGGAGCAGCGGCTCACCTGAAGCGCCGGGTTCCTTGGTGCGATCGAGCACCGCCACCACACGGGCACTGGTCGGAAGCGTGGCGAGGAAGGCATCGGCGGCAAAGGGGCGGTACAGCCTGACGATGACCACCCCCACCTTCTCGCCGCGGGCGACGAGGGCGTCGACCGTCTCCTCGACGGCGCCAACCGCCGAACCCATCACGACGATCACGCGCTCGGCCTCGGGATGGCCGCGGTAGTCGAACAGTCCGTAGCGCCGCCCCACCAGTGCTTCGAGGCGCTGGAGCACCGTGGTCACGATCCCCGGTACCGCGTCGTAGAAGCGATTGCAGGCCTCACGCGCCTGGAAGTACACATCGGGGTTCTGGGCGCTCCCCCGCAGGACCGGCTGTTCCGGGTCGAGGGCGCGCGACCGATGTGCGGCGATGGCCCCGGCATCGATCAGGGCCCGCAGGTCGTCGTCGGTGAGCCGTTCGATCTTGCCGACCTCGTGGGAGGTGCGGAACCCGTCGAAGAAGTGCAGGAATGGGATCCGGGTCTCGAGGGTGGCGGCATGGGCGACCGCGGCGAGATCTTGCGCCTCCTGCACACTCGCCGAGGCGAGCAGGGCAAAGCCGGTCGTGCGGGCCGTCATGACGTCGCTGTGATCCCCGAAGATCGAGAGGGCGTGCGTGGCGATGGTGCGAGCGGCGACATGGATCACCGTCGGGGAGAGCTCCCCGGCGATCTTGAACATGTTCGGGAGCATGAGGAGCAGGCCCTGTGAGGCGGTGAAGGTCGTGGTCAGGGCACCCGATTGCAGAGCACCATGAAGTGTCCCCGCGGCCCCGGCCTCGCTCTGCATCTCGATCACCGTGGGGATGTCACCCCAGAGATTGGGCTTGCCCGCCGCCGTCCAGGCATCGGCCAACTCACCCATCGCCGAAGCGGGGGTGATGGGGTAGATCGCCACCACTTCGCTGAGACGATGGGCGATGTACGCGGCGGCTTCGTTGCCGTCCACGGTGACGACAGGTCTCTGCACGAGGGCCCCTCCAGACGAGCGAACTGCCCACAGCATCACCCGAGCGGACCACCGAGCGATAGGGCCGACTGTCCCCGGGATAGGGCCATCAGGAAGATGCCTGATGCCGGATGCAGCAGCCATCACTCCCCAGTTGTAGGGGAGTCGACGAGCCGCAGGCTCGTCGGTGGGGGGGTCGACACTCGATTCCCGATGCCCGATACCCGAATCCGACGGCCGACAGCGACGAAGCTGTCAGCCCGGGGTCGCGACCCCGGCACGCCCACTTCCCACCGACAGCACCACCAAACCCAACGCCACCAGGGCGATGCCGACGATCGTCGTCGCCCGGATCGGTTCGTCGAGCAGGAGCATGCCCAGGAGCGCGGCGGTCACGGGTTCCGCCAGGGTGAGGGTGGCCGTGGTCGCCACCGGGGTCGCCCCCAACCCACGGGCGAACATCACGTACGACAGCGCCGTCGACACCACACCCAGCCACACCGCGGTGAGCGCACCTTCGCCCGTCCCCAGCCAGGACATGTCCCCCACGAACGCCATCGGCGACAACACCACGGCCGCTCCGGCGAAGAGCACACCGGCGACGAACACGGGCGGATGGGCGTGGAACAGGACCTTGGCCGCCACCAGGTAGACCGCCCACGTGATGCCCGCTCCGAGCGAATACCCCAGTCCGACCAGGTCCACCCCGGCCGACTCCCCACCCGACACCAAGAGCATCGCCCCGAGCACCGCCGCCACGGTGGCCACGACCCAGCGTCGGTCCGGTCGCTCGTCGCGGATCAGCCACGCCAGCAACCCGGCGAGGATCGGTCCGCTCCCGATCGTGGTGATCGTGCCGACGGCGACGCCGGTTCGGGCCACGCCGGTGAAGAAGAGTGGTTGCGAGGCCGCCAGTGCGGCGAGGGCGATGAGGAGCGGCCATACAGGCAGAGTGCGCAGCGGAACGGTCTCGCCACGCAGGGCCGCGTAGGCGAGCAGCAGCGCGCCTCCCACCATGCGTACGAGCGACACCGTCTGCGGCGAGATCCCCTCAGGGCCGAGTGCTTGTGCCGTACCCGTGGTCCCCCACAGCGTCGCCGCCAACAGGACGAGCGTCGGGGCCCGTGTCGAGTGCTGCGCCATCCGGGGAGGGTAGGGGCCAGACGCCAGACCCATCACTCCCCCTTGTGGGGGAGTCGACGGAGCAAAGCTCCGTCGGTGGGGGGTCAAGCCGGGATACCCGATGCGCCATGCCGACACGCGTTGGGTACCGGGTGCCGGATTCCGGAACTGGCAACTGGAAACTGGCAACCGCTCGGGTCCATGACCACAGCCCCGTGCTCGCACTACCGTCGCGGGCATGAAGCACCTCCTCAAGGCCCTCTTCACCCTCGTCGCCGTGTCCGTGGCCATGTGGTTCGCCGGCAGGCAGATGTCGAAACGCTTCCAGGGCGACACCCATCCCGACGACGACTCGTTCCGTCTCATGGCCTTCGTCGGCGGCACCGCGGTGAAGAGCCATGCCACCGCGCTGCGGTCCGTTCAGGTGAAGGTCCGCGCCGGCGGTCTCGATCTCGATCTCACCGGTGCCGCGCTGTCCGCGGAGGGCGCCCATGTCGATCTCGATGTGATCGCCGGAGGGGTTCAGCTCACCGTGCCTGCCGACTGGCGGGTGTACGTGGTGCAGCATGTCGACAAGGGCGAGGTCGACATCGATGTCCCCGATCCCGAGAGCCTCCCCGCCGACGCGCCGATCCTCACCATCCAGGCCGAGGTCAAGGCCGGCGGGGTGGCGATCAGGTCGGAGTCGCGGCCGTTGATCCCCGCCTGAAGGCCAGGAGCGCCTCGGCGTAGAGCTCGACCGGGTGCGCCACCCGGACCCCGGTCTTCACCCGGGCGCGCAGTTGCATCTCGCATCCCGGGTTCGCCGACGCCACCACATCCACACCGAGACCGGCGACCTGATCCGCCTTGGCCCGGCCGAGTTGATCCGAGGTGTCGGGATGAGCTTGCGAGTACAGACCGGCAGCCCCGCAGCACATGCCATCCGGATCGAGATCGATCGCCACATACCCGGCTGCACGGACGATGGTGCGGGGTGGGGCCGTGATCCGTTGGGCATGACGGTGGTGACACGGATCCTGGACCGCCACCGGCGTGCCGTGGCCGGGGAGGGTGGGAAGTCGCCCCTCATCGATGAGACGGGCCACCACGACCACGGCATCCTCGACGGTGGGTCCGGGGCCGTGACCCACGAGATGCGCGCTGCATCCGGCGGCATCCACGACCACCAGATCGAACGGGGCAAATGCCGCACGATTCGTCTCGGCCATGCGGTCGGCATCGGCGGCCCGACCCTCGTGGGCGGCCAGGGCGCCGCAGCAGGTCTGCCCCGCGGGCACGACGACGCGATACCCGGCAGAGGTGAGCACCGCGATCACGGCGCGGTGCACCTCGCCGAACCACGGGTCCATCACGCACCCGGCGAGCAGCGCAGCCGTGCCGATCGGCATCCCGACCGCCTCGTGGGTCGTACCGAGCGATGACCGGGGGCGGAACCGGAGACGGCGCATTCCCCGCAGACCGGTACCGAGGGGTCCCGGAAGCCAGCGTCCCGCACCCAGGCGCTGGCCGAGCGCGGCGAACCACGTCGCCACCCCGACCGCACGACGACGGGCGACCCAACGGCCGGCCACGCCACGGCGCACCCGGGCGGCGGCCAGGGCCGCCGTCGCCTCAGCGCGGGCGCCCTCCATGGCTCGGCCGAAGGGCACCAGCGATGGGCAGGCCGCCTCGCATGCCCGACACTGCAGGCAGAACTCGAACACCTCGGCCACCGAGGCATCGAGCGGCAGCAACCCCGAGGCCACGCCCCGCATCGCATTGATCCGGCCGCGCGGGGAAGCGGTTTCGTCACCGGTGAGGCGAAAGGTGGGACAGACCGGGAGACACAGCCCGCACTCGACACAGGCGGCGAGTTCGGCCCGGGTCGGCGCCCAGGGTGTGGTCCATCCCATCACAGCCCTCCGGGCAGCCGGCCCGGAACCATGATCCCGACGGGATCGAATGCCGCCTTGATCCGCCGCTGCAGCGGCAGGCTCGGCGGGGCCATCCCCCACGGGTCGACACCAAACCCTTCGGGCGCTGTCGCCACGACGAGCCCTCCACCGACGGACTCGGCCCACACCCGCCATCCCGACACCTCGGCGGCGCCAAACGATCCGGCAGCGAGCACCTCACCCACGCCGTGTGCCGCCACGAAGCCCGCCGCGGCCACGAGGGCCACAGCTTCACCGATGCGCGCCGGGGGCACCCGCAGGGAGATCTCCACCGGTCCGTGAGGACGATCCGGCCACACCAGACCCTCCGTCGGAGAACCTCCGAGCGTCGCGGCTTGCGCCTCCACTTCCGCGGCGGTACCGGTCAGATACACGGCGACGCCACCCGGCGTCTGCAGCACGGCGAGGGGGCGATGGATCACCGCTCCGGCGCGCTCGGCATCGTCGACGGCGATCGTGGCCGCGGCAGATCCCTGCGGCCAGAGCTTGAGACATACCCGGGTGATCACCCCGAGCGATCCGCGCGATCCGGTGAACAGCCTGGGCAGGTCGTAGCCGCTCACGTTCTTCACCACCTGTCCGCCCCCGCGGATCACCCGGCCGTCGCCGGTGGCGGCGACGACCTCGAGCATGCGATCCCGAGTGGGACCGAACCGGAGTCGTCGCCAGCCCGAGGCCGCAGCCGCCACCACACCGCCCACCGTGGCGGGGCCGGGGTTCTCGGGAAGGACGGCGGTCTGTCTGCGATCGGCCATCCGCGCCTCGAGGTCGGCCACGGTGACACCCGCGCCGACGACGACGGTGAGGTCGTCCGGGCGCCAGTCGATACCACCGAGGCTCCGAGTGCTGAGGAGCACGTCCGGAACCCAGGACTCCCCGATCCGATGGGTGCCGGCTCCCCACGGAAGCACCGTCAGGCGATGCTCGGCGGCAAAGTCGAGGATCGCCGCGGTCTCCTCGGCGGTGGTGGGAGCAAACGTGAACTCGGCGCGTGGTGCTCCCGGAACCTCCGCGGCGAAACGGCCGAACAGGCGAGCGACCGTCGACTTGAGTGCGGTCATACCCAGGTCCCGTCCGGGATGGGTCCGGTCCGTCCTGCGGGCGTGTCTCGGTGGGTCATGGAGACCATCAGGTGCCGACCCCCGGGCGGGTCGACACCTGATCCAGGGGTGAACCCATCGAAACACGTCCGAAGTCGAAGCACCGCGAACCCGCCGGCAGCATCGCTCCCGGGTTGAACCGCTTGTCGGGATCGAAGGCTTCGCGCAGTCGCGCCTGGGCATCGAGGTCGACCGCGGAGAATGACAAACCCATGAGGTCGCGCTTCTCCAAACCGATGCCGTGCTCCCCCGACAGCGCTCCTCCCGCCGCCAGCGACACTCGCACCACTTCGTCCGCGGCTGCCTTCACCCGGCGCACCTGGTCCGGATCGGAGCCGTCGTAGGCGAACTTCGGGTGGAGGTTCCCGTCACCGGCGTGGATGGTGTTGAGCACGAGGAGCTCGTGACGGCGGGCGATCTCGTAGATGGCCTCGAGCACCTCGACGAGTCGCGTCCGGGGGATCACGGTGTCGTGGAGGTAATAGTCGGGTGCGATCTGGGCGATGGCACCGAACGCCGATTTGCGGGCCTTCCACAGCAGGTCGCGCTCCGCCTGGTCGGCGGCCACCCGGGTGTCGAAGGCGCCGTGACGCTCGGCGGTGGCGACGATGAGGTCGGCCTCGGCAGCGATGCCGGCGGGGTGACCGGTGACCTCGGCGAGCAGCATCGCGGCCGCGTCCACGGGCAGTCCGGCGTGAACGAAGTTCTCCACTGCCCGAATCAGCGGCCGATCCAGCATCTCGAGGGCTGCCGGCACGACCCCGGCGGCGATCACATCCGAGACCGTGGCCGCGGCACTCGCCACATCGGAGAAGGCGAACAACATGGTGCGCACCGCGGGATGGATCGGGCTGAGGCGCACCAGCACTCGTGTGATGATCCCGAGCGTTCCCTCGGAACCAACCATCACTCCGCGCACGTCGAGGCCGTTCATATCGGGCGCCAGGCCTCCCACGACCTGCACGACACCATCAGCATCCACGAACTCCACCCCGAGGATGTGCACCGAGGTGTTGCCCTCCGCCAGACAGTGGGGACCGCCGCTGTTGTTGGCGACGTTGCCCCCGATGGTGCAGGCAGCCTGGGAAGAGGGATCGGGGGCGAAGTAGAGACCGAGCGGTGCAGTGTGGCGGGATAGGTCGAGGTTCACGACGCCCGGCCCGACCCATGCCGCGCCGTTGTCGGCGTCGACCTCGATTGAGTTCATCCGCATTGTGACGACGAGCACGGACGGATCGGCAGGCACGGCGCCGCCAGAGAGGCCCGTGCCCGCACCCCGGGCCACCACCGGGACCCCGTGCCGCTTGGCCACCTTCACCACCGCGGACACCCCGGCCGCATCGACGGGGAAGGTGACCGCACGGACCTCACCCCGGGTGACGCCGGCGTCCTTGGAGAACAACGTCAGGTCGACGGGTTCGGCCTTCACCGCGCCCGCACCGATGGCGGCGACCAGATCCCTGACGAGCTTCGAGTGGGCCACGAGCCGAGCCTACCGACAGCGCGCCACCGGTTCTGTTCCTGTCGTATCGTGGGGCGACACACCGGGAGGTCGAATGAGCGACAGGATGACTGGCGTCGTCGCCGCCGCGCTTGGAGTGCTCGCCGCCATCGGCATCGTGCTGCTGTTCATGGTCCTCTCCGGTGACGGGGAAACCGAACTCACCGCGGCCACCACGACCACGAGCACCACCACGACCATCGTCACCACCACCGAGGCGACCACGACCACGGCCGCGACCACCACGACCGAGGCGACCACGACCACGGCCGCGACCACCACGACCACCGAGGCTCCCTTCTTCGGCGACCTCGAGGCCAAGAACTGCGATGCGACCGGATCACCGAATGCCGGCACCATCACCGACGTTCGGTTCGCCGAGCACGACGGCTTCACCCGCATCGTGTTCGACTTCTCCGGCGAGGTCCCGGGGTGCTTCGTCAGCCAGATCGACACGACCACCATCTCGGTGCTCGTCATCGGGGTCGCCGGCGATCCACCGTATGAGGCCGGGATCTTCGATGCCTCCGGCGATCTCGCCGTGGGGCTCGGAAGCGTGATCGAGGTCATCGACGCCGGCATGGGCGCCGGGTCTGGAGAGTGGACGTTCCACATCACGACCTTCGAGGGCAACCGGATCTTCTCGATCTTCACCCTGGAGGACCCGTCGCGGCTTGCGGTGGATATCGGGAACTAGCAGACGCAATACGCAAGGTGCGGGTCTGGCAGCGCGAGATCGATGGCTCGTGACCGGTCTGGCGGAAAACGGGCAGCGGGACGCGGGTAGCGGGTAGCGTTGCTCCCATGTCCGGGCTCGAGGTCCGACTTCTCGGCGGATTCGAGTTGGCACGAGAGGGCCGCACGCTCGAACAGCTGCCCCTCCGCGCCGCTCGCTCGCTGTTTGCCTATCTAGTGCTCAACCGGGAGCGCCCCCACACCCGCGACCTGCTCGCCGGTACGTTCTGGCCGGAATTCGACGAGTCCCGGGCCCGCCGCCGACTCAGCCAGGCACTGTGGCAGATCAAGACGACCCTCGGCGACGAGGAGTCGGAGCGCTACCTCGTCGGAGGCACCGACACCATCCGATTCAACCCCGATGCGGAGTTCTCACTGGACGTCGACGAGTTCGAGAAGGCGCTCGCTGCCGACGACATCGCCCGCGCTGTCGAGATCTACCGGGGCGATCTCCTCGCCGGGTTCTACGACGACTGGCTGTTTCCGGACCAAGACCGCCTCCGCGTCCGCTTCCTCCAGGCGCTGGAGCGCCTCACCGAGGGCGACCTGGCGCGGGGCGATCTCGAGGGCGGACTCATCCATGCCCGCCGCATCGCCGCCGAGGACGAATTCAACGAGGCAGCCCATCGCCGGGTGATGCGCATCGCGGTTCTCCTCGGCCGTCATCACGAGGCGATCCGTCAGTACGAGGAATGTCGTCGGATCCTCTCCGAGGAACTCGGCAGCCGGCCCTCCCCCGAGACGGTGGCGCTGTATGAGGCCACACTCGCCGACCGCGACAGCGGGGGTCGTGCCGTGGCTCCTCACGAGGACTCGCCTCTGTTCGAAGACACGTCTCATGCCCCGTTTGTGGGGCGCGACGCGGAACGGGGACAGTTCGCCCACCGCCTCGACGCCACCCTCGACGGCCATGGCGGCGTGATCCTCATCGAAGGCGAAGCCGGAGTCGGCAAGACGCGGCTCCTCGCCGAGGTCGTCGCCGACGCGCGCTGGCGCGGCATGGATGTCCTCTGGGGTCGATCCCATCCCAGCCCGGGCCGTCCCTTCGGTCCTCTCGCCGAAGCCCTCGATGGCATCTCGGCACTGCGGGCTCGACAAGTGTCCGGACGCCTCGACCCGGCGTGGCGGGCGGTGCTGGCGCCGCTCGCCCCGGCGATCGGTGGAGACGCCCCGGCGGCGGAGCCGGTCCGTCGTGCGGATGAGCAGGCGAGGATGCGCGAAGCCATCACCACGGCGTTTCGCGGAGTGGCCGGGCTGGTGCCGACCCTCGTCGTGCTCGAGGACGTGCACTGGGCGGACGACGACACCATCCAGGCGCTCACCCAGATGGTGGGCCAGATCGGCGGCGATCGGCTGCTCTTCGCCGTGTCCTACCGGCATGGAGAGGCCAGGGAGCGTGACGACGTCTGGGAGCTGCTCCGATCACTCGATCGGCTGCCCCACTGCTCGCGCCTGTCCCTGGCGCCGTACTCGCCCGCGCAGACCGAGGAGTTGATCCGCCGCAGCCTCGGACTCAGCGAAGTGAGCGGCGAGTTCTCGGAGCGCCTCCATCGGGAGACCGGAGGCATCCCGCTGTTCATCGTGGAGACCCTGCGCGCCCTCTACGAGCGCAACGATCTCGCCTCGGCCGAGCTCGAAACGGAGGATGCGCCGGCCAATCGCGATCGCCTGCCGCTCACGCCTGCGGTCCACGCTCTCATCCGACACCGCCTCGAGGCACTCGAGCCGGCCTCGCGCGACACCATCGAGCTCATCTCCACCCACGATGGCACCCTGAGCCTTGCCGAGATCGAATCGGCGTCGGAACTGGAACCCGGAGTGGCCCTCCAGGCTGTCGATGACCTGGTACGGCGCAGGTTCCTCAGCTCGTCCGACGGGTCGTTCGCCACCGGCCACGAACTCATGCGGCGGGTCATCTACGACAATCTCACCCTCTCGCGTCGTCTGGATCTCCATCGCCGTGTGGCGCGGGCGGTGGAGCAGCACCGACCCGATGAGGTCGAGTTGCTCGCCCATCACTTCCTGACGGCGCGCATGCCCGAACGCGCCGCCGTCTATCTCGAACGGGCGGCCTCGCGAGCCATGGCCGTCCACGCCTACGACACGGCCGTGCTCCATCTCGAGCGTGCCTCGGCCGCACTCGATGAGATCGACGGGGCGAGGGAGCGTCGGTTCGCCGTGGCATCACTCCAGGAGGAGGTGCTCGACGTCCTCGGACGCCGCGACGATCAGCGTCACGCCGTGCAGCGTCTGGAGCGTTTCGCCACTGGTCCCCAGCGCAGTGTCGCCCTCACCCGCAAGGCGTGGTGGCTGGCACATCGCGACGAGTTCCAGCAGGCGGTCGATACGGCTCGCGAAGCGCTCGCTCTCGCCGAGCAGGAAGGTGACGCAGGGCGCACCGTGTCCGCACTCACCGCTCTCGGCATGATCGCCTGCTTCGCCGGAAAGGCCACCGAGGGCGTCGAGTACCTCGAACGGGCCGCGACGTTCCGTGGCGTGGATCGAAGTCAGGAAGCGGATGCCCGCAACGCCCTCGGACAGAACCTGGTCGACCTGCAGCGGTTCGGAGAGGCCGAGTCGCAGTTGCTGGCAGCGCTCGCCATCTACACCGACCTCGACGACGCCCGGGGCCAGGCCGACGTGCTCGGCATGCTCGCCACGCTTCGGATGGAGCGGGGTGAACCCGAGAGCGCCGAGAAGGACTACCAGCGCGCCATCGCCGTGTCGCGACGCATCGGCTACCGCCACGGCGAGGCGGTCAACCAGATGAACCTCGGCATCCTGTTCGTGATCACCAACCAACTCGGCGACGCCCTCCGCATGTTCGATGCTGCCGCCGAGACCTATGGCCTGATGGGGAACGCTCGCGGACGAGCTCTAGTGCAAAGCAACGCCGCGTGGATGCGTCACAGCCGACTGGGCATGGATGCCGAGGCCGAACATGAACTCGTTGAAGCCCTCCACATCTACAAGGCGATTGGCGACGAGCGCGGGATCGCCCAGTGCACGGGCGTCCTGGCAAGTATCCAGGCCCGAAGGAAGGACTACGAGGCAGCATGGGCTGGATTCGAGGCAGCGATTGAGATGGCGCGTCGGGTGCTCGACCAGTGGCTTGAGGCCCAGATGTTCAGACAGTTCGGCGTCGAGAAGCTGATTGCCGGTTGCCCCGATGAAGCGCTGGAGTACGCGACACGCGCCGAACAGATCGCGACCTCGATCGGACTCAGCGACTTGCTGATCGGTACGCAGAGTCTCCGAGGTAGGGCGTACCTCTCGCTCGGCCGACATGCCGATGCGCTGCTGGCGACGACGGCGGCAGTAGAGCGACTGCACCCCGGTCTCGAACTCGCACACTTGGTGCACTACGCCCACGGCCTCGCTTTGCACGCGGCGGGACGTCACGCCGATAGTCACGAGCAGTTCTGCCGGGCATACGAGGTCCTCATGCAAATCGTTGCGACTCTCGATCCCGAGGATCAACAGCGCGCAATCCGGGCAGTTCCCGACCATGCATCAATCATCGACTGGTGGATGTCCGAACGGCCGATCGTAAGGGAACTCGTTGTGGCTTCGGCCGTCGCTCCAACGGGGCGGCCCCTCGCGAGTGATGAACTCGTGCCTGTTTCTCTCACGGTGAGCACACCTGCTGACCTCGACATCGAAGACAAGGTCGGCCGAAGACAGGCCCGCCTGCACCGAGTCCTCGCGGAAGCTGCCGAGCAGGGTGCATCGCTCACCGTCACCGACCTCGCCGCTGCCCTCGACATCTCGGAAGCGACCGTTCGCCGCGATCTGAGTCACCTACGCGCGAGCGGTTACCCAATGACCACTCGCGGTAGCCGCGCGGTATGAGCGGAAGGTGCCGGTAGTCGGCTCCTGCCTCCTTTAGATAGCCCCGAGATAGGCCGAAGTAATCCTCCTGGCACATAGGAGGACAAATGCTGCGCCCCGGACACGGACCTAGCTAACGGTTTCCGCGGCCCGATCCCGGATCGGGGTCGCGGGTGGAGGACGGAGTCCGGATCCAGAGCCGGCCCGTCGCAACAACACAGCCGGTGACGTACGCCCACGGGGACGACCGGCACCCCACTCGGATGATCCCCGGCTCGCCGGGGATCATCCGCGTTCGGGTCCGGTCACATCGTCTTGTACTTCGGTCCCTCGCCGCCCTCGGGCACGAGCCATCGGATCGCCTGCTCGGGGCACTTGGCCCGGCAGGTCTGACAGTGCAGGCAGTTCGATGGCGAGAGCACCATCTCGCCATCGACGAACTCGTACACCTCTCCCGGGCAGAAGTGGATGCAGGCACGATCGCCGTAGACATCGCCGCACGCCACGCACCGACTCGGATCGGAGATGGTGATGTGGGACGGCTCCTCCTCCCGATGCATGGTGCCCGACAGAGCCACTCCGGACAGACGGTCCGATGACCCATTCGGGTGATGGTCGAGCCGGGCCCGCTTCATCGCCCGGTAATCCGGCTGCGTGCCGATCTTTCCGGGCACCAGGCCCTGGAGCAGCGACAGCGGCGCCCCGACGTACACGCTGCCCCCCTTGCTGAACACCTGCCGATAGTTCCGACCCTTGCGAAGGTCGGCGATCACCGGACTCGCCTGCAGCAGGTCGTCGTAGACCTTGAGGCTGGCGGCACCGAAGTGTCCCGCCATCGCCGCGTTGGCGACCGCCTGGCCGGCGAGCATTCCGGACCGCATGGCGTTGTGCCAGCCCTTGAGCTTGCGCACATCGGTGAACCCGGCGGCGTCTCCGACGATCAGGGCGCCGTCGGTGTACGGCTGCGGGAGGGAGAAGTAACCGCCCTCGGGAAGCGTCTTGGCCCCATAGGCGATCGTCTCACCTCCCTCGAGGAGCCGGTGAATGTGCTTGTGCGCCTTGAAGCGCTGCAGTTCCTCGTAGGGATTGAGGTCGGCCCACTTCCAGTCGAGTCCGATGACCAGTGCGACGGCCACGGTGTTCTTGTCCATGCTGTACAGCGTTCCCCCGCCGAACAGACGCGGGAGTGGATACCCGAACGTGTGGACCACATGGTTCGACCCGAACTCGTTGCCCTCCGGCAACTTCATGATCTCCTTGACCCCGACCGAATAGATCTGGGCGTTGCCGCCGCGGGCGAGTCCGTTGTGCCGGATCAGGCCCTCCGTCAACTGGCCGAGCGATCCCTCGCCGAAGACGGTGACGGAGGCCTCGATGTCCTCTGCGGGCACGTAGTTGACCTGGCGGTGCCCCTGGCGATCGAGTCCGCGCTCTCCCAGCCGCACGCCCTTGACCCTGTTCCCGTCATAGAGGACCTCGGTGGCGGCGAAGCCCGGATACACCTTCACCCCCAGGGCCTCCGCTTCGGCTGCGAGCCAGCACACCATCTCGCTCCCGGAGAGGATCAGCTTGCGCCGGTTCCTCATGTATCCCGGCATGACGAACTCGGGCAGTCGCAGCGCCAACGATCGGTTCGCTAGGAACAACGTCTCGTCCTTCTCCACGGCGCTGGCCAGCGCCCGGGTGACGAAGGGGTCCTGCCGGGTCCTCCACTCGGGGATCAACTCGTCCAGCGCCTCGGGCTCGAACACGAGTCCGGAGAGGATGTGCTCGCCGACCTTCTCGGACTTCTCGATGACCACGACGCTCTCGGTGCGACCGGCGGCGTTGAGCAGCTGCTTGGCCCTGATGGCACCGGCCAGGCTCGCCGGGCCGGCGCCCACGAAGAGCACGTCCACCTGGTTGACCATCAGTTCGACCTCCCAGCTTCCAGCGCCTCGACGAGTTGCGGCACCGCCTCCTCGAGGTTTCCCACCACACCGAAGTCGGCGACGTTGAAGATCGGTGCCTTGGCGTCCTTGTTGATGGCGACGATGACGTCGGAGTTCTGCATGCCGGTGAGGTGCTGCACGGTGCCGGAGATCGCCACCGCCACATAGACCCTCGGCTTCACGGTCTGACCGGTCTGACCGATCTGATGCCCGCGGTCGATGAACCCTCGTTCCACCGCGGCCCGTGAGCCGCCCACCATGCTCGGCTCGCCCAGATACTCGCCCAGTGCCCGAGCGAGCGGGCGGATGTAGGCGTCGTAGTTCTCCCGGGTGCGGCACCCGACCCCTCCGGCGGCGATGACCCCCGCCTCGGAGAGCTCCGCCGTGTGCTGGATGGGCTCGTAGCTGAGGACCCTGACTCCCGGGTCGCACTGCGACAGGTCCGGGGTGTGACGCACGACCTCTCCGACCCTCGATTCATCCGGGGTGAGCGCCTTGAGCACGCCCGGGCGGATCGTGGACATCTGCACCTTGGAGTGCTGGGTGAGGATCGAGGCCATGATGTTGCCCCCGAGGGCCGGCCGGGTCTGGCGGAGCACCGCGGTGTATTCCTTGCCCGCACGCTTGAGATCGATGAGGTCGAGGGCGGTGCAGTCCGCGGTGAGGCCCGAGTCGGTCCGGTAGGCGACGCGGGGAGCCAGCTCCCGACCCATCGGGGTGGCGGCGAACATCAGGATCTGCGGTTGATGCATCGTGATCACCTCGGCCATGGCGACGGTGAAGGGGATCGGCGAGAAGTGGGCGAGCGCTTCGTGCTCGATCACATACACCTTGTCTGCGCCGTGAGCGATGAGGTCGGCAGCCATCGGGGCGACATCGACCCCGAGCACGACAGCCCCCACCTGGGACCGCAGGCTCTTTGCCAGCGCCGATGCCCTTCCCAGCAGCTCGAATGCCGCGCTATGGAGCTCACCGTCCTCCTGCTCGGCGAACACCCACACCTCTCCCGAGAAACTCGGCATCCTCCCCTCGGGGATCCGATACTCCTCGCCGTCGGCGGCCGCGGCCTCCAGGGAGGCGACGCGGGCGTCGTGGAGGTCCTTGATCTTCCGGGCCAGGACTGACATGTCACTTTCGAAGTCACACGTCTTGGTCGCCGCGTCCTTGGGAGAGAAGATCCGATGCACCCCGGTGCGCGACCCCTTCAGTCCGATCCGGGTGGGATCGGCGCCAACGTCCTCGGCGCTCCACACCGTCATCTGCTGTTCGGACGCCCAGCGGGTGCGGGCGAAGGTGGCGAACGGGTTCTCGGTCCACTTGGTGACCGTGATCAATGCCGGGTATCTGGTCGGAGCCACCACCTCCCGGCCGCTGCGGGTGATGCGCGCCACCTGGAGGCCGTCGTCGGTGAACTCGAACGACGTGGCGTAGGCGATGTGGGGGATGCCGAGTTCCTCGGCCACCTGTGGCGGCACCTGCGCCGTGTCACCGTCGACCGACTGCATGCCCGTGATGACGAGGTAGTCCCGATCCCCGCCGAAGATCTCGGTCTCGATCCGGCGAATGGCTTGCGCCAGCGGATAGGCCGTGGCCGGGGTGTCGGCGCCACCGAGCTTGCGATCGGTGAGCAGCACCGCCCGATCGGCACAGATGGCCAGGGCGTAGGCGAGCACGTCGGTAGCGAACGGCGGCCCCATCGTCAGCGCCACGATCATGCCGTCGCGCTCGCTGCGAAGTGCTGCCGCAAACGCCAGCGCCTGCTTGTCGAGTTCGTTACAGACCGTCTCGAGGAGATTCCGCTTCAGGATCCCCTTCTCCCAATCCCACGCGTCGGGAGGGATGTTCTTGATGTTCGGGACCTGCTTGACCAGAACGATGTAATTCACGCCGGACCTTTCGTCCCACCTCATTGCAGAGCGGGCCGTGACCACAGGACAACGTATGGCGGCTCGACGCCGTCGGACAGTGGCTTCCGACCCTCGTTGCGGCGGGGTTCGGCCCGACCGATGGTGCCGCGTGGACCGGAGGGAGACCTGGGCTCAGCCGCCCCGGCCCCAACCCCCACCGCCGGGGGTGAGCACCCGCAGGCGCTCACCGGCCTCCACGGTCAGCGTGACCTTCCCGGGGAGACGTTCCCGGGAGCCATCGCGCCGGATCAGCCAATCCTCTCCAACGGCGCCGGCCTCCCCGCCGGCGAGTCCCCACGGGCGATGGCGGCGACGCTCACCCATCAGTGACAACTCACCGGGTTCGAGGAACTCGATCTCGCGCACGATGCCCTCCCCCCCGGGGTGGAGTCCGGCTCCGCCCGATCCCCGCCGCAACCCGAAGGCGATCACCCGGAACGGGTAGTGCGTCTCGAGCGACTCGATGGGGGTGTTGCGGGTGTTCGTCATCCCGGTGTGGATTCCCGACTGGCCGGCACGATGCGGCCCTCCGCCCTCTCCACCGGCGATCGTCTCGTAGTAGACAGTGCCGCCGGCGCCCATGAGGACGTTGTTCATCGTGCCCTGTGAGGCGGCGTGCACCCGATCGGGTGCCGCCTTGGCCAGGGCGCCAAGGACCACATCGGCGATGCGCTGGCTGGTTTCGACGTTGCCCGCCGCTACCGCGGCGGGAGGATGGGCACCCACGATCGAGCCGGGGGGCACCCGCAGGTCGATGGGGCGGTAGCACCCGCCGTTGGCGGGAATCGTCGGATCGGTGGCGACCCGCACCGCGTAGTAGAGACACGATCGGGTGACCGCTTCGACCGCGTTGAAGTTGGCCGCGATCTGGGGGGACGACCCGGCGAAATCTGCCGCGAGGTGGTCGCCGGCAACGGTCACCTCCACCCGGATCGGGACGTTGCGGTCGCCCCACTCCATGAGGTCCTCGAACGAGTACGACCCATCGGGCAGCGCCGCCAGCGCGGCGCGCATCCGGGCCTCGCCGTAAGCGAGGAGGGCTGTGGTGACCTGATCGAACGCGCCGCCGTACGAGGCATGCACCTCGAGCAGACGGCGGGCTCCGGCCTCGTTGGCCCCCATCTGCGCCGAGAGGTCACCAAGGCGTTCGGCCGGGGTGCGCGTGGCTCCGACGAACCCGGAGAGGAACGACTCCTCCCACCGGCCATCGACCACCGCCACCACCGGGGGCACCACGTGGCCCTCCTGTTCGAGGCGAGTGGCGTGGGCCGGCATCGAGCCGGGAGCCTCGCCGCCCACGTCGGCGTGATGTGCCCGATTGGCCACCCAGCCCACGAGTCGTCCCGCGGCGTGGACCGGCCGGAGCAGGGTGAGGTCGTTGAGGTGGGTGCCGCCGTGGAATGGATCGTTCACGGCGAACTGCACGCCGGGAGGCGGATCGACGCCGAACCGGGCGATTACCGCCGCCACCGAGGCGGGCATCGAGCCGAGGTGCACCGGGATGTGCTCCGCCTGCGCCAGCATCTCGCCATCGGCGACGAAGACCGCCGCCGAGCAATCCATCCGCTCCTTGATGTTGGGCGAGTGCGAGGTGCGGCGCAGCACCCCGCCCATCTCATCGGCAACGGCGGCGAACCGGTGGCGGGCGACCTCGAGGGTGACGGCGTCGACGCGACTCACCACGCCACCTCCAACGCACCCGACTCATGCACCCGGGCGCGTTCACCAGGGCCGAGGAAGGTGGTGGCCTCATCTTCTTCGATGACCGCCGGCCCGGCGACCTCATCGCCTGGTCGCAGTCCGCGCCGCCGCCATACCGCGGTCTCGACGACACCCGACGCCGTCAGCACCGGCCGACTCCCGCGGCGGGCGTCCCCTGATGGGGTCGGGGGCGGAAGATCCTCCCACCGCAGAGCTGCCGGCAGGATGGCCTCGGCGCGCACCGTCACCGCCTCGACGGGGTCACCGGGACGATCGAAGCCATTGCGACGGCGGTGCGCCGCGTGGAACCGCTCGATCAGTAGGTGCTCGCCCTCGCCCGGGTGATACGCCACGGTGGTCTCGTGCGACTGTCCCCGGTATCGCAGATCGACATGGGCCGCGATCTCTCCCCCGCCGATGGCGGCACGCGCTTCGGACATCGCCGCCGCGACGGCGGCGCCGAGGCCGCGGAGACCATCGAGCAGCACGCTGCGGGCCACGTCGATCCGGGGTGGAGCCAGCAGGAGGCCGAGTGCGGAGAAGACCCCGGAGTGCGCCGGTATCACCACGCCCGCCATCCCGAGGCGACGAGCCAGCGCGGTGGCGTGCAATCCCCCGGCCCCACCAAAGGCGACCAGCACCGCATCCCTCGGATCGGCACCCTCTTCCACCGAGACCCTGCGCACAGCGCGCTCCATGTGGGCCTCGACCACCTCGATCATCCCGAGCGCCACCGAGTCGACACTCCCGCCGACGAGCTCGCTCAGCCGCCCCAGGGCGCCGCCGGCGGCGCCGACATCCGGCATCACCGTGCCGCCGAGCGCGAGGTCGGGCCCGATCCGTCCGCTGACGAGGTCGGCGTCGGTGACGGTGGGGACGGATCCGCCCCGCCGGTAGCAGGCGGGTCCGGGATCCGCACCCGCGCTCGCCGGCCCGACCCGCAGCGCCCCGCCGGGGTCGACCCAGCCGATGCTGCCCCCTCCGGCGCCGACGGTGTGGATCGCCACCGATGGCATCGTGGAGGGCAACCCGTCGATCGACCGCTGGTAGGCGACCTCGGGCCGGCCGCGCTCGATCCGGCACACATCGGTGGAGGTGCCGCCCATGTCGAACGACACCACGGTCGCCAAGCCGAGGGCACGGGCCAGTGCCGCCGCTGCCACCGCCCCACCCGCCGGTCCGGACAGCACGATCGAGGCGGGCAGCGACGCGGCCTGGGCGAGTGGGATCAGACCGCCCGAGCTGCGCATCACCGTCGTGGTGGCCTGCACCCGAGCGGCGAGGCGGAGCAGGTAACGCTCCACCACCGGAGCGAGGTAGGCGTTGAGGATGGTGGTCGAGGCCCGTTCGTACTCCCGAATCTCGGCGGCGACCTCAGACGACAGCGATACCGGCACTCCGTGGAGCGCCTGGCGGATCGCCGCGGCCACTGTCTGCTCGCGCTCGGGATGGGCGAACCCGAACAGCAGCGACACCGCCACCGCCTCGGGGGCCGACTCCACCAGCGCGGCGATCATCGCAGCGAGGTCGGGATTCTCGCCGGCACTGCGTGCGGTGGCTCGGCCCGGGACTCCGAAGCGCATCGCGCCCGTGATCAGAGGCTCCGGCCGGGTCACTGCGGTGTCGTAGAGCGACGGCCGATCCTGGCGGCCGATCTCGACGAGGTCCTCGAAGCCGGCATCGGTCACGAATGCGGTCCGGGCGCCCTTTCGCTGCAGCACCGCATTCGTCGCCGCCGTGGTGCCATGCACCAGCTCGACACCGGCGGCACCGACGGCATCGACCCCGGAGACGAGTCCATCGGATTGATCCGGCGTCGTCGACACCTTCGCGGTGTGGAGGGCGGCGCCATCCCAGAACACGACATCGGTGAAGGTGCCGCCCACGTCGACGGCGACTCGCATCAGGCCACCGCTACGATGCCGCGGCCCGCACCGGAAGTACTCGCATGCCCGTGATCATCAGCCAGACCCCGAATCCCAACGCTCTCAAGTTCACCGTGAGTGCGATGTTCGACGCCCCCAAGTCGTTCGCCGCCGGCAAGCCCACCGACGATCCGATCGCGGCCCCCCTGCTCGCCATCCCCGGGGTCACCAGCGTCTTCATGTCCGCCGACTTCGTCACCCTCTCGAAGAGCCCTGACGCCCATTGGGACGAGATCGTCCCCGAGGCCACCGGCATCCTCGAGATCACCTTCGGCTGACGACGCCACGAAACCGACTCGCCCCAGGATCAGATGTCGACCCGGAGACGGGTCGGCATCTGACGGAACCCGGCGATCGAATTCGGGGCGTCGCACGACCATCGCGGCGAGGCTAGCCCCGGCGCCGAGCCCTATCCCTCCGAGGACAACCGCAGCGCAAACGGCCAGCGCGCCCCTGCCGGATCGGCGATGGTCACGACCACGCGCCATTCGCCGTCGAGGTGCCGGGCCGAGACGATGCGCGGTTCTGTCCCCCACAACGAAGCCCGGGTCGACACTTCGTCCACGATCTCCTGCGGGGGTGTGGCCTCCTCGCCGGCGAAGGTCCCGGCCTCGGGACCAAGCGCCACAAAGGCAGGGGCCGGAAGGTCGATGACGGTGGCACCATCGCCCTCCACGGCAATGAGCACCTCGACCGCCCGGACCGGTTGGCGGGCGAAGCCGCGATCGGGTGGGGCGCCGAGTGTCCGAAACGCCACCGCCACGCGATAGATCCCATCGCCCGCCTCCTCCACCCGATACGCCCGCGCCCACTCCACATAGGAGACCGCTGCACCCACGTCGAGCGAGAGATCCGCCGCCACGGACGCCGGGAGGGCGGCGCGCACCTCGGCGGAGCCGCTCGGTTCGAGATCGGCGGTGAAGTAGTCGGTGACGAACCACTCGGCGCGCACCATCGCCAGCCGCTCGGCAGGATCGGGAGGGTCGGCCATGAGATCGGCTTCGCTGTAGAGCGGGAGCTCCGCGACCACCGGAAGCGTGGTGGTGGCGGCGATCGGGACCTCCGCACTCGGAGCCACCGGGTTCGGTATCGGTGGCGCAGCCCACCAGGTACGCGCCACGATCACTCCCAGCACCATCGCCCCGACGATGGCGGCACCCAGGTAGATGGCTCGGCGACGCCGGTCCTCGGGTTCGGCCTCGGCCATGAGATCGGCCCAGGGAACGTGCTCCAGCTCCTCTTCCATGCGACTCCCTCGGTGAGGGTCCAGGGGAAGGCGCCGGCCGCGGCGTGGACGAGAGGAAGGTACGCCGGGGGATGCCACGGGGGAAGAGGGTCGCGCTCGCCCACCTCGCGGGTAGCGTGGGAGCGTGACGACCAAGCTGTGTGTGATCGGCGACTTCGCCTGGGACGTCCTGATCCGCACCAACACCGAGCTCCTCAAGGGCGGCGACACCTTTGGCGAGGTGCTGCTCATGCCGGGTGGCAGCGCCGCCAACGTGGCGGTGTGGGCGGCGCGGTGCGGTCTTCCCAGCCACTTCATCGGCAAGATCGGCCGCGATCGGTTCGGTCTCCTTGCCCAGGAGGACCTCGATGCCGAGGGGGTGACCCGGCACTTCGTGGAGAGCGACAACCACTCCACCGGCTCGGTGGCCGTGTTCGTCGACCACACCGGCGAACGCTCCATGGTCTCCGGTCACGGTGCCGACTTCTTCCTCCTCCCCTCGGAGCTGCCCCGCGGGGTGATCACGAGTGCCAACCACCTCCACCTGAGTGCCTGGTCGTTCTTCACCGATCCCCCGCGCTCGGCGGCACGCGAGGCCGCCCGCCTGGCGCAGCGCGCCGGCGCCACGCTGTCCTTCGACCCGGCCTCGTTCCAGCAGATCAGCGAGATGGGTGTCGACGCCTTCATCGACGTCACCGGCGACCTCGGCATCGACGTCCTGCTCCCCAACAAGGAGGAAGGGCGGGTGCTCACCGGCGAGGAGGATCCCGAGAGGATCGCCCGGCGCCTCGCCGAGCTGTACCCGGGCGCACTCGTCATCCTCAAGCTCGATGCGGATGGCGCCCTCGTCCTCAACGAGGAGATTCGCCACATCCCACCGGGGGAGAACAAGCTCGTCGACGCCACCGGAGCCGGCGACTCGTTCGCCGGGGCGTTCCTCGCCCACTATCTGCGTTCGGGCAAGGTGATGGAGGCGGCCACCTTTGCCACGCTGCTGTCGTCGTGGGTGATCGAGCACATCGGCGCCCGCCCTGCTCCCGATGCCCGACTCCACCGCCTCATGGCCGAATCGGTGCCCGACTAGCGGCCACGCGGGTAGGGCGCCTCGGAATGTGAGGTCGCCCCAAGATGGGGCCGATCTCACCTCGAACCCATGTCCCTATCCGCGTGGCTCCAGCGCATCCCACCGCGCATTGCACAACGCTATGCTTCCCCCATGGCCCAGGTCGTGGCACGCTTGGACGATGCTTTGGTTGCCGCCGTCGATCAGCTCGTGACCGAAGGCATCTTCGAATCGCGCTCCGACGCCGTTCGGCAAGCGCTCGAGTTCGTCGTGGACACCGAGCGCCGCAAGCGGATCGGTGAGGCCATCATCGAGGGCTATCGGCGGATCCCGGAGACCCAAGAGGAACTCGCCTGGGCCGACGCCGCCACGATCGCGATGATCGAGGAGGAGCCATGGTGACGCCGCACCAGGGCGAGATCTGGTGGGCACAGGCCGAGGACAAGCGGCGACCGGTGCTCATCGTGTCGCGTTCCGGATCCGCAGCCGTGTTGAACCGCATCGTGTGCGCCCCGGTCACCCGATCCGTTCGCGGCATCCCGACAGAAATCCCCCTTGGCAAGTCCGAAGGGTTGAAGGCCGAGTGTGTCGCTTCGTTCGACAACCTGCAGCTGGTACGGCGCGCCTCGCTCGCCGGCAGGATCGGATCACTCAGCAACCCGCATCGGCTGATCTGCAGGGCGCTGTCGGCTCTTGCCGACTGCTGAGGACGCACTCAGCCGACCAGGTCGCCTGCCCGCATCGGGATCCCGTCGTCACCGCCGAGGAAGGCGGCGAGTCGATCCGGATCATCGGGAGCCGCAGGTTCCCGAACCTCCATCGTCAGCTCGCCATCCACGCCCACGAGCAAGTACCCCGGACCGCCGTCGGCGACGAACGCCACCCGATCGAGGAACAGCCGCGGCTTGACCCGCGACGGATCACCCCACTCGGGGCAGAAGGTGGTGCAGTTGCCGCAGTCGTTGCACCACTCGACGAGACAGAAGTACTGCCACTTCTCGGTCATGCCCACCCCCTCCGGTGTGGCGAGATGGAGCATGGCGTCATTGGGACACACGGTGACACAGAGGTTGCACGACACGCAGTCCCAGGTCTCCAGCGTGCGGTCGACCTGCCGCAACTTCGGCGTCGCCGCCGCCAGCGAGTACCGCCGGGCTCCGGCCTCGCCCCCAAGACCCGCCGCGTAGGCGGCCACGGCATCGCGATGACCTGCCTGGCGGGCCGCCTCGTCGCGCAGACGCACCAGGTCGCCGACACTGGGGCAGCCGCCCTCGTGCATGTCCCGGGCGAGCACGTTGAGCATCCCCGACAGGTTGCCGTAGCCACCCGGCTTGAGCAGGGCGGTGCACATCGTCACCGGGACCATGCCGAGGGCGACGGCGGCGGTGACATTGTCGCGATCGATCCCCGCCGAGAACGACACCGGGATCGGGCCGGGCTCGGGTCCCACGCCGAGGAGGCCGCCGAGGTCGCCGACGAGGCGATCGAGCAGGGTGATGGCGATCACATGGAGTGGTTTGCCCGACAGGTACATCGCATCGCCGGGAAGCCGATCCCGGGTATTGCGCACCACCAGGGTGTTGGTGAGCTTGATCCCCACCGATCGTCCGTGATCGACCGCGAAGGCTCGCAGTCCGCGGATCATGGCGAGAGCCCGCTCGTACTGCAGATCCGCGGCAAAGGCGTCGGGGTCGAGCACCACCGACTCGTAGCCGAGCCGATGGAGAATCCCCGCAACCGCGTCGACGCCAAGGAGCGTCGGGTTGAGCTTGACGACGACGTCGAGGTCGTACTCGGTCATGAGGTGCCGGGCGATCCCCTCGATCTCCTCCGGCGGACATCCGTGGAAGGTGGAGAGGGTGACCCCACCCACGATGCGGCTCGGGAAGGCCGCCTCGCGGAACCCGGCAAATGGCTCCGGGATCTCGGGGCGAAGCGAGTCGATCACCGCCGAGGCATCGAGCAGGCCGGAGATGAACCCCGCCATCTCCGGCGTGCTGATGCCGGCGAGGTCGTAGCCCACCGACATGTCGAACAGGTGCGGCCCGGGTGATCCGATCACCGGCCGCAGGGCCTCCCATCCCCCGAGGATCTGCAGCGCCATCGCCGCCTTGACGTACTCCTCGAGCGACTGGGCGATGCGGAGCTCCTGGCTCCATTCGACGTTGTAGCCGACGCCTTCGACGTCGATGCAGGGCCGCGGGATCTCGAGGTCGTCGCGAACCTGGACGGTCTTCAGTTCGAAGACCCGGGCCCCGGCCAGCCATCCCGCCACGATGTTCTGCGCCAGCTGGGTGTGCGGACCCGCCGCCGGTCCGATCGGCGTGGCCACCGTCCGCCCACCGATCGTGATGGTGGTGTCGGCGGTCGGGTCGGCGTGATGCATCTTCCCCGCCGGCAGATCGAAGATGCGGTGGCGGGTCTCCCACTCGCGCGCGGCGCGGCCGAGGAGCACCCGGAGGGGCCACGGGGTGAGTGCCGGTTGCATGGGGACCTCCTACAGCCGCCCGAAGAGACGAATGGCCTGTTCCGCCGCCTTTGCCCTGATCTCCGCGGCGTCGACCCGGGTGGGGGCGCCGTCGCGCCACACGATCTCCCCAGCGACTTCGATCTCGAGCGGGTGCACCCCGGTCGTGTAGGCGAGGTGCCACGGCTCCATGTCCGGGTACGACCAGGTCACCCGATCGGCGGCGGCGTCGGGAACGAGTCTGCGTCCCGCCTCCAGCCACGACCAGGCCCGTGTCGGCGCCGCGGTCACATCCGCCGACCGATCGAGCACGAAGGCGAGGCGGAACTCGTCGAGCATGTCCGCGCCGATGCCGTCGGTCCCCAGCGCCACCGGATTGGCGAAGCGGGCGGGTCGGGCGTACCCGACGGCGTTGTTGAGGTTCGACCGGGGGTTGTGCACCACGGTGCCTCGCATCCCGGCGTCTCCGGCGAGGTGCACCCCGTGGGCCAGCACCCACCTGTCGTCACTGAGATGACGAAGTCGATTCGGGGCATCGCGATCGACGGCGTCCTCGGCCACATGGATGTGCACACCCACACCGAACTCCTCAGCCAATCCCGCCGCCGCGGAAAGCGTGGCGTCGGAGCAGGTGAAGGCCGCATGGATACCCACCAGGCCGCGGCCCCCGGCGGTGAGGAAGCGGCGGTTCTCCTCGAGGCCGCGCCGGGCGCCATCGGCACCATGGCGGTCGGTCACTCCGTAGGCGCACACCACCCGCACTCCGACCTCGGCGCACGCCGCGGCGATGACATCGAGCGAGCCCTCGATGGCCTGGGGCGACTCGTGGTGGTCGACGATGGCCGTGGTGCCGCAGGCCAGTGCCTCGAGCGCCCCCAGCATCGCCGACCAGCGGATCATCTCGAGGTCGAGAGCGGAGTCGAGGCGCCACCACACGAGTTCCAGGATCTCGGGGAACGAGGTCGGTTGCCGCGGCGGCGCCGGCATCCCCCGGGCAAGGGTGGAGTACAGGTGGTGGTGGGCGCACACCATCCCCGGGGTGACGTTCCCGGGGAGCGTCGCCCCGGTCACGCCGCCGCCACGCGCCGGTTGAAGGCCGCGATGAGGCGATCGATCTCCGGAGCCTGTGCCTGGGTCGCCTCCCAGTACCCCGGTGCCCACTGGGCATCGAGTTCCGCCACGGTCTTGCCCTGCTGCTCCACCCAGGTGAAGTACTTCAGGTTGTGGATGCGGCGGCGGCTCTCGTCATCGAGCACCAGGGTGTGATCGGTGCCCTGACCGAGCAGGCTGTCCCGATACGTGGCTGCGGCGATGTCGGTCGTGTACCGGCCCTCGGCATCGTGGAGCTCCGCCACCCGGCTGCGATACAGGTCCACGGAGTCGGTGAGCACGGTGAGCACCACGGAGTCGGAGCCGAGCCGGAACTGCTTGGCGAACGAGATCGAGGCCATGAGGTTGGCGATGCCGCTGATCCCGAACAAGCCCAGTCGCGCCACGAGGTCGGCGGGAACGCCCTCGGCGAGCAGCCGGCTACGACCGGCCTCCTCGTTGAACAGGCGCAGCGCCGCCATCGGATCGGCGTCGTCCACGGCGACCACGGCATCGGTATTGCGCACGTTGTGGATCCACGGGATGTGCTTGTCGCCGATGCCCTCGATGCGGTGTGAGCCGTACCCGTTGCGCAGCATCGTCGGGCACTGCAGGGCCTCGGCGGCGGCGATGCGGGCCCCCGGGTGCGCCTGCTTCACGAAGTCGCCCGAGGCGATGGTGCCGGCGGAGCCGGTGGCGAGCACGACCCCGGCCACCGCGGCGCCGGGCGCCAGCGCCGCTGCCGCCTCGACCATGGCGGGACCGGTCACCGAGTAGTGCCAGAGGTAATTGCCCAGCTCGTCGAACTGGTTGAAGATCACCACGTCCCGGCCCGACGTCCGCAGCCGGTGGCACTCGTCGAAGATCTCCTTGACGTTGCTCTCCGACCCGGGGGTCTTGATGACCTCGGCGCCGATCTCCTCGAGCCAGGTGAATCGCTCCCGGCTCATCCCCTCGGGAAGGATGGCGAGCGCGGCACACCCCAGCAGCCGCGAATCGAAGGCTCCCCCGCGGCAGTAGTTGCCGGTGGAAGGCCACGCCGCCAACTGCCGGGTGGGATCGAAGGCGCCGGTGACCAGGCGCGGGACGAGACACCCGAACGCCGCTCCCACCTTGTGGGCGCCGGTGGGGAACCACTTGCCGACCAGGGCGATGATGCGGGCCTCGACGCCCGAGAGTGATGCCGGGATCTCCAGGGCATTCACCGCGCCGAAGCCGCCCCCCGACTCCACCGGCGCGTTGTGCCAGGAGATGCGAAACAGGTTGAGCGCATCGGTGTCCCACAGCCCCACGCCGCCGAGGCGACGCTTCACCTCATCAGGGATGAGCGCGGGGTCGCGCATCTGGGCGAGGGTGGGAATGACGATGCCGCGTTCGGCGGCGCGACCCACCGCTCGCTCGAGGACCGCGGTGTCACCGTGCAGATCGATCATCGCATCTCCAGTTGGTCGAGGGCATCGTCGAGGTCGCGTCCATCGGCCCGGGCATGCACCGCGGTGATCCCAGCAGCCGTGGCGCCGCGCGAGGCGGCGGCGACATCCTTGAGGCCGCTTCCGGTGCTCATGATCACCACGCTGTCGGCGCCGCCGACGAACCCCTGCTCCACGGCAGCGAGCACGCCCGCCCACGAAGCAGCCGCCGCCGGCTCGCCGAACACCCCACAACCCCGGGCCACCGCCGGGATGGCGGCAAGGATCTCCTCGTCGCTCACGGTGACGAACGCCCCACCCGTGTCGCGTACCGCCGCCATCGCCTTGACCCGATCCCGGGGCAGGCCGGCAGCGATGCTGTCGGCGACGGTGTCCGCCACGATCGCCGGCTTCGTGGTGACGTCCTCGTCGAAGCGCCATGCGTCGGCGAGATAGGCGCTGCCGGTGGCCTGGACCCCCAGGAGGCGGGGCATCCGGTCGATCCAGCCCAGGGCCAGCAGGTCGCGCAATCCTTTGTGCAGTCCCCCGATGATGCACCCGTCGCCGACACCGACGGCGATGACGTCGGGGACATCCCATGCGAGTTCCTCGCAGACCTCGTACACCGCGGTCTTCTTCCCCTCGGTCATGTAGGGGTTGAAGCCGGTGTTGCGGTTGTACCAGCCACGGAGCCGGGCGGCCGTCATCGACAGCGCCACCGCCTCGTCGTAGGTGCCGTCGACGAGCACCACCGCCGCCCCGAAGGCATGGAGTTGGGCGATCTTCGCCGGGGGGGCGGATGCCGGGACGAAGATCACCGCGCGTACCGCGGCGGCAGCGCACATCCCGGCGAGGGCGGCAGCCGCGTTGCCGGTGCTGGCCGTGGTGATGGTGCCGATGCCGCGTTCCGCCGCCTTGGCCACCGCCATCGCCGAGGCGCGGTCCTTGAGCGATGCGGTGGGCTGCCGCCCCTCGTCCTTCACCCAGACCCGGGCCACCCCGGCGGTGGCGGCGAGCCGGGGAGCGTCGATGAGCGGGGTGTCACCGACGAGGATCGGAGGGACCGGGGTCGTCGGCTCCACCGGGAGCAGGCTGCGAAAGCGCCACATCCCCGAGCCGTCCGCCACCGCTTCGCGGGTGGTGCGGCGACGAAGCAGGTCGTAGTCGTAGACCACGTCGAGCACCCCGTCGTCGCCATGGGCAGGGCACACGTAGGCGACTTCATCGGGGCGATGCTCCGTGCCGCAGAGCAGGCAGCGGAGAGCGAGGACGTGGTCCATGTCCGCCTACATCGTGAGGGCCATGACGGCCTTCTGCACGTGCAGGCGATTCTCCGCCTCGTCGTACACCACGCTCTGCGGCCCATCGATGACCGCATCGGTCACCTCGATGCCGCGGTCCGCCGGCAGGCAATGCATGTAGATCGCATCGTCGGCGGCGAGTCCCATGCGGCGTTCGTCGCAGATCCAGTCGGTGTACTTCTTCGAGATGGTGGCGGATGCCGCCGCATCGTCGGTCTCGAGCAGGCATCCCCACGACTTCGGGTACACCACGTCGGCGCCGCGGAACCCGGCATCGAAGTCCTCGAGCACCTCGAGCGAGCCTCCAGAGGCCCGGGCGTAGCCCGCAGCCTGATCCATGAA
Source organism: Acidimicrobiia bacterium (assembly GCA_016215655.1). Lineage (GTDB taxonomy): Bacteria > Actinomycetota > Acidimicrobiia > Spongiisociales > UBA11373 > UBA11373. The sequence continues at coordinate 40,079 of JACRIT010000093.1, forward strand.
CTCCGTGTGGAGCCGGAACTCGGGAGGCCGGGTGAGCCGGACGTTGGCACCGAAGCGGGTGAGCAGCAGGATCAGGCTGATCGGCACGCTCATCGGCTTCTGATACGAGGCGGCATAGGCATACGAGACGTCGATGGTGAGCCCGCGCGGATCCCCCTTCTCCTCGATGATCGTGAGAAGGTCGGCGAGGGCCTGGAAGGGGTGATACAGGTCGCACTGCATGTTCAGCACCGGCACCCGCGAGGCCTCTGCCACCTCGCGCAGATAGCCGTTGCCCACCTTCCAGTCCACGTGGCGAATGGCGATGCCATCGTTGTACCGGCCCAGGATCTCTCCGATCTCCTTGGCGGTGTCGCCGTGGGCGATCTGGGTGGTCTTGCTCTCGATGAATTGGGCATGGCCGCCGAGTTGCGCCATTCCCGCCTCGAACGACGCCCGGGTCCGGGTGCTGGAGAAGAAGAACAGCATCGCCAGCACCTTGTCCTCGAGCAGGGCATGGGGTTGACCCAGGGCGCGGCGGCGCTTCAAGTCGAGCGCCACCTCCATCACGGTGTCGATCTCACCCTTGGTCCACTCCTCGCAGGTGATCAGATCACGGCCGCGCAGACCGGTGCGCATCGTCGAACCCCTTTCACTCGGTGGCGCCGAGAACCAGCGCGAGCAGGGCCATGCGCATCACGACCCCGTTGAAGGCCTCTTCCCAGTACCGGGCATGACGGGTGGCATCCACGTCCTCCGGCAGCTCGTCCATGCGGGGCAGCGAGTGGAGGATGATCGAGTCGGTCCGCGCCCTCTTGAGCAGGTCCTTGGTGACCCGGTAGTTGTCCGGGGTCGTGGGCCGCGCCGCTCCCCCCGACTCCACCCGGCTCTGGGTGTAGTCGGCCTGCACCACCGGCTCCATGTAGATCACATCCGCGTCGCCGATGACCTCGGCGACGTGCTCGGCCTCGCGGAACACGAGGCCGCGGCTCGCCAGATCCGCCTTGAACTCCGCGGTGAGCGACATGTCCGGAGGCGACACGAAGATCGCCTGGGCATCGAACTGGGTCAGGGCGTACCCGAGTGAGTGCATCGTCCGCATCCGCATGTCGCCGATGCAGAGGAAGGTGAGCCCGTCGATGGTCCCCCGTTCCTTCAACACCGTGTACAGATCGGTGAGCACCTGGGTGGGATGCTCGCCCCAGCCGTCGCCGGCATTGATCACCGGAACGCTCGCCCACCGCGCCGCCTCGGCCGGGGCGCCCTGCTGGAAGTGACGCATCACGATGGCGTCGCCGTAGTACTCCAGCATGTGGACGGTGTCCTTGATCGACTCCTGATAGAAGTCCCCGGCGCGGGTCATCTTCGGATCGGCGAAGCCGACCACATGGCCGCCGAGACGATGCATCGCCGCCTCGTGCGCCAGCCGGGTGCGGGTCGATGGCTGGTAGAACGCCGTGACCAGCGTCTTGGTGGCGAGCAGGTCGCCGTTGCGCCGGGAACGGGCAATCGGCTCGAGATCCTCGGCCGTCTCGAATACCTGCATGAACTCGGCGTGCTCGAAGTCCTTCAGGGACAGGATGTCCCGCCCGGCGAAACTGCGCATCTGGGCTCTCCCTCTGGTTCCGGGCGGCGAAAACCGACCCTCCGACTGAATCGTCACATCACGGTAGGCCGCCGGGTAGCGCCGGATGTCGCCCAGACCGGGCCGAAAGACCCCCTCGCGGGAGGCATGACTCCCATAGAGTCGAGGCGTGTCGATCGCGAACGTCTCGCGCTTCGTCCGACCGCCCGACCTGGGTGCGGCGGTGGCAGCCGTGCGGGCCGGGGCCATTCCGGTATCGGGGGGCACCGACGTGATGCTGCACCCCCCGGCGCAGGCTGCGGACATGGTCGATCTCACCGTGCTGCCCCTTGCCGGCATCGAGTCGTACCGTGGCGGAGTCCGCATCGGTGCCACCACGACCCTGACCGCCATGCTGGGAGACCCCCGGGTGGCGGCCATCGCCGGCGGCGTGGTCGCCACGATGCTCGTCGAGGTGGGGTCGCCGCTCCTGCGCAATCGCGCCACCATCGGCGGCCATCTCGCCCGCGGACGCCTCTCCGACGTGATCCCGGTGTTGCTGGCCCTCGACGCCACCATCACCTGGAACGATGGATCGGCTCACACCCAATCGCTTGCCGGCTTCTATCGCGAGGGCCGTCATCGCACCCCGCTCATCATCACCTCCATCACCATTCCGGAGCCCCCGGCCCGTTCCGGCTCCGCCTTTCGCAAGTTCAGCCGCACTGCCTTCGAGTTGGCGATCCTCAACTGCGCGTGCCGCCTCGACCTCGACGACCGCGCTGCCATCGCCGCGGCGCGCGTCGTGGTCGGTGAAACGCCCGCCGTCGCCGCCTCGATGAACGATGTCGAAGTTCACCTGGCGGGCCGGCCCCTCACTCCTGAGGTGATCGTCACCGCGGCACAGATGGCAGCCGCAGCGGTGCCGGCGCGCAGCGACGAGCGTGCCACCGCCGAGTACCGCCGGGTGCTCACCGAGGTGCTGGTGCGTCGCTGCCTCACCGAGATTGCCGAGCGCCTCGCATGAAGATCGCCCTCACCGTCGATGGGGTGCGCCGTGAGGCGGAGATCGATCCCGGCGAGTGTGTCATGGATCTGCTCCGCCGCCTCGGCTCCACCAGCGTGAAGAACGGCTGCGACCGCGGCGACTGCGGATCGTGCGCGGTGCTCCTTGATGGACGGGCCGTCAACGCCTGCCTGGTGTTCGCCGCCCAGGTGGATGGCTCCGAGATCCGCACGGTGGCGAGCCTCGAGAGCCCGGCGGGCCTCCACCCGCTGCAATTCACCGCTCTCGATGCCGGTGCCGTGCAGTGCGGGTTCTGCACTCCGGGGATGCTCATGACCGCTCTCGACCTCCTGGCGAACCAACCCGATCCGACCGAGGCCGAGGTGCGCCGGGCCCTGGCCGGTTCGTACTGCCGGTGCACCGGCTACACGAAGCCGGTGGCGGCGATCCTGACGGCGGCGACGCTGCTGCGCGAGGCCCGCCATGGCTGAGTCCCCGAAGTTCACGGTGGTGGGAGTCAGCGAGCGCAAGGTCGACGGTCGGGCCCTGGTGACCGGCAAGCCCGTCTTCGCCGGCGATGTCGAACTCCCCGGCATGCTCCACGTCGCGTTGCTCACGAGTCCCGTGGCACACGCCCGCATTCGCAGCATCGACACCGCCGCTGCCGAAGCCCATCCTGGCGTGGCGTGCGTCCTCACCCATCACAACACCCCGGCGATGCGGTACACCACGGCCGGGCAGGGGGCTCCCGAGCCGAGCCCGTACGACACCCGGATGTTCGACACGAAGGTGCGATTCGTCGGCGATCGGGTGGCGGCGGTGGCCGCCGACACCCTCTCCGCGGCGCGGGAGGCCGCCGCCCTCATCGCAATCGATTTCGAGGAGTTGACCCCGGTCCTGTCCATCGACGCCGCCCTGGCGACCGGAGCTCCCGTGATCCACGACGAGGACGACTGTCTGGACGTGTGGGACGCCCCCCACAACGTGGTGTCGGTGATCGGGGCCAAGGTGGGCGATGTCGCTGCCGGCCTCGCCGAGTCTGCGGTGACGGCCGAGACGACGATCGAGACCCAGTACGCCCAGCACGCCCCGCTCGAGCCCCATGTGGTGCTCAGCCACCTCGACCCCGACGGTCGTCTCGTGATCCTCGCCAGCACGCAGGTGCCGTTCCACGTGCGGCGCATCGTCGCCCGGCTCCTCGATCTTCCCATCCACCGCGTGCGCGTGATCAAGCCGCGCCTCGGCGGAGGCTTCGGAGTCAAGCAAGAAGTGCTTCTCGAAGACGTCGCCGCGCTCGTCACCCTGCGCACCGGCCGTCCCGCCCGGCTCGAGTACACCCGCGAGCAGGAGTTCGTCTCCGCTCGAACCCGCCATCCGATGCGCATCCGGGTGCGCCTCGGTGCCGGGGCGGACGGGATGCTCCAGGCGATCGGGATGGATGCCATCTCCAACACCGGGGCCTATGGGGCACACGGACTCACGGTGTTGTCGAACACGGGGTCGAAGACCCTGCCGCTCTACAACAAGGCGCCTCACCTCGCTTTCGATGGACGGGTGGTGTACACGACACTGCCCGTAGCCGGCGCCTACCGGGGCTATGGGGGCACCCAGGGCTCGTTCGCCCTCGAGACCGCCATGGACGACCTCGCCGAGCGCCTGGGCATCGACCCCGTCGAGTTGCGGCTCCGCAACCACATCCGGACCGGAGAGACCTCTCCGATCTTCGAGGAGTTGGGCGAAGGCCGCAAGGGCACCCCGCAGGTGATCACCTCATGTGCCCTCGAGGAGTGCCTCCGTCGGGGTGCCGAGCGTTTCGGATGGGCGGAACGCCGGGCTCGCACCCCGGGAGCGGGTGCGCTTCGCCGTGGCGTGGGGATGTCGGCGCACATGCAGGGTTCGGGCATCGCCCTCGTTGACATGGCCTCGGCCACGATCTCGATGAACGACGACGGATCGTTCACCCTGTTCACCGGATCGACCGACCTCGGCACCGGCTCCGACACGGTGCTGGCCCAGATCGCCGCCGAGGTCCTCGGGGTCGGGGTCGAGGCGATCGTCGTGGTCGCCGCGGATACCGATCTCACACCGTTCGACACCGGCGCCTATGCCTCATCGACCACCTACGTGTCGGGCAAGGCGGTCGAGCTGGCGGCGATGCGGGTGCGCGATCAGATCCTTGCCGTGGCCGGGCGCATCCTGGAGAGCGACCCCACCGGACTCGGCATCGTCGAGGGTCACATCGAAGGACCACAACGCTCGGTGTCGCTCGCGGACATCGGCAAGCGTTCCTACTACGGACCCGACCCCGCCCAGATCGCGGCGACCGCCTCCTTCGTCCCCGAGTCGTCGCCGCCACCCTTCATGGCGGCATTCGCCGAGGTCGAAGTCGATGTCGAGACCGGCCTGATCCGGGTGACCGACTTCCTGGCCGCCGTCGACTGCGGAACCCCGATCAATCCGATCATGACCGAGGGGCAGGTGGAGGGAGCCATTGCCAATGGCATCGGCTACGCCCTCACCGAGGAGATGCAGTTCACCGTCCGCGGCCGCAACCGCAACCCCGACCTGGCTCGGTACAAGATCCCCGGTGCCGTCGACCTGCCGCCGATGACGGTGATGCTCATCGACTCGTACGAGCCCACCGGCCCGATGGGGGCCAAGTCGGTGGCCGAGATCGGGATCAACGGTCCCCTCCCCGCCATCGCCAACGCCGTGTATCACGCTGTGGGCATCAGGCTCACCAGGCCGCCCTTCACCCCCGAGAAGGTGTGGAGGCGCTTGCGCGAAGCCGGGGTCTGAGTTCGGGCAACTGGAAACTCAGTCCCGTATCAACTCCATGAACTCGCTGCGGGTCAGTGGGTTGGTGCGGAAGCCGCCACGCATCGCCGAGGTCACCATGGACGTGCCCTGCTTCTGCACGCCTCGCATCATCATGCAGAAGTGACTGCCCTCCATGACCACGGCCACACCGTGCGGTTCGAGGACCTGATCGACGGCATCGGCGATCTGACTCGTGAGCCGTTCCTGCACCTGCAACCGGCGCGCATACAGGTCGATGATCCTCGGGATCTTGCTCAGCCCGATGATCTTCCGGTTCGGCAGGTATCCGACATGCGCCTTGCCGAAGAAGGGCAGCATGTGGTGCTCACAGAGCGAGTAGAACTCGACGTCCTTCACCAGGACCATCTCGTCCATGTCCGACTCGAAGATGGCATTGTTCACGATCTCTTCGAGTGATCCCGTGTAGCCGCTGGTGAGGAAGTCCATGGCCTTGGCGACGCGCAGCGGGGTCCGCATCAACCCTTCGCGCGACGGGTCTTCACCCAACTGGAGGAGCATCGACCGCACCGTCGCCTCGAACTCGGGGTCGTGGATCTCGTCGGCGGTAGCCTCCATTCCCTGCTCCGGGGCGTAGCGGCCGGGGCCGGGGCTGATATCGCTCGACATGAACACCTCGATGTGGTTGCGGAAAGGACCGGCGATGGTCTTCAAGAGGGATCCCGGTGAAGGGTATTCCCAATTCGGAGCAACGTCCGCGGCGGGAACGGCAAGGTGGGCGTACCGGCCGATATCGGTGTCCGGGATCATCGTCCCGTCGATCTCACCGACAAACCCTTCGTAGAGGATGAGATCGAGGTCGATGGGGCGGGGAGCGTTCCGATCGGCGGTGCGCACCCGGCCCATGCCCGACTCGATGCCACGCAAGAGCGTCCGAACCTGGGCCGGCCCGAGCCGCGTCTCGATGAGCACCGCCGCGTTGAGGAACTCCGGTCCGCCACCGACGGCCGCCGATCGATAGCACCGGCTCTGATCGACGACGACGATGCCGGGCTGGCGATGCAACCTCGCCAGGGCCGTGGGGAGGTTGCGCTCGGGCTCGACGTTGCTCCCCAGTGACACGACGGCACGGGTCATGACGCCTCCCGGGTACGGTGGATCACCACCCCCACCGATTCGGCGAACCGAAGCGCTCCCGGCTTCTCCACTGTCACCTCGACCTCGGCGATGCGCTCGTCGGTGGCGAAACACAGGTCGGCGATCTCTTCGGCGAGTCGCTCGACGAGCATCGGCGAGCCCTGCTCGACGTGGGCGAGGATCGCCTTGGCGATGGTGCGGTAGTTGACCGAATCCCCGATGTCGTCGCTGCGAGCCGCCAGCCGCAGATCGGCAGACATGGTCACATTGACCAATATGTCCTGCCGATTGGCCCGCTCCTCGGGATTGATGCCGAGAATGCCGCGGACGAGCAGGTCGCGGATGAAGATCTGGTCCATGGGAGGCGAGCCTACCGACTCGCAGGGACTCACCTCAGATGCGCCCCGCCATCCACCCTCAGGATCTCTCCGGTGATGAAGTCGTTGCCGATGAGGGCGAGCACCGCCTGCACGACGGGTTCGGTTCCGCCGACGCGTTGCACGGGAATCTCCTGGGCGAGCTCCTTCAGATACGCGGAGCCACGGCCCGGTGGCGGAAGGATGGCACCGAGGGCGACGGCGTTGACACGGATGCGAGGGGCCAGGGACTCGGCGGCGGCCCGCGTGAAGGTGTCGAGGCCGCCCTTGGCCACGGTGTAGGAGAAGTGGTCGCGGTACGGGCGCTCGGTACGCCAGTCTGTGACGTTGATGACGGCGCCATCGAGCCCATCGGGGAGAGCGCGAGCGAAGGCCTGGGTGAGGAACACCGGGGCGGTGAGATCGATCGCGAGGGTGGTCTCCCATTCGGTGCGGGACACCTCGGTGAGCCGGTCGTTGCCGAACACCGCAGCGCTGTTGACCAGGACCCGGACAGGCGCCAGATCGCCGACGGCGCCCATCACGGCCGCCGGGTCATCCCCGAGATCGCCGGATACCAGCACCACCTTCACCCCGTGAGCCCGGATCTCGGCTGCCGTGGCTTCGGCAGCCTCGCCCGAACGGTGGAAGTGCAGCACCACGTTCGACCCGGAGGCAGCCAGCCCCAGGGCGATCGCCTTGCCCACTCGGTGGGCCGCCCCGGTGACCAGGGCCGTGACACCTCGCAGTTCCATGGGGCGAGGGTACCGGGGCCTGATACCGGATGCCCCGGGGCCCCGTCACCGTCGCCGGTTCGGGTGTCCGGCCCGGGAGCCGGGCTCCCAAACGGGTGACGGGCGATGGGCGACACCTCCCGCAAGCGCTCTCCAAACTTCCGGTGCCGACTACCGTTTGGCCGTGGAAACCACCGATCCGAGACACGGCCGCTGGATCCTGCCGCTCATCATCGTGGCGATGGTCGTACTCACCTACACCTTCGTGAACAGCCTCGACCCCACGAGCAACCCGAGCGGCACCACCGATGCCAACCCGCCGTTCCCGACGGATGCCACGAGTTCCACCACCAGCCTTCCTCCGGACATCGCCTCGTTCATGGTGACCCTGGACATCTTCGAGAACCAGGCGATCGCCTTCCGCGAGGACGTCGTGGGCATCAACACCGACTGGGACAACCGGGCCATCACCTTCGCCGAAGCCCGTACCAAGTTCCTCGAGGCGCAATCACAGCTCGAGGACTGGGAGAGCGCCGTGACCGAGGTGAGCGGCGTGCCGCCGGATCTCGCCGAAGGACACGTCGCCCTGGTCGTGGAGGTCTCGGATCTGTCCGCCAAGGTCGGCGACATCGTCATCGGCCTGGAAGCCCCCGACGACGGGACGCTGCGCCGCACCGCGGTGGCCGAGTTCGGCGTTCAGATGGACGAGGTGATGGCCGCCATTGCCGCCATCCGGACGACGGCAGCCACCGGTGCGACCACCACCACGACCGCCACCGGGACCTGAGAACAGGGTCCTCACGCCGACCGTCGGGTATCGATCCCTGATCGACCCTCGTTCACCCGGCACCGCTGGAGATGCTCAGAAGCGGGGAACGACGCCCGCCCGCCACGCAATCGCGGCCACCGCCAGGGAGAGGAGCCCGACCATGCCCAGGGCCGAGATCGTCGCCATCCAGGGACCGAGCGATGAGCCCGACACCACCCAGACCACGCCCCACCCGATGGCGACGAGTGCGGTCCAGATCGGCAGCGTGATCGCCCAGTAGCGACCCACGGGAATGCCGACGCCGCGGCCGACGACGACCACCTCGACCACCGTCTCGATTGCGGCAAAGACCACGATCGCCACGGCGACGCCGGTGGCGGTGGCGCCGTCACCCAGCACGAATCCGATGACGAGTGCGACGGCGGCGCTCCACACGGCACGCACGGCGATGATCCCGGTCCAGCGGCGGAAGTGGCCCCGCGCCTTCACCAGTTGCTCGACGGCAGCCTGGGCTGCCTGCCCCGGGGCGACCGATGCCAACAGCATCATGGCGGGCACCGCATCCTCCCATCGTCCGCTCCACAGGATCGCCTCGAGTGACGACATCGAGGCGATGAGGGCGGCGGCGGCGGCCCCCCCGACGAGGGCGAGGAGGGTGCCGGCGCGTAGCACCCCGGCCGCCTGACGCTCATCGCGCGCGGTCACGATCTGGGAGAGCGCCGGAAACAGGACCGTGCGCGCCACCCCGGTGAGCAGTGCATTGAGCCGGAGCACGAGCTGATAAGCGAAGTAGTAGATGCCGACCACCCGTGTGGGCACGAAGATCCCCAGCATCAGGAAGTCGATCCTCCCGACGGCCTCGCCCGCCACCTCTCCGGTCAGCGGCCAGCGTGCCAGACCTGCGGCTTCACGCGTGGATATCGTCGGATTCGGCCGGATCTCATCGAGGTCACGGGACAGGACCCACAACATCGCTGCGAAGACGACCGTGTTCACCTGGAAGCCGATGACGAGACTCATCGCCCCGACACCGGCACCGGCGAGCACGATGGACACCACGTAGTGAGCCACCGCGGACACCAGGAGCGACCACGCCACGCGACCGAACTGGAGTCGAGCCTGCAAGGCGGCCGTCGCCACCGCCGTGTATGGCTTGAGGGTCAGAACCGAGGCATTGACCAGCAGCAACCACCGCAGATCCGGTTCGTCGAGCAGCCGCGCCGCCACCGGCCCGATCGCCGCGAGGATCAGGGTGCACACCGCGGATGCCCAGAGGCCGGCCCGCATCACGGGTGCCCGCAGGGAGCCGATCTCCGCAGGGGTGCGCTGTGCCATGAGCGTCGAGATCCCGAAGCCGCTCACGCTCACCGTGATCAATGAGATCGACATCACCAGCGCCACCAGGCCGAAGTCGTGGGCGGTGAGCAACCCGGCGAGGATCACCTGGGCGACGACCCCGACTGCGATCTGGATGCCGAGCGAGCCTCCGATCCACAGCGCTCCCTCGGCGGTTGCCCGGGTCAGCGACGGTTGATCGTCGATGGTCATCGTGACGGCAGGGTAGGTGGGGGCGGCGCGGTTCGGACGCCAACCGCAATTCGCAATTCGCAATTCGTCAGAGCGCGCCAGTGAGCCCGGAACGCGTTCTGGCGCATTGCGTATTGCGCATTGCGGGAGCCGACCGCAGGTCGGCGACCCTCTCAGCAGTCGTAATACAGCATGAACTCCCACGGATGGGGACGCAGCCGCACCGGGTCGAGCTCATGAATCCGCTTGTAGGCGATCCAGTCCTTGATGAGACCCTCGGTGAACACATCGCCGACGAGCAGGTACTCGTGATCCGCCTCCAGGGCCGCCAGCGACTCCTCGAGTGACCCGGGAACGGTGGGCACCTTCGCCAGCTCCTCCGGCGGCAGGTCGTAGAGGTCCTTGTCCACGGGCGCTCCCGGATCGATCCGGTTGGCGATGCCGTCGAGACCGGCGAGCAGCATGGCGGCGAAGGCCAGGTACGGGTTCGCCGACGGGTCGGGGCAGCGGAACTCGAGCCGCTTCAACTCGGGTCGCCGGCTCACCACCGGGATGCGGATCGCCGCCGAGCGATTGCGCTGGCTGTACACGAGGTTGACCGGCGCCTCGTACCCGGGCACCAGGCGGCGATACGAGTTCGTGGTCGGCGCCGCCCATGCCATGAGCGATGGGGCGTGCTTGAGCAGCCCGCCGATGTAGTACCGCGCCATGTCGGATAGCCCGGCGTATCCCTTCTCGTCGTAGAAGAGCGGCTTGCCGTCGAGCCACAGGCTCTGATGGCAATGCATCCCCGAGCCGTTGTCCTGGAAGATGGGCTTGGGCATGAACGTCACCGTCTTCCCGAACTCCCAGGCGGTCGACTTCACCACGTACTTGAACAATGTCACCCGGTCTGCCGTCTGGAGAAGGCCGCCGTATCGGATGTCGATCTCGGACTGGCCGGCGGTGCCGACCTCGTGATGCTGCACCTCCACCGGGATGCCGGCGGCGGCAAGGCGCGCCGCCATCTCGGAGCGAAGATCCTGGAAGTGATCGGTCGGGGGGACCGGAAAGTACCCCTCTTTGAACCCGGGCTTGTACCCGAGGTTGCCTCCCGGTTCCTCCCGACCGCTGTTCCACGCCCCCTCCTCGGAATCCACCTCGAAGAACGCCGTGTTCTGCCGCTGGTCGTAGCGGACCGAGTCGAAGATGTAGAACTCGGCCTCCGGGCCCCAGAACGAGGTGTCGGCGATGCCGGTGCTCTTCAGATAGGCCTCCGCCTTCTTGGCGACGTAGCGGGGATCCTTCTCGTAGGGCTGTCCGGTGATCGGGTCGCGCACCCAGCAGTAGAGGATCAGGGTGCGGCGATCGCGGAACGAATCCTCGACGGCGGTGTCGGGGTCGGGAAAGAGCAGCATGTCGGATTCCTGGATCGCCTGGAACCCCCGGATCGACGAACCGTCGAAGCCGAAGCCCTCGTCGAACGACGCCAAGGTGAGTTCGGAAGCCGGGACGGTGAAGTGCTGCACCTGTCCGGGGAGGTCACAGAACCGCAGGTCGATGAACTCGTACTCCCCATCGGCCACCATCTTCAGCACGTCTTTGGGTCCGGCCACGGAACGCCTCCTGCTCACTCGGATTCGATGGACCGTTCTACCGGATTCCGATTTCGGATGGGTTGCCGGTGTGTGAACGCTGTGTTTCGAGAGGGTACGGGCTCTTCTCACACTCGGGAGCGACCCTAAAGGTCACTCGTCGCTGATCGCCCCGGGAATCAAGTGTCGCCCTGAGGCAGGGCGACACTTGATCGATCCGCGACAGCGACGAGCGGCCTTTACCATGACCGGTCGGAGGTCACCCATGGGCAAGCAAGAGGAGTACGTGCTGCGCACGGTCGAGGAGCGGGGCATCCGCTTCATCCGGCTGTGGTTCGCCGATGTGCTCGGTTATCTGAAGTCGTTCGCCATCACCCCGGCCGAACTGGAGAACGCCTTCGACGAGGGCATGCAGTTCGACGGCTCTGCGATCGACGGCTTCTCCCGGGTGCAAGAGGCCGACATGCTCGCCCATCCCGATGCCACCACCTTTCAGATCCTGCCGTGGCGTGACGATCACGCCGGCGTCGCCCGAATGTTCTGCGACCTGACCACCCCCGACGGCGAGCCCTTCGCCGGGGACCCCCGCGCCGTGTTGAAGCGCAACCTGCAGCGCGCCGCCGATCTCGGCTTCACCTTCTACGTGGGGCCGGAGGTCGAGTACTTCTACTTCGCCGACTCGGGACCGCACCCACAGACCCTCGATCGCGGGGGATACTTCGATCTCACCCCGCTCGACGTCGCCCAGGAATATCGCCGCAAGACGATCATGGCACTGGAGAACCTCGGCATCCCCGTGGAGGCGTCCCACCACGAGGTGGCTCCCAGCCAGCACGAGCTCGACCTCCGCTACACCGACGCCCTCACCATGGCCGACGCCCTCATGACCACGCGGCTGGCGGTGAAGGAGGTGGCGCTGGAGCACGGCATCTACGCCACCTTCATGCCCAAGCCATTGGAGCACTACGACGGCAGCGGCCTGCACCTCCACCTGTCGCTCTTCGAAGGCGATGCCAACGCGGTCCACGAGGCCGGGGCGGAGTACGGGCTGTCGAAGGTGGCGCAGGGATTCATCGCCGGCCTGCTGCGCCATGGGCGCGAGATCACCGCGGTCACCAACCAGTGGGTCAACTCCTACAAGCGCCTGGTCACGGGATTCGACGCTCCGGTGTGGATCACCTGGGCCCGCAACAACCAGTCGGCGCTGGTGCGGGTTCCCACCCCGAAGAAGGGCAAGCCCTCGAGCACCCGCGTCGAGTATCGCTCTCCCGACCCGGCCTGCAATCCATACCTCTCCTTTTCGGTGATCCTCGCCGCCGGACTTGCCGGCGTCGAGGGCGGCTATCCGTTGCCGCCCGAGATCGCCTCCAACGTGTCCGGTCTGTCGGCAGCCGAACTCGCCGCCGCCGGCGTGGAGCGCATCCCCGGCAACCTGGCATCGGCGCTCGACGCCATGGAATCCTCCGAATTGGTGGCCGGTGCCCTCGGCGAGCACCTCTTCGGCTGGTTCCTGCGCAACAAGCGGGCGGAATGGGACCGCTACCAGCGCCATGTGAGTCGCTACGAACTCGAGGAGTATCTGCCGATACTGTGAGGGCGTTACCCGTTACCCGTTGCCCGTCACCCGTCGGTGTGGGGTCTGCTCCCGCATGACGGTGTCCATCATCGGAGATCGACCGTGAACATCGCCATCCACCCAGAATCCCCATCGCCGGCGCTCACCGAGGCGCTGCGTGCCGCCGGGGGCGCACTCGTGTCGGTGCCCGATGCCGCCGCAGTGGCAGATCTCGAGCCCGAAGAGGGATGGGGCCTTGTGGTCGTGGAACTCGGCGAGGATCCCACGGCGGGACTGACCCTGGCTCGGCGGGTGCGCGACGGCTCGTCGGTGCCGGTGCTCGTGGTGGCGGCACGACGCCACCTCCCCGCCCTGGCCGCAGGCGACTTCGACGACTTCGTGCTGGCTCCGCTCGATCCCGATGAGGTGGCGGTCCGGGTGGCACGCATCGCCGTCGGTGCAGGTGGCACAGCCTCGGCGGACGAGATGGTGACCTTCAAGGACCTCACGCTCAACCTGGCCACGTATCAGGCCACCGTCGGGATCACACCGATCGACCTCACCTTCATGGAGTACGAACTGCTGCGCTTCTTCGCCACCAACGCCGGACGGGTGTGGTCGCGCGAGCAACTACTGAATCGGGTCTGGGGGTACGACTACTTCGGCGGCGCCCGGACGGTGGACGTGCACGTCCGTCGCCTCCGCTCCAAGCTCGGCGAAGAGCGCGCCTCGTGGATCGCCACCGTGCGGAGCGTGGGCTACCGATTCGGGTAGGCGGCGGTGCGGCTTCGATAGGCTCGGACTCCTCCAACCCAGGGGATCCGATGGCCGATCCGATCATCACCGCCACCCGCGCCCTCGCCGTGGATGCCTTCGACGTCCTCCGGCACTCCGTCGACGGGCTCCACGCCGATGCGCTCAATCGCCGTCCGGCCGGCGCCGACACCAACTCGATCGCGGTGCTGGTCACCCATGCCCTCGGCGCGACGCGGCTGCTGATGAGCCTCGCCGTCGGTGCGCCGCTCCCGCCGCGCGATCGCGATGCCGAGTTCGCTGCCCAGGTCGCCGATCCGGACACGCTGCTCGACGCCATCAGCACCATCGGCGCCGAGTGCCTGGCGATCCTCGACGGGGCCGCATCGATCGACTGGGGTGCACCGCGTCAGCGCACGCGCTCCGATGGCTCGACATGGTCGATGACTGCGGGCTACGCCATGCTCCACGCCCTCGATCACCTTCGTGGCCATGCCGACGAGGCGGCACTCACCCGGCACGTCATCACTCGGAGCTAAGCGGCCCCTCGGCCTCGAGGTGTCGGCGCAGCGCCTCGAGGCCCCGATGCTGCAGCGAGGTGACTGCGGTGAGCGGCTTGTCCAGCCGACGGGCGATCTCAGGGAGCGTCAATTCGCCGTAGATCCGCAGCGCCAGCACATCCGCCTGTTCGGGTGTGAGTCGCTCGAGCAGGAGACGCGCCCGCTCTGCACCGACGAGGCCGAGTGCCGCGTCTTCCACGTCCACCGGATCGCGCCCATCCAGCTGATCGGCCGGCGTCGGATCCTCGGGTCGGCGCACGGACGATCGGACGGCATCGACCATCCTCCGGTGGGCGATCGTCAGGGTCCACGCTAGGAAGTCGCGGCGATCTCCGTGGAAACGCTTGATGGACCGCACGACATCGGCGAATACCTCGCCGGCCACGTCTTCGGGGTCGCGCATGCCGCGCACCACCAGGAAGCCGACGACGCGGCCAGAGATGATCTGGAACAGGTCGCGCCATGCCGCCTCATCTCCACGCTTGGCGTTGGCGAGTGCGGTGGGAAAGTCGACCTCGATGCGCCCGGCCATGGCTGTCATGATGCCCGTCACCTCCGGTAACGCGATCCGGGCACCCGAATGTCGGATGCCCGGATCGGATGGTGTCGTGACCGGATCTAGCGCGGACCGCCGTGCGGATTGGCGCCGGACCCCTGCGGGGGGTCACCGCCGGCGCCTTGCCCACCGTTCGAACCAGCAGGAGTGTCACCGCTCGCCCCTGGTGCGGTGTCGCCGGGTCCGCCTGGGGTGCTGTCGGGCGGGCCAGCCGGAACCCCGTCGGGGGGACCGGCCGGAGTTCCATCGGGAGGACCGGACGGCTCACCACCGATCGACCGTGCGAGGTCGGCGACCGTGGGTCCGTCGACGGCGCCGGCGTTCTGCGCCATGTACTGGAGCAACTCCGCCACCTGCACGCGGGTCTGGGTCTGCTCACCGACCTGGTTCTGCTCCCGGACCATGATGCGTTCGGCTGCCTCGATCAACGCAGCCTGGGCCGCCGGGTCGCCGGTGACGCCGGCAGCATGCTCGAGTCCCAGCGCCGGATCGCCGTGCTTGGCGAGGGCGACGGCCTCCTCGAGGCGCTCGTGCTCACCACCGTTGCCGATCCCGATCCCCTCGAAGGCGCGATCGATCCCGTAGAGCAGGGCACCGGGAGCGGCGTCATCCGCGGCGTAGGCCAGGCCGCCGAAGGCGGCGACCGCGGTCACTCCCGCGGCAGCAGCCGTCGCCAGGCGGGTACGCCACCGTGCCAGCACGCCGGGTGTCGTGGCGGGGATGGCCGGCCCACTGAGGGTGCGGAAGTCGGCACCATCGGCCTCTTCGCGCAGGACCCTGATGAACTCGGTGACGGCGTCGGGCGACATGTCTCACTTTCTCTCGTTCACCAGGTGATCGCCGGAGCACGGCGATCCCATACGGCCATCTTGCCGCCGCTACGAGCCGGTGGAGGCCACCCGGGCCTCGCCGGGGAGGGCTTCGGCGAACACCTCGAGCACTCGATGGGCACCCACCTGTTCCAGCCAGGCCCGGGCGGAGCCTGCGGCGGCAGCCGCTTCGGGATGATCCAGGCCGACTCTGCGGGCGAACACCGCCCGGGCGATGGCGGTTTCGATCCCCATGCCGATACGGGACAGGGTCTCGATGCCGGTGCGGAACCCCGCGGCCGCGGTCTCGCGATCGCCACCGAGGGCGAGGAGGGAGGCACGGAGCAGGGTCGCTACAGCATCGACATACCGGCCGGGATTCCCCGCCGCCATGTCGCTGGCAGCCTGTGACATCGCCGATTCGTCACCGATCCACATCGCAGCGAGATAGGAGTGGATTGGGACCGCTGGAGCCTCGGCGTAGGCGATCCGCCGATGAGCCGCGGCGGCGCAATCGCCCTCGAGGAGGTCGATCTCCGAGTGGGCGATCTCGCGCTGGGTGACCAGGTCGGCATCGGTGATGAGCTCGTCCAGCACCTCCCGAATTCGGGCGAAGTCCTCGGGAGCGGGGCGTTGATAGAGCTTGAGGAGCGTCTTGGTGTACTCCGCCTGGAGGCGAATCGCCTCGGGAAGATCGGGGTCATCGAACTCGGCGAGAGTGGCGGCGGAGTCGGCGAAACGCCCGTCGAGCATGTCGGCGAGCGCACTTGCATCCAGCGACATCTGCGCCCACAACTGATCACCGATGCGGCGGGAACGCTCCAGGACCTCGCGCATCATCTCGTTGGAGCGCTGCAGGTCGTCGAACTGATAGACGACGCCGAGGTTCCACAACGCGCGGATGGCCTGACGCTGCAGGCCGAGCTCGTCGGCGACTTCGACCACACCGCGCATGAGCGCTCGCGCTTCGAGAGCCCGCCCCACCCCGCCGAGGGCGTTCCCGCGGTTGATGATGCCATTGATCAATGTCGCCGGATTGAGCGCGCCCCGGTCCCGAGCAAGGGCCCGCTCCGCGATCTGCAGGCTGCGGTGAGGGTCCCCGAACATGTAGGCCCGGGCGAGTTCGAGCTCCATCTCCAGCGTCTCGGCGTCGCCATCGTTGGAGTTTGGGTCGTAGAGCGGTTCGAGGAGCGCCTGGGCGTCACTCGTGTGATACGAGCTGGTGTATGCCCGCGCCGCCAGGGTGGCGGCTCGTTTGCGACCGGCGAGGTCGTCGGCGAGGCGATAGCGACTCTCGGCGTCGAGGGCGTAGCGAATCGCCGCCTCGTTGTCGCCGGCGATGAAGCTCGCCTCGGACAGCTTCTCCAGGATCTCGTAGGCGAGGGCCCCGGCCTCATCGGTGGAGATCTCCAGCGCCTTGCCGAGCAGCGAGACCACCTGACGGTGGGCATGGAGCTCGGCGGCGCGCTTGGCGGCGCCGATGAGCGCCTGGCGGGCCTTGCCCACCAGCGCCGTGTCGCCCGTGCTGGCCTCGTGAGCGGCCATGTAGTGGGTGGCCAGCGCCGCTGCCAGCTCGAGATCGCCCAGCTCTTCGTAGTAGCCGGCGGCGCGGAGATGGCGCTCGGCACGATCTTCGCGGGAGAGTCGCCCGTAGGCCACCTCGCGAATGAGCCCCTGCACGAAGCGATACTGGCCGCGCTCCGGCGATCGGGGGTCCTCCTCCAGTTCCAGCAACTCGTCGCGCACCAGTGAGAGGAGGCGCTCCCGGATGGCCTCGACCCGCTCACCGCGCATCCCGGCGAGGGCCATCGGGGTGAAGCTGAGCCCGAGCACGGCCGCATCCTGGAGCAGGAGGCGATCCTCGGACCCGAGCCGATCGAGGCGGGAGCCGATGACCGCCTGCACGGTCTCGGGAACCGACAGGTCGGTGAGATCACCCACCAATTCGAACCGACCCTCGGCGGTGCGCATCACGTCGCCCGTGGACATGAGCATGCGGATGAACTCCACGGCGTAGAGCGGCACCCCGCCCGCCCGGGCGATGACCGTCTCGACGGCGTGTCCCGGTAGCCCGGGCACCGTGCCCTCGACGAGCGAACGCATCGACTCTTCGGACAGCGGAGCGAGCTGCATCGACATCGAGTTGCGGCGGCCCGAACCCCACCCCGGATACCGATCCAGCAGATCGGGTCGGGCCAGGGTCACCACCAGGATCGGGCTGCGAGAGGAACGTTCCACGAGTTCGGTGATGAAGTCGATGAGACCGTCGTCTGCCCAGTGCAGGTCTTCGAACACCAGCACCGTGGTGCCGAGGTCGGCGATGCGTTGGAAGAAGGTCCGCATCGCCGAGAACATCTCGCCGCGTTCGCCGGCCGGCATCTCCTCCAGGCCGAGCAGCCCGGCGAGCCGGGGCTCGATCCAGCGCTGATCCTCCTCGGCGGGGGCGTACTGGGCCACCGCGGTGCGCAGCTTCATCCGGCTCTTGGCGGGATCGTCCATCTCGGAGATCCCGGCGCGTTGGCGCACCATCTCGGCGAGCGCCCAGAAGGTGAGGCCCTCTCCGTAGTCGGGCGATCGACCGTGGTGCCAGTAGATGGAGTCGGTGATGCCGTCGATGTACTTCTCGAGCTCCCAGGTGATCCGGGTCTTGCCGATGCCCGGCTCACCGACGATGGAGACCAGGCGGGCACCCTGCTCACGGGTGGCGGCGTGCACCTGGTCCTTGAGGATGCGGAACTCGTCGTCGCGGCCGACGAACGGCGGCTCGATCCCCTCCGATGCCCCGCGACCGCCGCGTTGGGCCACGATCCGGCAGGCGCGATAGGCCGCCATCGGCTCGGCCTTGCCCTTCATCTCGAGGAGCCCCGCGGACTCATAGAGGATGGCGCCCGAGGTGATCCGTTGGGTGGCCTCGCCCACGTACACGGTTCCGGGTTCCGCAGATGCCTGCAGCCGGGAGGCCGAGTTGACCAGATCACCGACGATCATCCCCGTCGACTCGTTCCCGCCCGGTCCCACCGCCGTCTCACCGGTGAGCACGCCGGCGCGAAGACGCAGATCGGGCACTCCGATCTCGACGCCGAGGGTGTGCACCATGTCCACCAACTCGAGTCCGGCGCGCACCGCTCGCTCGGCATCGTTCTCACGGGCTTCGACCGTCCCCCACACCGCCATCACCGCATCCCCGATGAACTTCTCGATGGTCCCCCCGAATCGCTCCACGATCTCGCGGGACCGATCGAAATAGCGGGTGAGGAACGAGCGCACCTCTTCGGGATCACGCCGCTCGCTGAAGGTGGTGAACCCCACCAGATCGGTGAAGAGCACCGACACCAGGCGACGCTCGGCGCGGGTCGGGGTGCGAGCTGCCACCGAGACCGGCGCGACGGTTGCGGTGGCCGAAGCGCTGAGCGGCGCTCCGCACTCGTTGCAGAACCGACTCCCCGGCACGTTCTGGTGCCCACACGAAACGCACGTCGGACTCATCGCCGCGCCGCACTGGTTGCAGAAACGGCTCCCCGACTGATTGTCTGCTCGACAGGAAGAACATGCCACAGTGGAGGACATAGGGCCGGAAAGGGTACCGACCCGGCCAACGGAATGCCGACAGGATGCAGTTTCGCCGCCCATCGAGGCGGGTCGGCCGCCCGCCAGCGACACGGCCGTTCGGCGAGACTGCACGGATGATTCCACTCCTCCGGGCGTGTCATCTTCAGCCCACCGTGGCGGTGACCGCCATCGCCACCACGCTCGCCGTCTCGGTGGGACGCGGAGCCGGTTCGGTGTGGGTGGCCCTGGCAGTGCTGGCAGGCCAACTGTCCGTGGGTTGGAGCAATGACTACCTGGACCGCGATCGCGACCGATTGGCCGGACGCGCCGACAAGCCGATCGTCGCCGGCCAGGTCACCGCCCGTGCGGTCGCGGTCGGTGCGCTGATCGCGGCCCTGGCCTGTGTGCCGCTGTCGATGATCTCCGGTTGGCGCGCCGGATCGGTCCACCTCGCAGCCGTCGGCGGCGCCTGGGCCTACAACGGGTGGCTGAAGGGCACCCTCGCCAGCGTGGTGCCCTTCAGCTTCGCCTTCGGGGTGCTCCCCGCCTTCGTGACGCTCGGCCTGCCCGGACATCCGTGGCCACCGGTATGGGCGACCGTGGCAGCGGCGCTGATGGGCACGGGTGCCCACTTCGTGAACACCCTCCCCGACTTCGCGGGCGATGCCACCTCGGGGATCCGCGGCCTGCCTCACCGGGTCGGACCAGGGAGATCACTCCTGCTCGGGTTCGTCTCGATGGCGGCGGCGACCGTGGTGCTGGCGACGGCGCCGTCGAGTGGAGCCGGCCCGCTGGATTGGGTATTCGTGGCGGCGGCGGCTGCCGCGGCCCTCGCGGTCATGGCTGCCGCACTCCAGCGCCGCCTGCGAGTCGCCTGGTCACTCACCCTGTGCGCAGCCGCCTTGAATGTGGCGGTCTTCATCACGCGGGGCGCGTCGCTCATCTGACCCAGCCCGGTCTCGAACTCCGGCCTCCCGTCTTCGCCGCCCTGAGCCGGCTCCGCTGCTCGCGGCCAGGCGCGGCACGGCAATCGCGCCTACGTTTTGCGGCACATCGTCGACCAGGGAGGGGTCATGGCGAACCAGCGCGGTCTCATCGGATTCCTGGCGGTGCTCTCATTGGTGGTCGCCTCGTGCGGCGACGACGCCGGCGGCAC
>JACRIT010000092.1 GCA_016215655.1 Acidimicrobiia bacterium
AACATGTTCCGGATCCGGGATCTCCGGAACAAGGTGCTGTTCACCCTGATGATCTTTGCCGTGTATCGCACCGGCGCGGCGATTCCCGTACCCGGGGTGGACATCGACGCCGTGCAGCAGTTCGCCGATCAGGCCCAGGCGGCGGGCATCGTCGGACTGCTCAACCTGTTCTCCGGCGGCGCGCTCGAGACCTTCTCGGTGTTCTCGCTGGGGATCATGCCCTACATCACCTCGTCGATCATCATGCAGCTGCTTGCCGTCGTCATCCCCCGGCTGCAGAAGCTGCAGGAGGAGGGCGAGGCGGGGCGCAAGGTCATCACCCAGTGGACCCGGTACGTGACGGTGATCCTGGCCCTGCTGCAGTCGACCGGCCTCACCTATCTCTTCCACCGGGGCACGCTCACCGGTGGCATCGACCTGATCCCGAGCTACACGCCGGGGCGGGTGCTCATCATCGTGATCACCCTGACCGCGGGCACCGCCTTCATCATGTGGCTCGGCGAGTTGATCAGTCAGCGCGGTATCGGCAACGGCATGTCGCTCATCATCTTTGTGAGCATCGTGAGCCAGTTGCCGGCACAGTTCGCCGTGCTCGCCACCTCGGCGGGCGGCTACGCCAACGCCAAGTTCATCGGCGTCGTGCTCCTGTTCTTCGTCCTGATCGCCGGGATCATCTTCGTGGACCAGGGCCAGCGCCGGATCCCGATCCAGTTCTCGAAGCGGATCCGGGGTCGGCGCATGCTCGGCGGCCAGAGCACCTACATCCCGCTGAAGGTGAACACCGCCGGCGTGATCCCGGTGATCTTCGCCTCGAGCGTGTTGTACTTCCCGGCGCTGGTGGCGTCGTCGATCCCGGCCGAGGGGTTCTTCGGTCCGGTGCGCCGCTTCATCGACAGCAACCTGGTCAGCGGACGCACCTGGTGGTATGTCATCCTGTTCGGGTTGCTCATCGTGTTCTTCACCTACTTCTACACCGCGATCCAGTTCGACCCGGCACGGCAGTCCGACATGATCCAGCGCCAGGGAGGGTTCATCCCCGGCATCCGGCCCGGGTCGCAGACCACGCAGTACCTGCAGCACATCCTCAGCCGGATCACCCTGCCCGGTTCGCTGTTCCTGGCGTCGGTGGCAGTGTTGCCTTCGATCGTTTCGATCTACTTCAATCTCAGCATGGGCTTTTCGGGTGTCTCCATCCTCATCGTCACCGGGGTGGCACTGGAGACGATGAAACAGATCGAAAGCCAGTTGATGATGCGAAATTACGAGGGGTTCCTGGCGTGAGGCCCGGCCTCCGGCAGTCATCAATCGTCAGCCATCAGTCATCAGTCGGGCGTGGTGTCTGGCGTGCTGGCCACGGCCGAGTGCGCATTGCGAGTCGCGAATTGCGGGTTGCGCATGGGTAGACACATCCTCCTCCTCGGTCCCCCCGGCTCCGGCAAGGGCACGCAGGCCGACCTGTTGTGCAAGGCACTGGGGATCCCCCACATCTCCACCGGGGTGATGCTTCGTGACCACGTCGCCCGCGGCACCGATCTCGGCCAGCGGGCCAAGGCGATCATGGACGCCGGCGATCTGGTCTCGGACGAGATCGTGGTGGGGATGGTCCGGGAGCGGCTGGCCGAGCCCGATGCCGCCTGCGGCTACCTTCTCGACGGCTTCCCGCGCACGCTCGCCCAGGCCGAGGCGCTCGATGCGGTCGTCGGAACGGATGCGCTCGACGCCATCGTGGTGCTCGAGGTGGCCGAGTCGGAGTTGGTGGCGCGCGCCCTCGCCCGGGGACGCAGCGACGACACCGCCGAGACCGTGGCGAACCGCTTTGCGGTGTATCGCGGCCAGACCGAGCCACTCATCGAGTTCTACCGCACCACGGGCCGCGAGGTGGTGGCGGTCGATGGCGTCGGGGCGGTCACCGAGGTCCTGAGCCGGATCGTGACGGTGCTGGCCTCGTGAACCACCCATGGCGTTGACCATCAAGTCCGCCTCGGACTTCGCCGCCATGCGGCGGGCAGGGCGGGTGGTTGCCAAGATCCATGAGGGCATCCGCGAGGCCGCCCGTCCCGGGGTGTCGCTCGTCGAGCTCGATGCCATCGCTGCCCGCATCACCCGCGACGGCAAGACCACCTCGAACTTCCTCAACTACCACGGCTTTCCCGCCCACACCTGCCTGTCGGTGAACGAGCAGATCGTGCACGGCATCCCCACGGCCCGCCGCCTCGAGGAGGGCGACGTGCTCGGGGTCGACGCCGGGGCCGTCTACGAGGGATGGCATGCCGACGCCGCCTTCACGATGGCAATAGGTGAGGTGCCGCCCCGGACCCGGGAGCTCATCGATGCCACCGAGCAAGCCCTCTGGGCCGGGATCGAGCGGGCCACCATCGGCACCCGGCTCGGTGACATCGGCCACGCCATCGGCTCGATCGCCGAGAAGCACGGATTCGGCATCGTGCGTGAGTACACGGGTCACGGCATCGGCCGGGCGATGCACGAGGAGCCCCAGGTACTCAACTACGGGCGTCCCGGGACCGGGATGAAGCTCCGCAAGGGGATGGCGATCTGCGTCGAGCCCATGTTCAACCTCGGCGGGGATGCCACCCGGGTGCTGGAGGATGGGTGGACGGTGGTGACCGCCGACGGGTCGCTGTCGGCGCATTTCGAGCACACGGTGGCGATCACCCCGGACGGGCCACAGGTGCTCACCGAGTAGGCAGCAGGCAGTTCCCGGGGAGCGCGAAATCTGGCTCCGAGCTGTCGGCTGTGGGCTGTCAGTTCGGTCTTCCGTCAACTTGTCCCAATCCCCACTCTGCGTTACTCTTTCCGTCCGGCCCTTCTGGGCCCCTTTGGTGTGTGTGCAGGCATGTCCTGCAAGAGACGAACCGCAGACGACGTGGCGACAAGGCGTCCGTCGGCGGGACCTCGAAGCCACCCCTCGCGGGTACTTCGTGTGCCCGCCGTCAGACCCGGGGAGAGACGATCACCAGATGAAGGTCCGGCCGAGCGCAAAGAAGATGTGCGAGAAATGTCGCATCATCCGCCGGCGTGGCCGTGTCTGGGTGATCTGCACCAACCCCCGTCACAAGCAGCGGCAGGGGTAACGCAATGGCACGAATCTCCGGAGTCGACCTTCCTCGCGACAAGCGCGTCGAGGTCGCCCTCACCTACATCTACGGCGTGGGGCGCAGCAGTGCGCTCGATGCCTGCGTGTCGCTGAAGATCGATCCCGACACGCGCATCTCGGATCTCACCGACGACGAGGTCAACCGGCTCCGTCAGTACATCGATGCCAACTTCCGGGTCGAAGGCGACCTGCGCCGCGAAGTGGCGCAGAACATCAAGCGCAAGGTGGAGATCGGGAGCTACGAGGGGGTCCGGCATCGCCGCGGCCTCCCCGTCCGCGGGCAGCGGACCCACACGAATGCCCGCACCCGCAAGGGGCCGCGCACGGCCATCGCGGGCAAGAAGAAGGCCACGAAGAAGTAGTCAGGCGCGAGGAGCCTTCCGTTGGTTGAAAAGAAGAAGACGCGTCGCCGGGAACGCAGGAACATCCTCCACGGCGAGGCCCACATCACGGCGAGCTTCAACAACACCATCATCAACATCACCGATCTCGACGGCAACACGCTCGTGTGGACCTCGGGCGGCACCGTGGGGTTCAAGGGTTCGCGCAAGTCGACGCCCTACGCCGCCCAGGTGGCCGCCGAGCAGGCGGCCCGCCGCGCCGGTGAATACGGGATGCGCAAGGTGGATGTGATCGTTCGCGGCTCGGGCTCCGGTCGTGAGACCGCCATCCGCACCCTGCAGACGATGGGCATGGAGGTCACGGGGATTCGCGACATCACGCCGGTGCCGCACAACGGGGTTCGTCTCAACTCGCGCCGGAGGGGTGCCTGATGGCTCGATATACGGGTTCTGTCTGCAAGCTGTGCCGCCGGGAGCGCACGAAGCTGTTCCTCAAGGGCGCTCGCTGCGAGTCGTCCAAGTGCGCCATCGAGCGCAAACCGTATCCCCCGGGCGAGCACGGCAAGGGCCGGGTCCGCGAGACCCAGTACCTCATCCAGCTTCGGGAGAAGCAGAAGGCCCGCCGCATCTACGGCGTGCTCGAGAAGCAGTTCCGCCGCTACTACGCCGAGGCCGCCCGCTCCAAGGGGATCACCGGTGAGACCCTGCTCCAGATCCTGGAGAGCCGTCTCGACAACGTCGTCTACCGGGCCCATTTCGCCGAGTCGCGCTCCCAGGCGCGCCAGCTGGTCTCGCACGGGCACTTCCGCATCAACGGGCGTCGGGTCACCGTGCCGTCGCTGCGGGTACGGCCCGGCGACGTCATCACCATGCGCGAAGCGAGCAAGGAGATGCTCGTCGTGCAGCACGCCGTCGACACGTCGCGCCGCACCACGAGCGACTGGCTCGAAGTCGAGCTTTCCGCCCGGAAGATCACGGTCACCCGTCTGCCCAGCCGCGCGCAGATCGATACGCAGGTTCAGGAGCAGTTGATCGTCGAGTTGTACTCGAAGTAAGGGGTCGCCAGTGTTGATCGTTCAACGTCCGCAGATCGAAGAAGAGGTAGTCGGCGAGAACCGGTCGCGGTTCATCGTCGAGCCGCTCGAGCCCGGGTTCGGGTACACCCTCGGCAACACCTTGCGGCGCACACTGCTGTCGCGGATTCCCGGCGCGGCCATCACCAGTGTCCGCATCGAGGGCGTGCAGCACGAGTTCTCCACGATTCCCGGGATCGTCGAGGATGTCGTCGACATCATCCTGAACCTCAAGGGCGTCGTGCTCCGCATCGAGGCCGATGGTCCCCAGACCCTGTACGTCTCCGCCAAGGGCAAGGGCGACGTGACCGCCGCAGACATCAAGGCCCCCGCCGGGGTCGAGGTGATCAACGGTGATCACCACCTCGCCTCCCTCTCCTCGAGCGGCAAGCTCGAGATCGAGATGGCGTGCGAGCGCGGCGTCGGC
The DNA here is from genome assembly GCA_016215655.1 of Acidimicrobiia bacterium. Classification (GTDB taxonomy): domain Bacteria; phylum Actinomycetota; class Acidimicrobiia; order Spongiisociales; family UBA11373; genus UBA11373. The sequence continues at coordinate 4,957 of JACRIT010000092.1, forward strand.
TATCGCAGCGCCGACCGCAACAACAAGGGCGAAGGCATCGGAGTCATCCCGATCGATTCGATCTTCTCTCCGGTGCGCAAGGTGTCCTACACCGTGGGTTCCACCCAGGTCGGTCAGATGACGAACTTCGACAAGCTCGTGCTCGACGTCCACACCGATGGCTCGGTCTCCCCGAGTGAGGCGGTGTCCTCGGCGGGCAAGACGCTCGGCGAATTGCTCGGCCTGTTTGCCGACTTCGGTGAGGGCGTGGGCCTCGTGCTCGGCGACGTCGTCGTCAGCGACTCGGCATCGCCCGACCTCGACCTGCCCATCGAGGCGCTCGACCTCTCGGAGCGTCCCCGCAACTGCCTGCGTCGTGCCCAGATCACCACGGTCGGTGAGCTGGTGCTCAAGACGGAGGAGGATCTCCTCAACATCACCAACTTCGGGCAAAAGAGCCTCGAAGAGGTGACCGCCAAGCTCGATGAACTCGGGCTGTCGCTGGCCGTGTCGCGCGACAACAAGGAGCCGAAGGTCTGATGCCGACGCCCAAGCGCGGCCCCCGGTTCGGCGGCGACGCCGCCCACCAGAAGGCCATCCTTTCGAACCTCGCCCAGGAGCTGTTCTGGGACGAGAAGGTGACGACCACGATCGCCAAGGCGAAGATGCTGCGCCCCTATGCCGAGAAGATGATCAGTCGGGCGCGCACGGGGACCCTGCACGCCCGCCGGGTGATCCTGCGCGACATCGGAGACACCGAGGTGGTCACCAAGCTCTTCGATGAAGTCGCCCCGCGCTACAAGGAGCGTCCGGGTGGATACACCAGGATCGTGAGGGTCGGGCCGCGGCGCGGTGACGGCGCCGACATGGCCATCGTCGAGCTCGTCTGAATGCAGCGCAGTCGGCTCGCCTCGGGACCATGGTCCGGCCCCATGGCGGTCGGAACCATGGTGGTACCCGCGTACTCCTGCGGTGCGTTCTGGGGCGCTGCGGGTCGATGATCGAACAGGCCCGGACCAGTCACCCCTCCCTGGTGGTCGTCGGCGTGGTGTTCCTTGCGGTGTTCCTCGCCATCGCCGCCGGAACCGTGGTCTCGGTGGTTGCCGATCCGTTGCCGGATCCCGCCACGCTCTCCGTCCTCGCCCTGCCTCCCGACATCGAGGTGGTCGACGCCCACGAGACCTGCACTGCCGACGCCTGTGACGGCGAGGGCGCGGTGCTCCGCTCGGATGGCCTGACTGCTGCCAAAGCGCTTGCCGCCGTCGAGGCGAGCCTCATCGAGGCCGGCTGGTCGGAGCGGGAGTGCGGTGGCGATCGAGCGTGCCTGCGGTGGCATGACCTCGGAGTCGAGGTGGCGCCGTGGACCGCGGTCCACGATCGGCCGAGCACCGCGGCGATGCGATCCAATCTCAACGGCATGGCCCTGGATCAATCGAGCCTCGTCTATGTCCGCGTGTTCCGGTGCGGTGTCGTCACCGCCTGTGGGTAGCGAGGCCTGCTGCCGGCTGCGGTCGGAGGAGTCGTCATGAGGCAGATTCGCCTTGCCGTCCAGATCAATCCCCAACACGCCTCGTACTCGGCGCTGCGCGAGGCGGCGATCGAGGCCGAGGGCCGCGGTGCCGACATCGTGATGAACTGGGACCACTTCTACCCGCTTTCGGGTGATCCCGACGGAATGCACTTCGAGTGCTGGACGAATCTGGCGTCGTTCGCCGAGGTCACGCACCGGGTCGAACTCGGTCCGCTGGTGGTGTGCAACTCCTACCGCAACCCCAATCTGCTCGCCGACATGGCCCGGACGGTCGACCACATCTCCAACGGGCGGGTGATTCTCGGCATCGGTGCGGGGTGGTTCGAGAAGGATTACCGCGAGTACGGCTACGAGTTCGGCACCGGCCCGCAGCGGGTCGCCGCACTGCGTCGCGACCTGCCGATCATCAAGGATCGGCTGCAGCGACTCAACCCGCCTCCGCTGCGAACGATGCCCATCCTGGTGGGCGGCGGGGGGGAGAAGGTCACCCTGCGCATCACCGCCACCCACGCCGACATCTGGCACGGGTTCGGGGATACCGATCAGATCCGCCACAAGTGCGCCGTGCTCGACGCGCACTGCGCCAAGGTGGGACGCGACCCTGCCGCCATCGAGCGGTCCGCGGGCATCCCGGCGCAACACCGTGGCGATCCCGGATACGGAGACGGCATCGTCGCCGCCGGCGCCACCCTGCTCACCTTCGGCATCAGCGGCACCAATCTGGATCAGTCCTTCCTCGACCGCTGGGTGCAGTGGAGGGATGAGAGGAATGCGCGGTGAGGCCATCGACGCGCGGGTGATGATGGGCAGACCCGCAATGCGCAATGCGCGACGCGCTGTCCCCGGCGGTCGGAGCGGAGTACCTCATGAGCCCCCCGGCGCGGTGGTCGGCTCTGCCCGTTGCCCATTGCGATTTGGGGTTGCGACACCATGACCCCTCCCCGCTCCGAGCTCCTCCGCCTCCTCACCGCGTACGACCCACTCGAGCCGGATGAGCAGCGCTATCGCCGGCAGATGCTCGATGCGGCGGCGGTGACAGTCGATCCGTTCGATCGCGGCGAGTACGTTCCCGGCCATTTCACCGCCAGCGCCTTCATCATCCACCCGGACGGCGACCGGGTGCTGCTCATCCATCACGGCAAGATCGGCATCTGGGTGCAGCCTGGCGGGCACGTCGACCCGGGCGACCCGGGGCTCATCGAGGCGGCGATGCGGGAGGTCGCCGAGGAGACCGGCGTGGCCGACCTCACCCCCATCGGCGACGGGCTCTTCGACATCGACATCCACGAGTACCCCGAGTCGCCGGAGCAGTCCCGGCATCTCCATTTCGACCTCCGGTTCGGTTTCGTCGCCGGCAGCGGGGTGCTGGCGGCAACCGAAGAGGTGAAGGACTGCCGTTGGGTGCGACTCGATGAGCTCGAGAGTCTCGGCGTTGGCCGCTCGGTGACCCGTCCGGTGAGCCGCCTGCTCGGATACCTCTAGGCTCCCGCCGATGATCAAGCGCGCCATCGACGCCGCACTGCTGAGACGAGAACCGTATCTCGTGATGGTGGTGCGCCCCGACGGCGTGGCCGACGGGGCGATGGTGGTGGCCATCGTGCATGCTCTGCTGATGATCCCCCTCGTCATCGACGGGATCGGGGTGCTCACCGCCGCCCAGGTGATCCTGTACGGACTGGTGAACTGGATCGTGCTCTCCGGACTCGTCTACCTCATCGGGAAGTACTTTCTCGAAGGGGACGGCTCGTTTCCGGGGACGATGGCAGCCACGTCGATCGGATACCCGGTGTTGCTCGCCGCGATCGTCTTGGCGCCGTTTCTCCGTCCCCTCCAGGCGCAGCTCATCGTCTCCATCTGGCTCGTGGCGACCGTGTGGATGGCAGCGCGGGCGGCGCTCGATCTGCCCAAGGCTCGGGCGGCAGTGGCAGCCGTCGGGGGTTGGGCGGCCTTCGTGGTGGTGTCGCTGCTCTTCCGGTTCTAGATGGCCACGTACCGGATCGACCTCGCCTACGACGGCTCGGGGTTCCGGGGATGGGCGCGCAATGCCGGGGTCCGCACCGTGCAGGGGGAGATCGAACAGGCGCTGGCCACGGCGCTGCGCACCGAGGTGGCCCTGTCCGTGGCCGGCCGCACCGATGCCGGAGTCCACGCCCGTCATCAGGTGGCATCGTTCGCCGTCGGCTCCGCCATCGACGTCGTCAGCGTGATCCGTTCGCTGCGCACGATGCTCGCCCCGGAGATCTCGATCCACGACCTCGTGCCGGTGGCCGATGGTTTCGATGCCCGCTTCTCGGCAGTGCGTCGCTCCTACCGCTACTTCATCGACGAGGCGGGTCACCACGACCCTTTGCGCGCCCGGTGGGTGTGGCACCTCGGGGAGAGCCTCGATGCCGAGGCGATGAATCGGACGGCAGCCGCCTTCGTCGGTTCCCACGACTTCGCCTCGCTGTGCCGGGCGGTGGAGGGAGGAACGACGCAGCGGACCGTGGAGACCGCCCGCTGGGAGCGGTCAGTCGTCCGTCGTCAGTCTTCGGACATCGGTTTGAGCGGCGCCGAGGGGCTCCTGGTCTTCTCGGTTGCCGCCAAGGCGTTCTGCCATCAGATGGTGCGGTCGATGGTCGCCCTCTGTGTGGATGTGGGCCGGGGCCGGGTCGGCGCCGAGGCGGTGCCCGGCATCCTGGAGCAGCAGGACCGCAACGCCGCCCGGGGCGTGGCCCCACCCCACGGGCTGGTGCTGTGGGAGGTGGAGTACTGAGTCCTCAGTCCTCAGTCTTCAGTCCTCAGCCCGATCGGCTCCTGTTCTGGCTGAAGACTGATGGCTGACGACTGAAGACTCCTCCGCCGATTGGCACATTTCCCGCCGGTTCCTCTACCATACGGCCCCGCTCCGGACCCCGGGGCGGACCTTGTGCGCGCGCCGCACACCCCCCGAAAGGGAATGGATTTCCGATGAAACTGCAGAAGACGTTCACGCCGCGACCGGGCGACATAGAGCGCTCGTGGTGGCTGGTCGACGCCACGGACGTACCCCTGGGTCGTCTCGCCTCCGAGGTGGCTCAACTGCTGCGCGGCAAGCACAAGGCGAAGTTCTCCGCCCACATGGACCTCGGCGATCACGTGATCGTGGTCAATGCCGAGAAGGTCGTGGTCACCGGGACCAAGATGGACACCAAGACCTACTACCGGCACTCCGGATATCCGGGAGGTCTCACCGAGTCGTCGTTCCGCAAGATGCAGGCCACCTTCCCCGAGCGCATCGTGGAGAAGGCCATCAACGGAATGCTCCCTCGCAACCGCCTGGGCCGGGCGATGGGGCGCAAGCTCAAGGTCTACGCCGGGCCGAATCACCCCCATGTCGGTCAGGCGCCGCAGCCCTACACCCTCACCGCTCGAAAGGTCGAAAGCCGATGACCAAACCGCTCGCCATGACCGTGGGCCGTCGCAAGACGTCGGTGGTCCGGGTCCGTCTTCGTGAGGGCACCGGCCAGATGACCCTCAACGGCAAGTCCATCGAGGCCTACTTTCCGATCCAGGCGAGCCGGCTGCGAGTGCTCGAGCCCTTCAAGGTCGCCGGGATGGAGGGCCGCTTCGATGTCGAGGCGATGCTCGAGGGCGGTGGCGTCACCGGCCAGGTCGATGGCATCCGCCTCGCCATCGCCCGGGCGCTCATCGAGAACGACCCCAGTCTTCGCCCCGCACTGAAGAAGGCCGGTCTTCTCACCCGGGATCCCCGCGCCGTCGAGCGCAAGAAGTACGGGTTGCGCAAGGCCCGCCGCGCCCCGCAGTACACCAAGCGCTAGCCGCCGATCCGCGGCACGCCCACTAAGGCTCCCTGGCGTCGACGCCGAAGGGAACGAACATGAAGAAGCTCTTCGGCACGGACGGGGTGCGCGGACTCGCCAACGTCGATCTCACCGCCGAGATGGCGCTTGGCCTCGCCCGTGCCGCCGCCGACGGTCGCAGCGGCACCGCCGTGGTGGGCCGTGATACCCGCCGGTCGGGCCAGATGCTGGCGAGTGCCGTCCATGCCGGGTTCAACGCTGCCGGCTTCGACACCGCCGATCTCGGGATCATCCCCGTGGGTGCCGTCAGCCACCTCACCCGGGCATCGAATGCCACCTTCGGGGTGATGGTCTCGGCGAGCCACAACCCTGCCGAGGACAACGGGATCAAGTTCTTCGGATCCGACGGCGGCAAGCTCGACGACGACCGGGAAGCGGCCATCGAGTCGCGGTACCAGACCGAGACGCCATGGGTCGAGGTCAGCGGGGAGGCGCTCGGCATCCAGGTCCCGATGGTCGACGCTCTGGAGCGCTACGTCCGGCATCTGTCCAGCCAGGCCGACTACCGCCTTGCGGGGATCCCCGTGGTGCTCGACTGCGCCAACGGAGCGGCCTTCCTGGCGGCACCCCAGCTGTTCGATGCCCTCGGCGCCGACGTCGAGGCGATGAACACCGAGCCGTCGGGGATGAACATCAACGAGGGCTGTGGAGCGGTGTCGCCGGCTGGGCTTGCCGAGCGGGCATCGGGACGGATCGGGCTGGCCTTCGATGGCGATGCCGATCGCTGCATCGCCGTCGATGAGGACGGCCTCGTGTGTAACGGCGACGCCATCATGGCGATCCTCGCCCGCCACCTCAAGGGCCGCGGTGAGCTTCCCGGCAACCGTGTGGTGGCCACGGTGATGTCGAACCTCGGGTTTCGCATGGCGATGCAGGGGATGGGACTCGAAGTGGTCGAGACCCCGGTGGGGGATCGGTACGTCCTCGAGCAGATGCGCCGCACCGGGGCCGGGCTCGGCGGTGAGCAGAGTGGCCATGTGCTGTTTCGCGATCATTCGACGGGCGATGGGCTGCTCACCGGCATGCGGCTGCTCGAGGTCGTGGCTGCCACCGCCACACCCCTGCGCGAGTTGCGCCGGGTGATGGTGGAGTACCCGCAAGTGCTGCGCAACGTCCATGTCCGTGTGAAGGAACGCCTTCCCGACGCGGGCCCGGTGTGGGATTCGGTGCGTCTCATGGAGAAGCGTCTCGGCAACGCCGGCCGGGTGCTCGTCCGAGCCAGTGGCACCGAACCGCTGGTCCGGGTGATGGTCGAAGCCCGCGAGGCCCATGAGGCCGCCGCCATCGCCGACGATCTGGTCCTGGTGGTGCGTCGTGAACTCGGAGGCATAGCCGGGGACCAGGGGTAACCTGACGATCGCCGTGACGACACGGCAGAGACAATCGAAGCCAGACCGGAGAACCCGAACTGGAGCGCCAGGCCTCGGCCCAGCCGAGGCGACGAGGCAGAGGGATCATCGAAAGACTCGGCGGATGCCCTCTCGGCCGCTCACGGTCGTGACGATGCGGAGCAAACCCCGGGGGTGACCCCGGAGACAGAGGCCGCAGCGATGTGAGGCGGGAATTCCCGCGGACCCTCTCCGGTCTCCCGACGAAGGGAGACACCGCCATGTGCGGGATCATGGGATACGTCGGGCGGCAGGAAGCCGCCCCGATCATCATCGACGGCCTGCGCCGCCTCGAATACCGCGGGTACGACTCCGCCGGCGTGGCCATCCACGATGGCACCGGGCTCGCCGTGACCAAGGCCGAGGGCAAGCTCGCCCGCCTCGCCGCGGTGCTCGAAGAGCATCCGCTCGCCGGCACCTTCGGCATCGGCCACACCCGGTGGGCCACCCACGGGGTGCCCAGCGACCGCAACGCCCATCCCCACACCGATCCCGGTGGCGAGATCGTGGTCGTGCACAACGGGATCATCGAGAACTTCCTCGTCCTCAAAGAGGCCCTCGCCGCCGAAGGGGCCGAGTTCGCTTCGGAGACGGACACCGAGGTGCTCGCCCACCTCATCGCCCACGAGTACGACGGCGACCTGCTCGAGGCGGTACGCCGCGCCGTCGGCAAGGCCCAGGGCGCCTACGCGCTCGTGGCGATGGCAAAGGCCGAGCCCGGACGGATGGTGGCGGTGCGGATGATCAGCCCCCTGGTGATCGGCATCGGCGACGGGGAGATGTTCCTCGCCTCGGATGTGCCCGCGATCCTCCATCACACCCGCGACATCGTCGTGGTCGACAACGGGGAGATGGTGGACATCACGCCGCAGGGGTGGCGCATCGAGACCCTCGCCGGCGTGGCGGTCGAGCGCGACACCCTCGAGATCAACTGGGATGCCGCTCAGGCGGAGCGCGGTGGCTATCCGCACTTCATGCTCAAGGAGATCTTCGAGCAGCCCCAGGCGGCGACGGAGACCCTGAGCGGCCGCCTGCTCGACGACGGGTCCGTGGAACTCGAGGACGTCCACTTCCCCGATGGCTTCGTGGAAGCGCTCGACAAGATCTGGATCGCCGCCTGCGGCACCGCGCTCCACGCCGGCCACGTCGGCAAGGAGGTGTTCGAGCACCTGCTCCGCATACCCACCGAAGCGGCCTTTGCGCACGAGTTGCGCTATCGCAACCCGTTGATCCAGGGAGTCACGCTCACGGTGGCGATCAGCCAGTCGGGTGAGACCGCCGACACCCTCGCCGCCGCCGGCCTCGCCAAGCGACTGGACTCCAGGTTGCTGGCCCTCACCAACGTGGTGGGATCGACGCTCAGCCGCGAGGCCGACGACATCCTCTACACCCGGGCCGGTCCCGAGATCGCCGTGGCCTCGACCAAGGCCTATCTGACGATGCTGCTCGGCGAGTATCTGCTCGCCCTCAAGATCGGCCGCGACCGCGGCGTGATCCCGCCGGCGCTCGATGAGGCGCTCGTCAGGGGACTGCGCAGCCTCCCCACGAAGATCGAGGAGGCGCTCAAGACGGAGGAGGAGGTGGTCGCCGTCGCCGGGCACTTCGTCGGTCACGAGGACGTGTACTTCATCGGGCGCGGTCTCGACCACGCCGTGGCGATGGAGGGATCCCTGAAGATGAAGGAGATCTCCTACATCCACTCCGAAGCGATGCCCGCCGGTGAGCTCAAGCACGGCACCCTCGCCCTGGTGACCGAGGGCACACCGGTCGTCGTGGTGCTCACCCAGCGCGACCTGTATGACAAGACGGTATCCGCCATCCAGGAGGTCAAGGCGCGGGGCGCCTTCGTCATCGCCGTCGCCTACGAAGACGACACCGAGGTGCTCAAGCATGCCGACGAGGCCCTGCGCATTCCCCGGGTGCACGACCTCTTGTCCCCGGTGCTGTCCATCGTTCCGCTCCAGCTGCTCGCCTATCACGTGGCCGCCGCCCGCGGCCACGACATCGATCAGCCGAGGAATCTGGCGAAGTCGGTGACGGTGGAGTAGGTGGGTCAGCCGGTATCGGGACCGCGCACGAGTTCGTACGTCTCCACGGGATCCGGGAAGCCCTTCAAATGGTGGAAGGTGGCCGTGCCGAAGTCGAAGCCGTTCTTCACCGCGAGCTCCCTCACGACACCGGAAACCAGCACCCGGTCAGGCTGGGCGGCGGCGCACAGACGGCTGGCGAGGTTCACCGCGGTTCCATAGATGTCGTCGTTGTGATCCACGGGCTCTCCAGCCGACACGCCGATCCTGACGTGCAGCGAGGGCCCCGATTGGGCGTCGCGTTCCCGAAAGCCCTCGAGGATGTCGAGAGCAGCCCACAGTGACGACGTCACGTCCTCGAACGCGGCCAGGAACCCGTCGCCGGTGTGCTTCACCTCTCGCCCCAGCCTCGCCACGAACACCCGACGGACGATGAGGTCATGTTCTTCGAGGAGCCGGAGGAACTCCCGATCACCCACCGCGCCGGCAAGAGCGGTCGAGCCGACCAGGTCGGTGAACATGATGGCCCGGAATGGGCTCTTCACCTCCGAGGCGTCGACGGGATCACGCACCTGACCCAGGAATCGCAGGACGTCTCCCTCGGAGACGGCGATGATCTCGTTGGGGATGAGCCCGTGCGATGCCTCATGGACCGTGGTCAGCGATTCGCGTTCGGGCGCCTTGGCGAGACAGAAGGCGCCGCCGGCATCCGGATCGAACCAGTAGGAGATGAACTGGACCCCGTGCTGGGAAGCGATCGCCAGATCGCTGATGTGTGCCTTGGCTACGTCCTCGGCGCTGGCTCCTGGCACGTCATGGCGGTCCATGAAGAGGGGCACGGGCCGACCCTAGCAGCGTCGCCCAGTCGTACCCGGCCGCCATGTGGACGATACGATCTTCCGATTCGACCGGGGAGCAGGGCCGCGGTGCGCATCGTCGGAATGGGAATCGACCTCGCCGAGATCGAGCGGGTGCGCCTCGTCCTCGAGAAGTATCCGCGGTTCGCCGAGCGGTGCTTCACCGAACACGAGCGGGAGTACGCCTTCCGTTTCGCCAAGCCGGAGCGACGCCTGGCGGCGCGCTTCGCCGGCAAGGAGGCGGTGATGAAGTCGATGGGAACCGGCTGGCGTCGGATCCGCTGGCAGGACGTGGAGATCACCGGTGGTGGCAAGCCCACGGTGCGCGTCTTCGGTACCGCCGCCCGCCGTGCCGAGATGCTCGGGGTCACCGGCTTCGAGGTGACCATCACCCACACCGACAAGGACGCCATGGTGTTTGCGATTGCGCTGAGGGAACACGAGCGTTAGTCGGTCGTTCGCAATGCGCAATGCGCAATGCGCTATGCGCTATGCGCTATGCGCGATGGGCATTGGGTCGTTGCCCTTTGCCCATCGATCAGGAGCTCGTGCGTTCTCTTCGTGCCGCCAGCCGCCCCACTCCCGCCACCACCACGAACCCGGCGAGCGCTAGGGCCAGCGGGCCGAGCCAGTCGACGGGGGCGAGCATCGAACCGGCATCGTCCTGCCAGGGCCAGAGCGTCCGCACCGAGCCGACCATGAGGCCGATGAGCGCGGCCACGACCGCATCGTGGCGGGAGTGGAGCAGGCGATCGAGGGCGGTCGACAGGGCCGCCAGGCACAGCACTCCGCCCAGGCCGAAGGCGGCGAGTGGCGCCACCTGGCGATCGGCCACGGCGTCGACCACCGCCGAGTACATCCCGATGGTGATGAGGGCCGTGGATCCGGGAAACCCGGGAAGGATGAGGGCCACCAGCGACACGATTCCGGCGAGGAAGAAGGCCACCAGGGCGGGATCTTCGATCTGCCCGGGATTCACCCCCAGGGCGATGAAGGTGATCACCGCGGTGACGGCGGCGATCATCGATCGCTGCGGCGTCCAGTGATCCACCATGCCCCAGGCCAGCCAGGCGGCTCCCAGCACCAGACCGACGAATGCTGCCGACGTCGTCACCGGGTGGTCATGGAGGAGATCGTCGATGAGCGAGGCCACCGTGAAGGCGGCGACGGCGATCCCGATGACGAGCGGGATCAGGAACCCCCACTCCACCTCACGAAGGTGGCGGCGAGTGTCGGCCCACCTCCCGCGCAGGAGCGCACCGATCGCCGCCGAGCCGGCATGCAGCGAGGCGATGAGCCGCTCGTAGATCCCCAGAACGAGGGCCACCGTGCCACCGTCGCCACCGGGGACGAGATACACCGAGCCCATGAGGAGCCCGCGCAGCAGATCGGGGAGGTGGCGCATCGGGGAAGGGTAACCCTGGGGCGAGGGGCGAGGCGCTAGGGGCTAGGGGCTAGGGGCTGGGGGCGAGGGTCTGGTGTCGGGTGCCGGGTACGGGGTACCGGGTGCCGGACTCCCGTCACCCCGTCGCCCGCTCGAGGCGCGCAACGGTCCGACGGGGCTGCATGCTTTGCCTGGTGCCTGGTGCCTACCCCGCGCGGTAGACCAACGCCCTTCCCTCCAGGTCCGCGATCGTGAGCCGCGATCCCTCGATGGTGAGGGTGGCGTCGGGGCCGAGGATCTCGGTGACGAGGAGTTCTTGGGCCATGATCGGCTCCTCGCACGCCATCTTCGTCATGCCGAGCGGACCGAAGCCGCCGGCCGCCGAGTAGTCGCCGAAGAGGGAGTTGCATCCGGTGGAACCGCTCACGGTTCCATCGGCCGCAAACACCAGGGTTGCCGGCGCGGCCGGGGTGGCGGCGGTGTCCCCGTCGATGATGGTGTCGAGGGTCCACACGGTGTCGACGAGGGCGGCATCGGGCTCCTCAGGAAGGGCGGTGAACCGGAGTTCGACGCCGGCGCCGGTGAGCACGAGGTCATCCGCCTCCAAGGCGGCGCCATCGATCCGGGCCAGGGCGGCGAGGAAGGCCGCTTCGAGGTCCATGACGCCCTCGTCGCCGCACCACATCTCGGTCATGTGCGTGGGGCCCATCACGATCACGCCGTTTTCGATCGTGATCTCCCCACCATACGAGTTGCACGCCGCGGTGCCACCGACCTGACCGTTGGCGACGCGGAAGGTGATCGGGTGGCCGTCGATGAGCACGAGCGCCGTGCCGTCGACCGTTCCCGAGGCGAGTTGCCACGTGGTGTCTCCGAACGGATCGGCCCCCGGGGGCTGCTCCTCGCCGCAAGCGGCAATGAGCGCGGTGAGGGCCAGGACGAGGATGAGGGCAAGGTGTTTCATGGTGATGGGACGGGCCGGACTCCCGCTCGGGTTCCC
>JACRIT010000095.1 GCA_016215655.1 Acidimicrobiia bacterium
CCGTGAAGATCGTCTCGGTCTGGTCGTACTCCACCAGCACCCCGACCCGCTCGCCGCCCTCGCGGATCTCGGCCGTGAAGAAGGCGGTGCGGTCCGAGACGCGGGCGGCCTGCTGCATGTTGTGCGTGACGATGACGATCGTGTAGTCGCGCTTGAGCTCGACCATCAGGTCCTCGATGCGGGACGTCGCGATCGGGTCGAGCGCGGAGCACGGCTCGTCCATCAGCACCACGTCGGGTTCGACCGCGAGCGCGCGTGCGATGCAGAGGCGCTGCTGCTGACCGCCCGAGAGCGCCAGCGCGCTCTTCTTGAGCTTGTCCTTCACCTCGTCCCACAGCGCGGCGCGCGTGAGGGCGTGCTCGACCAGGTCGTCGAGGCCCTTGCGCTGACCGTTGACCCGCGGACCGAACGCGACGTTGTCGTAGATCGACTTGGGGAACGGGTTCGGCTTCTGGAACACCATGCCGATGCGACGCCGCACCTCGACGGGATCGATCTGGGGCCCGTAGAGGTCGAGGCCGTGGTACAGCACCGACCCGCCCACACGCGCGCCCGGGATGAGGTCGTTCATGCGGTTGAGGCACCGCAGGAAGGTGCTCTTGCCGCAGCCCGAGGGCCCGATCAGCGCCGTGATCTCCCTCGCGGCCACCGCGAGGTCCACGTCGGCGACCGCGAGCACCGGTCCGTAGTGGACGTCGAGGCCGCGGATGTCGAAGACGATCTGGCGCGTGTCGGGCTCCGGCGCCCCCGGAACGGACTCCGCCTGCATCTCGCGAGTCAACACGATGTCTGCCGGCGGTGCCGAACGGACGGGGTCGCCGTGGCCCAGGTCGGGGGACTCCATGCTCACCATCTCCGTTGGTACCGGTTGCGCAGCCAGATCGCCAGGGCGTTCATGAAGAGCAGGATGATCAGCAGGAGGATGCACGCGGCGGCCGCCAGCTGGGTGAAGCCCTCCTGGGGCCGGCCGATCCAGTCGAAGATCTGGATCGGCAGGACCGTGAACTTGCTGTCCAACCCGGTCGGGTTGAAGGGCACGTAGGTGAAGGCGCCGATCATGATCAGCGGCGCGGCCTCGCCGATCGCCCGCGACAGGGCGAGGATCACGCCTGTCGCGATGCCGGGGATCGCGGCGGGGAGCACCTGGCGGCGCACCGTCTGGAGCCTGGTCGCGCCCAGCGCGAGCGAGCCGTCGCGGATCGAAGACGGGACCGCCCTGATGGCCTCGCGCGACGCGATGATGACGATCGGCAGGACGAGCAGCGCCAGGATCATGCCTCCGGTCAACACCGTCGGCCCGAGGCTCAGGGGACCGCGAGCGATGAACGCGAGCCCGAGGATGCCGTAGACGATGGACGGCACGCCGGCGAGGTTCTGGATGTTGAGCGCGATCCAGCGCGTGTACCAACGGTCCTGGGAGGCGAACTCCTCCAGGTAGACGGCCGCGCCGATCCCGATCGGCACCGCGAGCGCCGCGGTCACGCCGAGCACCCAGATCGTGCCGAACACCGCGGAGCGCGCGCCCGCGATGTCGGGATCGAGCGACGGGAACGAGCGCCACAGGCGGTCGCCGAAGGCCGGCCAGCCCGTGTCGAAGACGTACCAGAGCAGCGCCACGAGCCCGACGACCGCGACGCCGAAGCTGACGAACAGGACGAC
>JACRIT010000094.1 GCA_016215655.1 Acidimicrobiia bacterium
ACGTCATGGTGGCGACCACCCACCGGCGCCAGGGCGTCGGGGTCCGGCTGGTTTCCGTCGCCAGGGACTCCGCCCGTGACGCCGCCTGCGAATGGCTCCACGTCGACTTCGATCCCGATCTCGCAGCCTTCTACCGAGCATGCGGCTTCACCCCGACTGCTGCCGGACTGATCGCGCTGCGCTGACAAGCTCGCGGTGGTCGAGGTGCCGGTCACGCCCGGGCGATGAGAGGCACGTCACAGGTCTTCACCCGATCAGCCATTCCGTCTCGATCCGCGTCACCACCTGATCCTTCACCCTGATCAACAGGTCGGTGACCATTCCCTGCCCCGGTACCACGGCGTCGGGCCAGATCTCGGCGAGTGGCGCGAGCACGAATCGCCGCTCGGCCATCCGCGGATGGGGCACTTCGAGACCGTCGCCCACGATCACCGCGTCCCCGTAGAGCAGCAGGTCGAGATCGAGGGTGCGCGGACCCCACCGCTCCCTGCGCTCCCGGCCGGCATCGGCCTCGATCCCGAGGAAATGGTGGAGAAGGGGACGGGGCGCCATGACGGTGTCGAGGCGAATCGCCGCATTGAGGTAGTCGCCCTGCGCGACGTCGCCCATCGGCGCCGTCTCCCACAACGACGACACCCCGGTGACGATCCCCAGTGCTCCGAGGCGAGCCACGGCGAATCGCAGATGCTCCCGGCGATCGCCGAGGTTCGAGCCGAGGCCGACGGCGGCGTGCGCCTCAGGCTCCTGCCGTGAGCGGGATGATGGCGCGCGCCTCGGGACCCAGGGGGCGCTTCAGGATCTCCTGGATCAAGGCGGTGGCCATGATCGGCTCCTCGATCCGACCCGAGTGCACCAGGTAGCCGGCGAGGACCCCGGCCAGGGTGTCGTCGATGACATCGCGATGGACGAGCAGCACCCGGTCGGGTTTCGACAACAGCCGGCTCATCGCCTTGAGCACCCGCTTCACCCCATCGACGGTCAGTTCCGGCAGCGCCTCGTTGGCACCGAGGAGACCAGCCTTCTCGTAGGCGGCGAGGTTCTGGTTGCCGTCGAGGAGGGAGAGCACCGCGTTGATCCCGTTGGCCTGCAGCCAGGCGATCTCCTCCTCGCGACGAACGCGGCGGTGCTGGAATCCGTAGCCGCCGATGCGCTCGGAGACCGCAAGGCGACGGGCGATGACCCAGGTGAAGCCGCGTGGTTCGAGCCCGACAGTCATGACGTGGGTCTGACGATAGCGTCGGCTACTCGCGCAGAGCGCAGCGCGTCGACCACGCTGTGTGCTCGAAGGGCGGTCGCTCCCCCGGCGATGGCAAGGACCTGAGCCGCCACCGAAGCAGTGTCACGGTCCTGCGGGGCGATGGGGCCGAGGATCTTCTCGAGGAACGACTTCCGCGAGACCCCGATGAGGACCGGGTAGCCAGTGGCAGCGAGCGCCGGGACTCCAAACCGAATGAGGTCGAGGTTGTGGGCCAGGGTCTTGCCGAAGCCGATGCCCGGATCGAGACAGATCCTGCTGCGGGGTATGCCGGAGGCAATGGCGTGCTGAGCCCGGCGGAGCAGGTGATCGCGCACCTCGGCAACCACGTCCTCGTAGCGCGGGTCGGCCTGCATGGTGCGCGGCGTGCCCTGCATGTGCATGAGCACCACGCCGCATCCGGAGGCTGCGGCCACCGGGGCCATCGCCGGATCGCTGAGGGCGGTGACGTCGTTGATCACCGCGGCACCGACTTCGATCGCGGCCGCGGCCACCACCGCCTTGGACGTATCGATGGAGACCGTCACCCCTGCCGCGACGAGCGCCGCCACCACGGGCACCACCCGCGCAGCCTCCTCATCGGGAGCCACTTCGGGGGCACCGGGGCGAGTGCTCTCCCCGCCGACGTCGATGATGTCCGCCCCGTGCTTCCAGAGATCCATGCCGTGGGCGATGGCGGCATCGACGGCGAGAAACCGGCCCCCATCGGAGAAGGAGTCGGGGGTGACGTTGAGCACCCCCATCACGAGCGTGTGCTCGGCGTTGCTCAGCGAGGCTCCCCGGATCTCCCAGGTGGCCGGAACGAACGTCAGGAGGCCGTCCCGTCCTCGGTCGAGGCCTTCACCGCGGCCACCTCTCGGCCGGACATCCGCGCCTCCGGTGCCTGAATGCGCATCGAGCCGTTGGGAGCGTGCTCCCACTTGGGGACATCATGGAGGACCTTCATGACCTCTTCGGCATCGAGGGTCTCTCGCTCGATGAGCGCCGCCGCCAGACGATCGAGCGCCGGAGCGTGGGTCTTCAGGATCGCCCGGGCCTCCTCATGGGCCTGGGTGATCAGCGCCCGGATCTCCTCGTCGATGAGCGTGGCGATGTCGTCGGAGTAGTCGGTGTGGCGGACGTAGTCACGACCGAGGAACACCTCGCTGTCGGGTGTGCCGTACTTCATCGGACCGACCCGATCGCTCATCCCGTACTCCATGACCATCTTTCGGGCCAGCGAGGTGGCCTGCTCGATGTCGTTGGAGGCGCCGGTCGTGGGGTCGATGAAGATCATCTCCTCTGCGGCCCGGCCGCCGAGCATCATCGCCAGCTTGTCGACGAGCTCGCTGCGACGCATGTAGTTGCGGTCCTCGTGGGGCACGGCCATCGTGTATCCGCCGGCACGGCCTCGGGGAATGATCGTGACCTTGTGGATCGGGTCCGCATTGGGGAGGGCGTAGCCGACCAGGGCGTGACCGCCCTCGTGATAGGCGGTGACCTTCTTGTCCTGTTCGGTCATCACCCGGCTGCGCCGCTCCGGACCGGCGATCACCCGGTCCACCGCCTCGTCGAGCTCGGACATCCCGATGACGTCCTTGTCGCGCCGCGCCGCCAGCAGGGCCGCCTCGTTGATGGTGTTGGCGAGATCGGCCCCGGTGAAACCGGGTGTGGAGCGGGCGAGCGACTCGAGGTCGATGTCCTTGCCGAGCGGTTTGCCCTTGGCGTGCACTTCGAGAATGGCCCGCCGACCCTTGATGTCGGGCCGATCCACCACGATGTGGCGATCGAACCGACCCGGGCGCAGCAGGGCCGGGTCGAGGATGTCGGGACGATTGGTGGCGGCGATGAGGATCACGCCCGTCTTGACGTCGAAGCCGTCCATCTCGACGAGCAGCTGGTTGAGGGTCTGCTCGCGCTCGTCGTGCCCGCCTCCGAGGCCGGCTCCGCGATGGCGACCGACGGCGTCGATCTCGTCCACGAAGATGATCGCCGGCGCCTGAGCCTAGGCTTGTTCGAACAGGTCGCGCACCCGGCTGGCGCCGACCCCGACGAACATCTCGACGAAGTCCGAGCCGGAGATGGAGAAGAAGGGCACCCCTGCCTCGCCGGCCACCGCCCTGGCGAGCAGCGTCTTGCCGGTGCCGGGCGGGCCATAGAGCAGGACGCCCTTGGGGATCTTTGCCCCCATCGCCCGGAACTTCTGCGGCTTGGCGAGGAAGTCCTTGATCTCGCGCAACTCCTCCACGGCCTCGTCGGCACCGGCGACATCCTTGAAGGTGACCTTGGGCATGTCGCGGCTCACCTGCTTCGCCTTGGCCTTGCCGAAGGCCATGACCCGATTGCCGCCACCCTGCAGCTGCATGAGGATGAAGATGAACACCCCGAAGATGAGGATGTAGGGGAGGATCGTCCCCAGGAACCACTCGAACAGGCTCGGGTTCTCCGAGCGCGTCTCGATGCTGACTCCGCTGTCGAGCAGCACCGTCGTGAGGTCACCCTCGTACCCATCGGGGAAGGTGGTGCGGAACTTCGTGCCTCCCGCGGCCTCGGTGAGCACGCCCTCCACGACATTCGACTTCTGCTTGATCACCACCGAGGCGACATCGCCGGCGGCGACGCGATCGCTGAACTCGTCGAGGGTGAAGTCGGCAGGTGCCGTGGCCGAACTGACGAAGGCGTTGACGAGCATGATCGCCACCGTGACCACGAGGAGATAGACCAGAACGGTCCGAACCGTGCGACTCACAGGGCGATTCCTCCGGAAAGGCAGATGGGGACCTCATCGTATCGGCCGCGGGGGCTTATCGGCTGAGGAGTCGCTTCCTGCTTCCCGCTTCCCGCCAGAAGCGCGACTCCTGTCCGGCGGGAGGCGCAAGGCGGGAGGCGGAGGGGCCAGCTGCCTGCTGTCTGCTGCCTGCTGCTGGCTCTGGGCGGCGGCCTCCGGCCGCCGCTCAGTCCTCCACCATCACGGCCACGTGCGGCAGATTTCGCATCTTGCCGTAGAGATCGAGGCCGTAGCCGATGACGAAGTCGGGAGGGATCTCGAAGCCGACGTACTTGACGTGGATGGGCACCCTTTGGATGCCCTTCTTGAGGAGCAGGGTGGCGATCTCCAGGGACGCCGGCTGGCGCACTTCGAGGTTGCGCCGGATGTAATCGAGGGTGAGGCCGGAGTCGATGATGTCCTCGACGATGAGGATGTGACGCCCCGCGATCTCGGAATCGAGGTCCTTGAGGATGCGCACCACCCCCGAGGTCTGGGTGGCATGGCCGTAGGACGACACCGCCATGAAGTCGATGTCGACGGCGAGCTTGATCTCGCGGGCGAGGTCGGCCATGACCATGAAGGCACCCTTGAGGACGGCCACGAGCAGCAGATCCTTGCCGGCATAGTCCACAGTGATCTGCTCGCCGAGTTCGGCGAGGCGCGCCGAGATCTCCTCTCTGCTCACCAGGACCGATCCGACCTTCACCACCGCTCCTTCATCGCGGACATCGGCACCACGCTGCCGCCGGCGGGCGTCGGCGCCACCCGCACCCCGACCACCCAAGCGATTCTTCCACGCTCGTCGATGACGGGCCAACGCGCCCGGAGCCGGGGCGGCACCCCAGCCTCCCGTAGCGCCTCGGTGACCCGCTTGGTCCCCACCCCGATGGCGATGCGGTCCCCGGGCCGGGCCGCCCGCACCTGCACGACTCCCCCGACGGGCACGGCGACACCACCCGACCCGGCGGTGATCGTCCATGGCCCGACCCGCACCGTGGCCGGCGGGACGAGTTCCACCGGCTGGGGCGACGGCGGAGCGCCGGACACGAGCACGAGCCACGGTCCCTCACGGTGGACGTCGATGCCGCCGATCACCGTCGCAACCCGGGTGCCCGCGGTCGCGGCGATCATGGCACCCACGGCGGCGCCATCGCCTCCAGGAGGTCCGAGGAGCATACGCAGCGCCCGACGGGCCACCCGGGCGGCGACCGCGTGAGGCAGCACGGTCAGAGCTGCAGCCGGGACCAGCACCGCCTCCTCATCGCGCACCAGCGGCACGGCAGCCGCCCGAGCTTCGATGAGCTCATGATCGGCCGCGGCGGAGGCGGCGGTCCGCAGCAATGCTTCGCGCAGGGCCGGGTTGTAGGTGGCGGCGAGCGAGGGAAGGGTCTCGCTCCGGATGCGGTTGCGCCTCACCGTGGGATCGTCGTTCTGCGGGTCGTCGACGAAGGGCAGTCCCACCGCGGCTGCGAGGCGACGGGTCTCGGCACGTGAGACGTCGAGGAGGGGTCGAACATACCGATTCCGGCGCCACGGGATCCCGGCCAGCCCCTCGGGCCCTGCTCCGCGCATGAGGTTCCCGAAAACGGTTTCGGCCTGATCGTCGGCGGTGTGGCCGGTGACGATCCAGCCCTCGGTGGCGGCTTCGAGCGCAGCAAGACGGGCGACACGCAGGTCGCCCTCGGAGGCCGACCGGGGGTGCACCTCGACCACCCGGTGCGGAATGCCGAGGTTGGCGGCGATGGTGGTGGCCGCACTCACGAGGGCCGGTGAGCCGGGCAGTCCGTGGTCGACCGTGACTGCGTCGACACCGGGCAGGTCGCACAGCGCCCATGCCACGACGGCACTGTCGGCGCCGCCGCTGAGGGCGATGGTGACCGTCCCGGGCGGCACCCGGGAGCGAACCCGGCGGCGCAGCTCGGTGGTGCTCACCCCACCCTGGCCAGCCATTGCTCGGGATGGGAGATCTCCTCGAGGCTGGGCAGAGCCTCCGGGCCCGACCAGGCGACATCGAGAGCACCGAATCCGGCCCTTCGCTCCACTCCGAGGATGAACCGCTGACCGAGTTCGTACTGCTTCATCTTCATCTCCAAGCCGGTGATCCGGAAGAAGGCTCGGGCGCGAGGGTCCTGGCGCCGCAGCTTCAGCACTCGGGACATGCGGTCCTGGGTGACGAGTTCCCGGGCTCCGATCCGATCCATGATCACGTGGCCGTGCCCCTCGAGCAGCGCCATGAGCGCCTGCACCCGTTCGATGAGACGCCGCTGGTCCGGCGTGGCGAGGAGCCCCATGAGCCCGGACTCGTCGACGAGTGGTCGGCCCTCCCGCGAGGCCTCACGCATCTCCTCACCGAGGCGCTGGATCTTCCCCGGCTCGGGCTCGGCCGCGACCACGAGCTGGTCGACGAGCGAGCTGAAATGGGCCCGCATCCACGGCACCCCGGTGAACTGCAGCCGGTGGGTGCACTCGTGGAGGGCCACCCAGAATCGGAACTCGTCGGGGCGAAACTCGTGCTGGCGTTCCATCTGCAGGACGTTCGCTCCGGCGAAGAGAATGGCGTCACCCGTGGTGTCGTCCCCGGCCGGGAGCACGAGCTCGTATTGCCCCAGGACCCGCTTGGCGAGCACCCCGACGAGCGCCCCCACCTCGGCGGCGAGGAGGCGAGATCCGATCTTCCCACCGAGACCACCCGCCGACCGCGCCGCGAGCTTCTTCTCTGCGGGGGCGAGCAGCCGGCCGAAGGCCGAGATGTTCGCCTCGGCCCATTGCACCCGGGTGACCACACGCACCTCGGGCGAACCGACCCAGGGCAGTCCGGTCTCCGCCGCCACCAGCCCGGCGGCACGATCGACGTGCTCGGGGGCACGTCGCGTCAGAGCGGCGAAGTGATAGGTGCCCTCGAGCGGATGGGTTCCGGCCATGCCGCCAGCAACCCGGGCGGCGAGGGGCCAGTGGATGGAGCTCACCGCACGACGCGGTAGCGACCCCGAACCCGAACGCCGTAGCCGACCACCGTGGCCACCACGATCAGGCCGCTGAGGGCAAGCACCGTGGGGACGAGATAGCGGAACGTCCACGCATCCTCGATGGGGACCGGTGCGCCCTCATCGACCACGACGGCCGGCGTGTCACCACCGGACGGCGCCTCCTGGGCGCTGGACGGTCCCACCCCGAGCATGAGGGCCACAGCGACCAGAGCGAGGAACAGGCGCAGGCGATTCATGGCAGCACAGGATACCGCAGCCACACGCCGCACTCGGGCGGGCTCGAAGTGGGTTGAGGTCAGGCGCCCTCGGACTCGGGAACCACCCGGCCGCGCAAGCGGGGGAACCGCGTCGGAGTGTGGGCATAGCAGTAGGTGCGCTTGTTGTAGCGCGACAGCAGCGTCTCGCAACGATCGTGCTCGCACTTGCGATTGCCGTCGAGTTGCTTCGGCGCCCGGGTCCGTCCCTGCGGCTTGTTGCCCTTCAAGATCTCAGACATCGTTTACATCCCGTCGTCGGCGTGTCCCTGGAGCAACGTTCGAAGCCGTTCGACCAGTTCCCGGGGCATCTCTTCGCGACACCCCTCCCGGACGCGCAGCTTCAGGCGCTCCTCGAACACGAACCCGTCTTCACAATGGGGACACTGGCGGAAGTGCCGCCGTATCCTCCAACGACGCAGGATTGTGGCCTCGCCGTCGAGATAAACATAGAGGTAATGGCGGGTTTCGTCACATTTCATTGGCCGGCGGCCTCTCGATCCTGCGCAAATTGCCACAACGCCTGCTGGAGGGCCTTTCTTCCTCTGTGCAGGCGCGACATGACGGTTCCAATGGGAACATCCATGATCTTGGCGATCTCCTTGTAGGAGAAACCCTCCACGTCGGCGAGGAGAACCGGGATGCGGAAGTTCTCTGGCAGGGACTCCACGGCCGCCTTGATGTCGTCGTCGACGAATCGGTCGAGCGCCTCCTCCTCGGCGCTGCGCGTCGCCCCGGAGGCACCGTCGTCGCCGAGACGACGGAACAGGTAGAAGTCCTCCAGTTCCCCCAATTCCACCTCATGGGGGCGCCGGGACTGCTGGCGGTACTTGTTGATGAAGGTGTTGGTGAGGATCCGGTACAGCCACGCCTTGAGGTTGGTTCCCTCGGCGTAGCTGTGATACCCGCGATAGGCCTTGAGCAGCGTCTCCTGGAGTACGTCCTCGGCATCGGCCGGGTTGCGGGTCATCCGCAGGGCCGCGGCGTACAGCTGCGGGGCGTACTCCATGACATCGTCTGTGAAGGCGGCCTGGTCGGCCATCGGCCTCCCCTCGGGGGATGGAGCCGGAGCGGGGATTTGAACCCCGGACCTGCTCATTACGAGTGAGCTGCTCTACCCCTGAGCTACTCCGGCATGGGGCGAGCCATGCTACCTGGAACCTCCCCCCGGCCGATCCGCGCCGGCATTGACTAGTCACAGCAGGGGGAATCAATGACTCCCCTGGAAAATCCTCCGATTCAACCGTCCGACGGGTCCACCGATATCTCGGGCGTAATCGTCGGTCGATCAGTGGGAGATGGTGATGAGAAAGATGATCGTGGCGCTGCTCGTCGGCGCCACCGTGTCCGCCGGGGTCTACGCCGCAGCGGCCAGCCTGACCGTGAGCTCGGGCACCCTCGGTGCCGGCAACAGCGCCGTGGCCGCCTGCCAGAGCGGCACCCTGACCGCCCAGTACGCCACCTCCTACGCCGCGGCGCTGCCCGGCTACAAGGTCGGCATCGTCACGGTCAACGGGCTCGACACGGTGTCGGCGACCAACTGTGCCTCCAAGGCCTACAAGATCACGCTGACAGGCACCGGGGACACCTCGCTGGCCGAGATCACCGGCACCACCCCGGCCTCGGGCACGAGCTTCACCGCCGACTTCTCGGCGTCGAACATCAAGGCGGCGGACATCCTCGGGGTGCACGTCGTCATCAGCGGATAAGGACCCGCGGTGAAGCGAGGACTCGCTTCAGGTGCAGCCGTCATCGCGATCGCGATGACGGCTGCACTCGCGTCTCCCGCCCTCGCCGCCACGCTCGGTTCGACGAGCCGCAGCCTCGGCGCCGGGGCAGCCGCGGTCACCCGCTGCGATTCCGACGGCCTCGCCACCCGGCCCAACCTCTCCGGCACCACCGTGGTGAGCGTCACCGTCTCAGGGATCGCCTCGGAGTGCGAGGACCTCATCGTGCGGGCAACCGTCACCGGGGGCACCTCGAGCAGCGGCAGCACGGTCATTCCATCCGGTGGCGGCACCCTCACGGTGACGCTGGCGGCCGCGGTGGGAGTCGTGGAGTCGATGCGGATCGACCTGACGGTCTCGAAGTGATCCGCCGTCTCACCCTGGCGCTCATCGGCATCACGGCCGCTGCTGTCGTCCCGGCCCTGGCATCCGGGGTCAGCGTGGCCTCCTCGACGCTGGACACCTACCGGACCTGCGTGCTCTCCGGGGTGTCGGCGGCCTCCACCGCGGTAGCCGACGCCTTCGTGAACCAGGGTTCACCGAATGCCAACTCCGGAACCACCACATCCATGGATGTGCAGGCGCGCACCGGTCAGAACCGCCGCGTCCACATCCGCTTCGACCTCACCCTGTGCAGCCCGGCGGTGGCGTCGACGGCGACCGTGACCGATGCCCAGCTCGACCTCTTCGTCACCTCGATCGCCACGGCATGTCGCACCATCGACGTGTTCCGGGTGGCCACCACGTGGGCGGAGACGACGGTCACGTGGAACAACCAGCCCTTCGGCACCGCCGTGGACAATCCGCCGGCGGCGCAACGCACCGCCTTCACGACGATCGGTGCCGCGCCCTGCACCTACACCGCGACCAACCAATACGTCTCATGGAGCGTCACCGCGGATGTGGCCTCATGGGTCTCGGGTGCCGCCACCAACCACGGGTGGATGCTGCGCGACGACTCCGAAGTCTCGGGCACCACCCGGCTCAACCGCTTCAGCGCCTCCGAGGCGAACAATGCCGCCCGGGCGCCACGCCTCGTGATTACCTACCGGCCATGATCCGCAAGGTCGCCTCCACGAACTGGTTCGAGGCAGAGGCACGCCCGGCTCCCCCCGAGGCTGATGCACCCGTCCCGGTGGCCGTGGCTGCGGTGAGCACGGACGCACCCATCGACACCCCGCTCCTCGAGACACCGCCACGACGCCACCGGACGGCGCAGCTCGAGTTCGTCGCACCATCGCCGCCGGGCGAGCCGCCCCCTCCGCTGGCCGAGCCCGAGGTGAAGCAGCAACGACACCGCCCCGCCCGACGCTCCGCGCTCTGGCGTCGGGTCGCCTCCATCGCGCTCTTCGCCGCGATCGTCGGCCTCTGGGTCGTGGCGTTGCGCCCCACGTGGATGGGCGGCTCCGCCTCGGTCCTCACCGTGCGCGGCCAGAGCATGGAGCCCACCTACTTGTATGGCGACATCATCATCGCCCATCGCCGCGGCTCCTACCGGGTCGGCGACATCATCGCCTTCCGGGTCCCCGAGGGGGCCATCGGTGCCGGCACGGTGGTGATCCATCGCATCATCGGCGGAGACGGCACCACGGGGTTCGTCACCCAGGGCGACAACAATCCCGACCCCGACGAGTGGCGTCCGGCACCCGCGGACATCCTCGGCTCGGCCACATGGCGGATTCCGATGGTGGGCCGCTTGTTCTCGCTGATGCGCACCGTTCCCGGTATCGCTGCGGTGACCGGGGTGCTCGCCGCCCTCCTCGTCGTGCTCGGCACCGACAGCCCCGAGCGACGCCGGCGACGCCGCCTCGAGATGGGTGACGGCGACGCCGATCCCGCCCCGGTCGCCGAGGCACCGCCGCCACCGGCAGTTCCGCAAGGGCCGGCCGATCCTCTCGATGGGCTCATCGCGCCATCCCTCCCCGCCCCGGTGGCACCTCCGATCGCTGATTCGGACCACGAGGTGGTTGGTGAGTACTGGGGTGACCTCCAGTACCTCGCCGCCATCCTGCGGGAGCGCGCTCGGTCCAACTCGGTCTTCGATGACGATCTCGACGAGGTGGCCCACCCCCTGGTGTGAGACGGCGGCGCGTACCGGGGGCTACACGGCCTCCTCGCGGCCATCGTCATAGGTCATCCGCAGCGGCGACCGGCCACGCGATCTCTCCTCGACGAGGCGTACCTCCATGAAGGTCATACCCGGATATGCCAGGTCCTCGTAGAGCTCGGCGATCACATCGTCGGGAAGCAGCGCCGCGATCTTCAGCATCTCGCGTCGATCCTCGGGACGCGACCCGACAAAGCACAGCTCCCCCTCGGCATCGAGGCGCTCCACGATGTGGTTGGCGACGTCACGCCGCCACGCCCGTCGTGACGGCCCTTCCTGAAAGAGCGGCATGAGGACATTGTGGTGGAGGTGGTGCAGAGGGTTTGGGATTTCGACTGTGCAGCTGGAAGCTCACAGACCACGGCCAACAGCACGAGCGGTGGCCGAGTCTTGCCAATTGCGAATTGCGAATTGCGGAAGAGGTGGCCCGATTCCCTCAGACCGGGACGCCCACCTACCGCGGCACGCGCGACCAGGGCAGATCCTTGTCCACCCTGGGCTCACCGGCGAGGCCGAGGACGCGCTCACCGAGGATGTTCTTCATGATCTCCGAGGTGCCGCCTTCGATCGAGTTGGCCCGGGCGCGGAGAAACGCCTTGGTCCGGGGATGCACGGTGAACTCGTCCGGACGGATCTCCTCGTAGGTGTCGTAGAGCATGCCGTCCGGCCCCATCAACTCGACCACGTACTCGTAGATCCGCTTGTTCACATCCGCATACACCAGTTTCGACGTCGAGCCCTCCGGTCCGGGCGTCCCGCGGGTGCGCATCTGAGCGGCGCGGAGGTTGGTGAGTCGCGCCGCCTCCGACTCGATCCACAGCTGCATCAACCGGTCCCGAGCCGCAGGATCGTCATGGCCGTATTCCTGCCACGTGCGAACCGCATCGGCGATCGGACCCGAGCCCCGGGGAGCCACGGCTCCGCCGATGGCGACGCGCTCGTTCATGAGCGTGGTGAGTGCGATCCGCCAGCCGTCGCCGACGTCACCGATGCGATCGCCATCCGGAATGCGGGTATCGGTGAAGTAGACCTCATTGAACTCGGCCTCGCCGGTGATCTGCCGCAGCGGGCGCACCTCGACGCCCGGCGCGGTCATGTCGACGATGAAGTAGGTCATCCCCTGGTGTTTGGGGACGTCGGGATCGGTGCGACACACGATCATGCCCCACCGGGCGACGTGGGCAAGGGTGGTCCAGACCTTCTGGCCGTTCACCACCCACTCGTCGCCATCACGGATCGCCCGGGCGGCGAGAGCGGCCATGTCGGAACCGGCGCCCGGCTCGGAGAACAGCTGGCACCAGATCTCCTCACCGATGAACATCGGGCGCAGCCACCGGTGTTGCTGTTCCACGGTGGCATGGGCCAGAAGCACGTGTGCGCCCATGCCGACGCCGAGGGCATTGGTCCGCGCCGGATTGGGGGCGTCGGCGGCGGCAAGCCTCTGCTCGACGATCGTCTGCAGCGAGCGCTCGGCGTGCAGCCCACCGAGGCCCTCCGGAAACCACACCCAGGCGAGACCGAGATCGAATCGCGCCGCCAGGAACTCCTTCTCATCGCCCGCGGGATCGTGTTCGGCGAGGAGTCGGTCGATGAGGGCGAGCACCCGAGTCCGATCAGCCGTCACACCAGCCTCCCCTGGAGAAGGGTGCAATGTTGCCACATCACTGCGCCCATCAGCGCCGGGAGAGAGCCGTCACCAGCGCCTGCTCCAGGTCGGTGTCCTTCCATGTGAAGCCGTCGGCGGTGAGACGAGCGGGCGCCACACGCTGGGCCTCGAGCACGAGCGCCTCGGCGAGCTCGCCGCCGAGCAGGATCCGGACGACGAACTCGGGGATCGGCACCACGGTGGGGCGATGCATCGCCCGGCCAAGGGCCTTGATGAAGACACGGTGGGTCACGGCCTCTGGAGCCACGAGATTCACCGGGCCGGCGAGCGCCGATCCCAGGAGATGACGAATGGCGCGGACTTCATCGTCGAGGGAGATCCAGGACCAGTACTGCCTCCCCCTCCCCACCACCCCCGCCAACCCCCACCGATAGGGACTGAACCAGCGAGGGCCGAGGGGCGCCAGCAGCTGGCCGAGCGCTCCTCCGGCGGTGGCGAGCACGATGCCCGTGCGCAGCATCACGACTCGCCCTCCCGCGGCCACCGCGTCAGCCGCCGCCCCTTCCCATGCCGCGGCAAGGTCCGCCAGGAAGCCGCTCCCCGGCGGGGCGGACTCGTCGACGATCTCGTCACCCCGGTCGCCGTAGATCCCGATCGCCGACGCGGTGAGCAGCGCCGGCGGCGCGGGCAATCGGGCGATGGCCTCGGCGAGCAAGCGGGTCGGGATGATGCGGCTCTCGACGAGCCGCCGCTTCTCGGCGGCAGACACTCGCCGCTCTCCGATGCTGCGACCTCCGAGATTCACGACGGCGGTGACGCCGTCGAAGGCGTGAGTCGGGAGGAACCCGGCCACCGGGTCCCAGACCACTCCCCCATCCGCATCGGGAGCCCGAACCAGGCGCCGCACCTCGATGCCTTCGGCGCGCAGCGAGCCGACCAACGCGGTCCCGATCAGGCCGGAGGACCCGGCGACGAGGATGGTCATGAGCGGCAGCGTAGGGGTATCGCTCCCCGCTGCCCGCGGCCCGCTACCCGCCAGAACCCGCACTGGGCGGCTGTCCGGCTATCGCTTCGACCTCTTGCGGGAAGCGGGAAGCGGGAAGCGGGGAGCCGACTCCCAGTCGTGATACACCTCCACCAGGGCATCTCCCACTCGCCGCCGCCACTCGTCGGTCATGGCGCCAACCGGGTCGGCGTGGCGGGTGTACTCCGCAGGGAGGATCGGTTCGCACACCACCGTGGTGACCCTCGCCCTGGCGATGCGGCGGCCGCCCCGGCCCATCACCTGGTCGGTGCCGGCCACCATCACCGGAACGAGGGGCACCCCGGCACGACGGGCGAGCCAGGCCGCACCGCGTCGCGGCGCGGTCTCACCCCAGGTCCATACCCGAACGCCTTCGGGAAACACCCCCACCGACCCGCCGGCGGCGAGCTCGGCGAGGGCGAGGCGCAACGCGCCGAGCGGTGCCCGGGTGCGCGAGAGCGGAATCGCTCCGAGCCAGTGGGTGAGCGCGTCGAAGGACGAGGAGTTCCCGAACAACTCGTCGACGGCGAGAAACCGGATCGGCCGGCTCACCGTCATGCCGACGACCACGGGATCGATGTTGGAGAAGTGATTGGCCGCCACCACCACGGGGCCGGCAGGGACGGCATGCCCACGCCGCTCGAAGTCGACCCACCATCGCCCCAGGCCGCGTGCGACCGGTGCGGCGAGCCTCCAGGCGGTCCTGCCGCCGCGGGGGAAGCCGGGTTCAGGCCGATGCGCCAAGGTCGGCAAAGAGCGCGCTGAAGGCGAGCTCGGGTCGCTGGTTCACGTCAAGCGAGTCGGCGGTGAGCATCACCCGCCGGGCTCGCGCCACGGCGTCGCGAGCGCCGATACCGGCGAGTTCGGGACCGGGCACGTCACGGTTTCGAACCGGCCCGCCGAACGAGGCCACCGCGGCATCGCGATACCACGATGCCAGGATCTCGAGGCCGGAGAGATGGAGTGCCGACGCCGCGCGCCGACGCTCCCGCTCGTGGCGATCCTTGATCACCCTGACATCGCGGCCTTCATCCTCGGCGACGCCGAGCTCGCGCTCCTGACGCTCGCCGAGTTCCTCGAGCAACGGCTCGGCGGCTCCCACCATCGCCTCGGCGAGCCGGATGGCGTCACCGGGATGCGAGGTCAGCCGGGCAGGCACCGACAACCAGGCGGAGCGGAAGGCGGCCACCTCGGGACGGGTGGCCAGAAGCAGCGCGAGACCGGGGCGGCCCCCGGCGGCGACGGCGACCCGGCCCGCCTGATCCTCGGAGACCCCCCTCGCCACCAGGGCCTCCACGATCTCTTCCTCCGACACCCGCCCGAACAGCACGGTGCGCGACCGGCTGGCGACTGTCGCCGGCAGATCGTCCTCGGACTCGGCGATGAGGATGAAGATCGTCGAGGCGGTGGGCTCCTCGAGGGTCTTGAGCAGCGCGTTGGCCGCTTCGTCGTTCATGGCCCCGGCTTCCTCGAAGAGAAACACCTTGTGGTTCGCCTCCACCGGGAACAGCACGGCGCGAGCCACGGTCTCGCGCGCACGCTCCACCCCGAGGGCGGTGCGGCCATCTGGTTCGACCACGATGAGGTCGGGATGGAGGTCCGCCAGCACTCGGCGCCGACAGCCGCCATCATCGCCGCACAGCAGGAGTGCCGCGAACCGCCGCGCCACCGCCGCCTTGCCGACGCTGCCCGGTCCCACGAAGAGATAGGCGTGCGCCGGATTCGACCCCTCGCCAGTGAGGAGTTCGAGCACATGGTGGTGTCCGATGACACCCTCGAACGGGCTGGTCATCGGACCTCCAACAGCTTCATGATCTCGGCCACGATCTCGGACACGGGACGTGCCGCGTCGATGACGACAAAGCGCCCCGGCTCTGCGGCCGCAAGGTGGTCATAGGCCTCGGCTACTCGCCGTTGCAGGTCGATACCCGCCACCGAGATTCGATCGCGTTCGTCCTCCCGGGCAAGGCCCTTCTCCGCGTCGATACGCAGCAGCACGATGAGGTCGGGGACGATCCCGCGCAGCCCTGCTTCATTCACGACCCGCACGATCTCGACTCCGAGGCCGCGCCCTGCGCCCTGGTACGCCAGCGAGGAGAAGTAGCTGCGATCGGTGACGACCAGATCGCCACGCTCCAGGGCGGGTGCCACGACGTCGGCGGCGAGCTGGGCGCGCGCCGCGGCGAAGAGGAGCGCCTCCGCCCAGTCGTCGAGATCGAACCCGCGGCCGAGAACGATCGACCGGATCGCCTCACCGGCGGGGGTGCCTCCCGGCTCACGGACGGCGACCACCGAACGCCCGCGAGCACGTAGCGCCTCGACTAGAGCCCCGGTGACCGTCGACTTCCCCGATCCGTCGATGCCCTCGACCGCGAGGTATCGGATCACGTCGTGGTGCCGCCGTCGATCCGCTCGACCTCGGCGGTCTCTCCCAACCCGGTCACGGTCTTGCGGTACTTGCGGAAGGCTTCGGTGGCGGCCTCCATCTCCGGCCGATTGGCATGACTCAACGCGATGAGGCTGCGACGCACGCTCCACAGCGTCAGCGACCCGCTGATCAGCATGGTGAGGCCCCCGAGGAGCAGCACATCGCGGGTGCCGTCGCCGAGCAGGCCGGGGAGCATGCCGTCGAAGAAGCCGGCGAGCGGCAACGCCAACATCATCGAGGTGAGCAGTCCGATGCGCAGCAGGGAGAACAGCGCGGCGAAGGTCCGCCCGCGCACCGCGTCGTCCGCTTGCTCATGCAGGTGGGCGAACCCCAGCACGTAGGCGGCGCCGGCGCCCACCCCCATGACCGCGACCCAGCCGACCGCCCCGATGATCGTGTTGACAAAGGCCGCGGCGCTCAATGCCACTCCGGTGAGAAGCAGGGCCATACCGAACAGGACGTCCTTGTACCTGAATCGGGGGCCGAAGATCGTCACCAGAACGATCCCCGACCCGGCCCCCAATCCAAAGGCGGTGAGCAGTGCGGGGAAGCCTGCTGCTCCGGACTCGAGCACATCGGTGGCGAAGGGCTTCCCCATCACCACGATGATCCCGCCGCCTGCCAACGCGGAGGTCATCGCCAGCACCACGGGGCGCACCCGGCGGCTCGACGCGACGAACACGGCACCTTCCTTCAGATCGTTGACGACGGCCATCGGACTCCATCGCCGCGTTCCCGGAGGCCGCCGGCGCCGGGCCATCGCCGGAAGGGTGCTGATCAGGAGCGCAGAGACCAGGTAGGTGGCGGCATCGACGAGGAAGGCGAGGCCCTCCTGCGTGCCCGGGAGCAGCCCCCCGAGCGTGATGTTGTCACCCAACGAAGCGAGTCCCGTGAAGATCGCCGCCCCGAGCGGGAAGGTGCCGTAGGCGGCGCTCAACGAGAGGCTGTTGGCCTGGACGAGCTCGCTCTTGGACACGAGCGTCGGGACGGTTGCCTCCTTTGCCGGCTGGAACACCAGGGTGAGGGCTTCGAGCGCAAGGTTCACCAGGATCAACTCCCGGATCGAGTTGGTGAAGGCGAGCGATAGCACGAGGATGGCCCGGCCCACCTCGGCGATGATCATGGCGTGCTTGCGATTGAGCCGATCGGCCACGATCCCGCCGACAGCAGCGAAGAAGAGACCGGGCACGATGCGCGAGGTGAGCGCCAGCACCATGCCGCCGCCTCCGGCGAGCTCGTCGGCGAGGGAGAGGGTGGCGAGCATCGCCACCCAGTCACCAGTGCTGCTGACGAATCCCGCCTTCCACAAACGGGAGTACGGCCCCGACCTCATCAGGGCCCAAGCGGACCGTCGTGGGGCTTCCGTCACCAGGCGAGGCTATCAGAGGCGCGCGTCAGGGTTACCGCGCGCGACGTTCGGGCGACCGCAATTCAGCCCTTGCGCAACACGCAATGCGCAATCCGCAATGCGCAATGCGCGAGGCCAGATGCCAGACACCAGATGCCTGATTCCGGGTTCACGAGACCCAATGCGGATACCGGGCGCCGGGTTCCGGACAGATCGAGGATGTCTGGCGGACGGCTGATGACTGATGGTGATGACCGATGACTGGCAACCGGTAACTCGCAACTGGTGACTGCTCAGGCCTTCCCCGGCTTCGCCACCTTCCCTTCACCTTCCAGTTTCTCGCGGCGCTCGGCAAGCAGGGCAGAGGCACGATCGATGTCGATGCGCTCCACGGAGTCCTCGCGCCGCAATGAGGCATTGACCCCGCCATCGGTGACGTAGGGGCCGAACTTGCCGTCGCGCACCACCACGTGCCAGCCGGTCGCCGGATCGACACCGAGGTCCCTCAGGGGGCCGCGCACGGTCTGGCCCCGGCGAGTCTTCGGTTGGGACAGGATCTCCACCGCCTGCTGGAGCGAAAGGGTGAACAACTCCTCCTCGGCCTGGAGACTCCTGGTCTCGCCCCCTCGCTTCACATACGGTCCGTACCGCCCGTTGGAGGCGGTGATCTCCTCGCCCGTCTCGGGATCGTGGCCCACCACGCGCGGCAGGGCCAGCAGACGCAACGCCTCGTCGAGGGTCAGGGTCTCGACACTCATGGATTTGAACAACGACGCGGTGCGTGGCTTGCCCCCGTCACCATCACCCAGTTGCACGTACGGCCCGAAGCGGCCGGACCGCACCAGCACCGGCAGACCCGACACGGGATCGACGCCCAACGCCCGATCTCGCGACGGCGCGTCGAGCAAGTCGGCGGCACGCTCCGGAGTCAACTCGTCCGGGGGAATGTCCTCGGGTACTCCGACGCGCTCCTCCCCCCGCTCCAGGTACGGCCCGAAACGCCCACTTCTCAGGACGACACCCTCGAGGCCCGCGAACGGCAGGGTGTTGATCTCGCGGGGATCGGCCTTCTCGAATGCCGTCTTCACCGTCTCGACGAGACCGGGGAGTCCGTTGCCGAAGTAGAACGCCTGCAGGTACGGAATCATCTCCCGTTGGCCGTCGGCGATCTCATCGAGGTCCTCCTCCATGCGAGCGGTGAATCCGTAGTCCACGAGCTCGGTGAAGTGCTCCTCGAGGAGCCGGACCGCAGCAAAGGCGGTGAAGGAGGGCACGAGCGCGGTGCCCTTCTTCCAGACGTAGCCACGATCCTGGATCGTCTGGATGATCGATGCATAGGTCGACGGGCGTCCGATGCCAAGATCCTCGAGACGCTTCACCAGCGACGCCTCGGTGTAGCGGGCGGGAGGCTTCGTCTCGTGGCCGGCGACCTCCAGGCTGTCGGCCGCCGTCGTCTCGCCCTCGGCCATCGCCGGCAGCCGCCGTTCCTGGTCCTCGAGTTCGGCGTCGGGATCGTCGCTGCCCTCCACGTAGGCGCGGAGGAACCCGGGAAACGCGATCACCTTCCCGGAGGTGGAGAACTCGGCGTCGCGGCCCGATGCTCCTGCGGCGCCGAGTCTCACCTGCACCGATTCGCCGACCGCGTCCGACATCTGCGAGGCGACGGTGCGCTTCCACACCAGCTCGTAGAGCGAGGCCTCGTCGCGGGTGAGTTCGTGGCGCACCTGGTCGGGCGTCCGGAAGGCGTCGCCGGCGGGCCGGATCGCCTCATGCGCCTCCTGGGCATTCTTCACCTTCGACACGTACACCCGCGGCTCGTCGGGCACGTACTCGGATCCGTACAACTCGATCACCTGGGTACGCGCCGCGGTGATGGCGCTCTCCGACAGGGAAACGCTGTCGGTGCGCATGTAGGTGATGAAGCCGTTCTCGTACAGCTTCTGCGCCACCCGCATCGTGTGCTGTGAGGAGAACCGCAGCTTGCGCCCTGCCTCCTGCTGCAGCGTCGATGTCCGGAAGGGCGGGTACGGGGACCGGCGATACGGCTTGCGCTCCACCGACCGGATCACAAAGGCCGACTCCGCCAGATCGGCAACGACGCCATCGGCACCCTCTCGGTCCAGCACGATCACGTCACCCCGCGATACTCCCCCGTCGCGATCGAAGTCCTTCCCCGTGGCGATGCGCACCCCTCCCAGGGCGGCGAGTGTGGCGCTGAAGCTGCCGGCGGCGACCGAGAACTCCCCGGCGACATCCCAGTAGGCGGCTGCGCGAAACCGAATCCGCTCCCGCTCGCGATCCACGACGATGCGGATCGCCGGGCTCTGCACCCGACCTGCCGACAGTTTCGGCCGCACCAGCTTCCACAACGCCGGTGACACCTCGTAGCCGAACAAGCGGTCGAGGATGCGCCGCGTCTCTTGAGCATCGACGAGGCGCCGATCGATCTCGCGCGGCGACTCGACGGCGTGGTGGATCGCCTCACGGGTGATCTCATGGAACACCATGCGCTTCACCGGGATCTTCGGTTTCAGCACCTCGGTGAGGTGCCAGGCGATCGACTCCCCTTCGCGATCTTCGTCGGTCGCCAGGAAGAGCTCATCTGCCCCCTTGATCAGCTTCTTCAAGTGATCGATCTGCTTGCGCTTGTCGGCGGGTACGACATACAGCGGTTTGAAACCGTTGGCGGTGTCCACGCCGAGGCGCGCCCACGAGTCCTTCTTGTGCGAGGCCGGGACGTCGGCGGCGTTCCGGGGGAGGTCGCGGACGTGACCGATCGATGACTCCACGACGTATCCGGAGCCGAGGTAGCCGGCAATGGTTCGGGCCTTGGCGGGTGACTCGACGATGACGAGTTTCATTGGCTACTTGGGTGAGGGGACGTGCCGGCAGGATGCCGACTCCTTCGAGTTCTACGCTTGCCGACCACCGATTGTCAAGAACGCTGCCCGTCATCGGGGTGATCGGCGATCCCCTCCAGCCCGGCATGCACGCGCTCGGCGACGGCGCGCCAGGAGTACTCGCGCATCACCCAGGCGCGCCCGGCAGCACCCATTGCAGCTGCGCGTCCCGGATCTTCGAGCAGCAGTCGGAGGGCCTCGACGAGCGTGTCGTGCCCATCGACGACGAAACCCGTCTCACCCGCCAGGACGGTTTCGGGAGCACCACCGGAGTCACCGGCGATCACCGGCAGGGCGGTGGCTGCAGCCTCGAGATACACGATGCCGAGGCCCTCGGCCTCGAGGCCGAGCCAGCGCGAACGGCACGGCATGGCGAACACCGTCATCGCGCGAAATAGACCGGGCAACTCGGAGAAGGGCACCGCCACCTCGAAACGGGTTGGCACCGCCAGACGGCGGGCGAGACGGCGCAGCGCTCTCTCGTCGCGACCCGTCCCGACGAGAAGCACCGACACCCGTCGGCCCTCGGCACGCAGGGCCGCCACCGCCCGCAAGACCCGGCGCTGGCCCTTGCGTGGTACGAACCGCGACACGCAACCCACGACCGCGTCCGCGGGTGCACCGGGACCGGGAGCGAACCCGGGATCGACGCCGGCGCCGATCACGACGGGCGAACGCTTGGTGAGACGACGGACCCGGCCGGCGGTGTATCGGGAGGTGGCAAACACCACGTCGGCGCGACGCAGCGGGTACTTCGCCAACCACCGCACGATCGGAATGGCCGCAGGGAGGACGATCTCGGCACCGTGGCAGACCACGCCGTAGGCGACGCCGGTCGAGGCGCGAAGACGCGGACCGAGATGGGCCAACGGATGCGGGGCTCCGAACAGCACCACGTCCGGTGAGAACTCCGTGATGTGATCGGAGACCCAGCGCCGGGTGCGCGGCGTGGGCCACAGGAACCGCCGATGGCCACGCACCACACCGGCGGTCTCGACGGCCGCAGCGTCCTTTGGTGCCAGCACGCGGACCTCGGCGCCGAGCGATGCCACGAGTCCCGCCAGGTACTGCTGGATTCCGCCCGGTCGGGGCGGATAGTCGTTGGTGACGAGCAGCACCCTCATCGCAGGGGGAGGTTGTAGTCGACGAGGCGGGGACCGTCCGGACCGAACTGCACCCGGGTGAGGCTGAGGTTGGTGGGAAGGCCCAGCGAGCGGTACCGCGGCCATTGGAGACCGACGACGCGCGCCGCAAGCGCCCAGATGGCGCCGCCATGGGTGAACAGCGACAACTGCTCGCCCGGTTGTTGGGATCGCAATGACGAGACGAGACGCTCCATGCGTCTCCCGGCGCCGGCAAAGGTCTCACCGCTTCCCCCGCGAGGCAGGTCCTGGCCCTCCTCGAACACCGCATGCCACTCCGCGGAGAACCGTGACTCGATCTCGGAGGTGGTCAGTCCCTCCCACGCCGCGAAGTCGATCTCGACCAGGTCCGGTTCGAGGCACACGACAAGGCCGCGGCGACGGGCGAAGGACTCGGCCGTGCGCCGCGCCCGCTCGAGAGGAGAGGCGAATACGCGGGTCGCCTCCACCGGGCCTTCGCTGAATCGCTCGATCTGCTCGAATCCATGCTCGGTGAGTGGTCCATCGGTGAGTCCGTGCCATCGACCCTCGACGTTCGCCACCGTCTCACCGTGTCGCACGAGCGACACGGTGTCCGATTCCAGAGGATCCGGCAGGGCATGTCGGGCGTCGTTGTAGCTGTGCAGGTGGAAGCGATCCATCGTCACGACGACATCCGTGACCGAGGCGTTGCGCACCCGCTCCAGGGGCCAGCTGCGTCCACGACCCGAGAACTGCAGCCCCGACCCGACCACCGAGTGGATGCTCCCTCCGTGGGTGATGACGAGGACCCGCGACCCTGCCGGAGTGCGCGCGATCAGGTCGCGCAGGGCGATCGCCACCCGTGCGGAGAACTCATCCCAGCTCTCGCCGCCACCCATGCGCACCGGTTGGCCCTGGCGCATCGCCGCCGACTCCTCGGGATACAGCTCGTGGACTTCGTCGCGGGTGAGGCCCTGCCACCGCCCGATGTCGATCTCACGCCACGCCGGGTCGGGGGTGGCATCGAGCCCGGCGAGCTCTGCGGTCTGCAGGGTGCGCGGCAGATCCGACGCCAGCACGACATCGAATTCCTTGCCGGCGAGACGCCGGCGCAGAGCCCGGGCCTGCTCCTCTCCCTTTGTCGAGAGGAGATGGTGGCCGTGACCCTGCCACACCCCGGCGGCGTTGGCGTCGGTCTCGCCGTGGCGAACGAACGTGATCTCGATGCTCAGCGGGGGACTCCGGTGACGGCGGCGTAGCGTAGGCGCGATACGCGAGGCGCAATACGCAATACGCAACGCGCCCCGAACCGCAATTCGCACTTCGCAATTCGTTCAGGTCCAAGGCCTGAGGCTGATGGCTGATGGCTGGCCGGAGAGGCGACTGGCGACTTCCTCAGAAGCTGCCGGCGAACGCCAGGGCGACGGCGGCGGTCGTCACCAGGAGCGCCACGACTGCGGTCACCATCGACGATCGCAGCGACTCGCCGACCGCATCGGCAGCGACGACGGCACGATGCGCCCGCGATCCGAT
Organism: Acidimicrobiia bacterium; assembly: GCA_016215655.1. Lineage (GTDB taxonomy): Bacteria > Actinomycetota > Acidimicrobiia > Spongiisociales > UBA11373 > UBA11373. The sequence goes on from JACRIT010000094.1 coordinate 23,022, forward strand.
GCCTCCATAGGCTCCGGTTTCGATGAGCCGCCGCACGTTCTCCCAGGCCCCGCCGGCGACGACCACCACCACGGCGAGGGCGGGACCCGCCGCGAGCAACCCCACGAGGTAGCCGCCGAGAGCCGCGGCCCGGACGTGTCCCAGGCCGACCGGCACGAGCACCGCCACCACCACGGGAACGACGAGTGCTCCGATCGCCGCCCAGGTCGAGGGCGGGCGCGGTGTCGATCCTCGGGTCGCCGACCCGGGTTGCGGGGTGACGTGGAGCGCCCATCCCGCGGCGTACCAGATCGCCGCCATGCCGCCCGCCACACCGATGACCATGCCGATCCCGCCGCCGATGATCGCCACGGCGGACACCTCCCAGAGCGCGACGACGAGCGCCAGCGCGGCGAGCGCACCGGCCGAGGTCACGACGACGGCACCAACCGATCGGGCCGCGCTCCCCGCGGCGACGAGGGCTGACACCGACTCCCGCAAGGCAGCGGTGGCATCGTCGGGAATCGGCACCCCGCGGCCGAGTACGGCGAACCGCATCCCCGACGCCGGAACCGCGAGCACCGCCACCAGACCGACCACGGCCAGCGTCATCCCGAAGCCTCCCCCGACTCCGGCGTACTCGCCGGCGTGATGGGCGAGGAACATGGCGGCGGCGAGCACCCCGATCACGATGGCACCGGCACGGGCCGCATCCCCCAGGCCGGTCGTGATCACCACGGCGGCTCCCGACCGTGACCGCGCCGCTATCCGCTTTCCGGGCCTCCAGTGATCGGAGGTGAAGAGGTGCCCCACCATCGCCAGCGCGATGGCCAGGACAGCACCGACGGCGACGGCGGCCCCCACACCCCCAACCGACTCGAGTCCGGCATCCGCAGGGCGCTCGATCCATGCCACCACGAAGCCCCCCACACCGACGAGCCCGCTCACGAAGTAGCCCCGCCGGCGCACGACTGCTGCCGGGTCACCGCGACGGATCACGCCCGCAGCCACGGCCCCCGCCACCCCCACCGTGAGCACGGCCAGCGGCACCGATGACCACGCCGCCGCCGCTCCGGATGCGGCCGCGATCGTCGACGCGATCGTGGCGAGCGCCACCGGGGCCAGCAGGGCACCCACCGCGCCGCGGCGCGGGAGTTCCGCCGCCCTGCCGACGTCGAAGGTGACGAGGACCGCAAAGGCGACGGCGACTCCCGCCCCGAAGGCGGCAAGGGTCGACACCGGCTGCGCCACCTCAGCCCACTCGACGATGACCAGGTGCGCCGCAGCAAGCGCGGCCAGCGCCCCGGCGGCCACGGCGGTGTCCGTCACCGAGGCGAAGCGCACCAGCAGCGGCCCGAGATGATCGCCGAAGCCGGTAGCGGTTCGTGCCGCGGTGCCGGCCGCGGCCAGCACCACGAGCAGGGCCCCCGACCATGCCGCCACGGCCGCGGCAGGCCACCAGCCGGCGACCACGAACCCTCCGACCGCGGCGAGCACGAGAGCGACGAACGACGCCGCGGCGATGGCACGGGTGATCCCGAGCACCGGGCCGAGCCGACGCGGCATGGCAGGGGCGATGCCGCACGCCGCCACCACGAGAGCGACCCAGGCCCACGACGCAGGATGCACGGCGACTCCTCGGGCGGTCGGCGGAGTATACGGACGCCCGCAACGCCCACTCGGGCCGCGGTACCCCCGCGACTACGCTCCTCGCCGTGACCGATGACGCCCCCACTCACGTCACCTGGCTCCACTCCGACCGCCGCCTGCCATCGCGTTTCGTCAGACCGCTGCTGCGATTCACCCGGGTCGAATCGGCCAGCGGTGTGGTGCTGCTGGCCGCCGCCGCGGCGGCGCTCCTGTGGGCCAATGCCCCGTTCGGCGACACCTACGAGCGCTTCTGGTCGACACCGGTCACGATGAGCGTCGGGGCCTTCCACCTCGACGAGACGCTGCGTCTGGTGGTGAACGACGGATTGATGGCGCTCTTCTTCTTCGTCGTTGGACTCGAGATCAAGCGCGAAGTCGCCACCGGAGACCTGCGCAATCCGCGAGTGGCTGCGTTGCCCGCCGTTGCCGCAATCGGGGGCATGATCGTGCCGGCGCTCATCTACGTGGCGTTCACCACCGGGTCGCCTGCGGTCGACGGCTGGGGCATCCCCATGGCGACCGACATCGCGTTCGCCCTCGGGGTCGTGGCCCTGCTCGGGTCGAGGGTCCCGGTGGGAGGGAGACTGTTCCTCCTGGCCCTCGCCATCGCCGACGACATCGGAGCGATCGTCGTGATCGCGGTCTTCTACACGGAGAACATCGCGGGCTGGTACCTCGCTTCGGCGTTGCTCACCTTCGGCCTCATCTGGATCGCCTCGCGCACCGGCATCCGATCGCTCATCTTCTATGTACCCGCCGCGCTGGCGATGTGGTTCCTCCTCCTCGAGAGCGGCGTGCACGCCACCCTCGCCGGCGTGGCGGTGGGTCTCCTCACCCCGGCACGGGCGATGTACTCAGACCGCGACTTCCGCGATCGCAGCCGGCGCATCCTCGAGGCGATGGAAGCGGACATGACGGTGTCGCATGACCACGAGCGCATCGACCACGAGTCGTTGTCGCTCTCCGCCATCGCTCGCGAGTCGGTGCCGCCGCTGCATCGTGTGGAGAACGCCCTTCACCCGTGGTCGTCGTTCGTGGTCGTGCCGCTGTTCGCCCTGGCCAACGCCGGGGTCCGCTTCGACGGGATCGCGCTGGGCAGCGCCCTCACCAGCGACGTCGCCCTTGGGGTGAGTGTGGGCCTTCTGGCCGGCAAGACCGTCGGCATCGGCCTGTTCTCATGGCTGGCGGTCCGGTTGCGGGTGGGGTCCCTTCCCGCGGGGATCACGTGGCGCCAGATCACGGGCTTGGCCATGGTCGCCGGTATCGGGTTCACGGTGTCGCTCTTCGTGGCGGGACTGTCGTTCGCCGACGCAGCCACCGCCGACCTCGCCAAGACCGGCATCTTCGCCGGAAGCCTCGTGGCCGGCGTGGTCGGCTACCTTGTGCTGCGGGGTGGCTCGCCGGCCACCGAAAGGCAGGACGAATAGCGACCCGCGCCCCCGGGGTCACCGGCACGCCCGCACGGGCGATCCTTGCCCTGCTTCTCGCCGCGACGGTGATCGGGTGTTCCGGGAGCGTTCCCGAGACCGCCACCACCACACCTCCGACAACCCGCGTCACGACCACGACGGGCGCGACGACCACCACCACTCCCCGGACGACGATCGTGACGACGACCAAACCGGCCGGCGTCGACATCACGGTGAGCCTTCCCGCCGACCACGAGGTCCAGGCGGCGCTAGACGCCTTCTACGGATGGATCGGAGATCGCACCCGTCCCACCCCGGTGGCTCCTGAAGGCCTCCTGGCGCACGTGGCGGCCGTCGCGGCCGACGGTGACATGATCCTGTCCGCCGCCTGGTACCGGGCCGAAGTGACGGGGGGCTCGGTCGGCGTCGCCACCCTCGGCGACGACGTGGTGCTCCTCGCCGACGAGGGCGACGGCTGGCAGATCGTCGGAGCCCACCTCGCCCGATTCGGGCTCGATCCCTGGTACGGACCGCCGGTGCGCCACGTCCTCATCGTCGGCACGGACGCCCGGCCCGGCGAGGGTCAGCGCCTCTATCGGGCCGACAGCATCCACGTGGTGTCGTCGAACCTCGCAGCCCACGCCGGTTCCATCGTGGGGTTTCCCCGCGACACGTACGTGGCCACCTCCTACGGACACGACAAGCTCACCCATGTCAATGCGACCTCGGACACCGACGAGCTGCTCGAGATCACCCGAGATCTGTCCGGGCTGCCCATCGAGGGGTACTTCATCACCGGGTTTCTCGGATTCATGAGGCTCGTGGACGACCTCGGGGGTGTCGTGGTCGACGTTCCCTTCGGGATGGCGGAACCGTTGTCCGAGGCCTATCTGTCCAAGGGCATCCAGCTCCTGTGGGGACAGAACGCCCTCGCCTTCAGCCGCAACCGCCATATCTACGGTGGGGACTTCACTCGCTCCTTCCACCAGGGGGTGGTGATCCTCGCCGGCCTCGCAGACGTCCTCGAGCGCGACATCACCACACTGCCGGAACTGGTGCGGATCCTGCTGCAACGAACCTGGACGGACCTGAGCCTCGGCGATGTGCTCACCCTTGGCGCCACCGCATTCGAGATCGACCCGCTCCGCGTCACCAACGACGTACCCCCCGGCCAAACGAAGATGGTGC
>JACRIT010000096.1 GCA_016215655.1 Acidimicrobiia bacterium
GGGCGGCCGCCGGATGCCCGTCCTCAAGCGACGGCGGCCGCCCAGCCCGGGCGGCGGGTGACGGTGGCGATTACCTATCAAGCGGGAAGCGGCACCTCAAGGGGTATGGCCGAGGATTGATTTCGCGGGCGCGGACCGTCGGCTTCGTTCCACACGGGGTCACGACCCTCTACCGTTGGGTCTCGCGAGACGGGACCCCGGGGCCATGCCGATCGAACCGTGGAACTGGTTGTGGACGATCACCACGCTGGTGGCGTGGCGCGCGGCGCGGTCGAAGACCCGGTTGAGCCCGTACCTCCCTCCCGTGGTGGCCTGTTCCGCAGTTGCCGCCGCAGTGGCCTGGAGCGGCATCGGCGGCTCGTGGCACGTGATCCTGTTCCCGGTGTTCCCGCTGTTCCTGTTCGGCAGCACCCGGCTGCGGTTCCACTCGCCGCTCACCCAACCGAGCACGGCCGGTTCGATCAGCGTCGCCTACGCCCGTCCCCGCAAGGCAGAGCGATTCCGTCCGGCGAGGCCGGCGCGCGTCCGCCCCGAGCGGACCCGCAACACCCTGTTCTGGGAAGCGGTGGCGTGGACGCCGGCGGCTGCAGTGGCGATCCTGCTCATCGTCGTCGGAGTCGATGAGCCGTGGGCGGTGGCACCGGTGTTCCCGGCGGCACCCTTCCTTGCCGCCGGACTATGGCGCTGGCTGGCCAGGGTGGCGGTCACGGCAGGTCGTGACGTCCGGCGTCTCGCCGCATTCGCCGCGCTCGAGGTCTCGCTCGGCGTCGCCGGTCTCGTTATGCCGGAACCGGTGCCACCGATCATCGACATGAACGGCACCCGCCCGGTTGCGGTGACGACGACGACGATGCCGTTCGACGTGGTGCCGATCGTCGCCGACGGCGAGGCCGGGCTGCACATCGAGGTGGTCGGCGCGGTGGCGCGATTCGATGGCGACTCGGACGTGGTACCGATCGAAGGGGCGTTCGTCACCCTCAAGGGTGCCGTGGGGCCGGTGGACTTTGCCATCACCGATGCCTCCGGCCACGCCTCCTTCCCGGTGCAGCCGGGTTCCTACACGGTGTTCGTGGTGCCGCCGGGCAACCGCTGGTCAGTAATGCGGGGGTGTCACGACCTGCTCGAGCACTTCCCAGTCGGGGCGGGGGAGCAGTGGACCTGGCGGGTGCCGATGGTGGATGGCAATGCCGCCATCGCCCACGGGGCCGTCACCCGGTGCGACGCGCCGGAGCACCCCACCCCGGGCAAGGGGTTCTAGGGGCGCTCATCGGCGGTCGCGTCGCATCGCCTCGAGGTCGCCTACCCATCCCGTGCCGCGCACCCCGAGCAACTCGACTCGGGTCACGGGTTCACCCAGCGCCTTGCGCAAGGCGAAGTCGACTGCGTCGCGCTTGGTGGCAATGCGGTATCGCTGCATCACGCGAGTGAGCAATTCTGCGTCGATGTCGATGGTCGTGCGCGACACCGTGAGATCGTACGTCATCGGTCCGTTCTTCGTGTGTTCCGGCGTCAGCTGCGACGTCGGCAGAACATTCCCCGCACCACGCCGGCGCCGACTGCCGCCTTGCGCAGCCATTCGGTGCGGATGCGGCGATGGAACAGTGCCACCGGTGCCGCCACCACCAGGTACCCCACGAACCGCAGTCCCCTCCAGATGACCGGGCGCAGCGACATCCCCTGGCCGCGAAAGCGCCGCACCAGGACCGGGAGGTTCTGTGCCGAGCGGTAGGCACTCTTGACGATGGTGTCCGTGTCGGTGCGGAGTCGGTACTGGATCACGCCATCATCGGCGCGTCCCAGTCGATACCCGGCGAGCTGTGCCCGCCAGCACAACTCGGTGTCCTCGAACCCGTAGTCCATCGAGTCATCCCAGCCTCCGAGGGCCCGGAACACCTCGGCGCGGATTCCGAAGTTGCCGGCCCCGCAACCCGGGAGGAATCCGAGGCGGGGGCCGGGTCGAATCCGACCCTCGGTGTGCGCCCCCGACTCCGGGTTCAGGGTCTGAAAGTCGAGGCGGCCGACGACCAGGTCGTACTCGGCGAGAGCCGTGGCCATTGCCATCACCCAGTGGTGATCAGCGATGTCGTCGGCATCGCAGGTGAGGATGAGATCCCCGCCGGCTTGCATCGCCCCCGTGTTGCGAGCGAAGTTGGGACCGCGGCGCGCCGAGGCGTCGACGAGTCGCACTCCGGGTGTCCGCGCCACGATGTCGCGGCTTTCATCGTCGGATCCGTTGTCGGCGACGATGATCTCGATGGGACCGGGGTAGTCCTGGTGGAGCAGGGCGTCGAGTTGGGCCCCGATCCACGGTCCCGCGTTCTTGCACGGAATGACGACGCTGACAGAGGTGAGGTCGGTCATGGCCGGCGGGCCGCTTCATGCCCTTGGGGCCGTGGAACCGTCATGCCGGCCATTCAAGCGCAGCCGTTGCCCTGCGCCCCAGGCACGTTCGGTCCCCGGGTCGCGAAAACCCACGTTGCTCTCCCGCTTGCCAAACACCTGTTCGATGGCGTACCTTCCGCCGCATGGCGCTTCCTTTGGCCCCGGCGGGCTCACCGGACGACGACGACCGCGCCGAGTTGGAGCGCCTCGCCGGCGAGCTCCGCCGCCTGCAGATGCGGTACGGAATCGCCGGGGTCGGCTCGCAGCGGCTCGATGACCTGGTGCGCAGCCGCCGGGGTCGTATTCGCATCATCGACGAGCAGATGGCAGAGCTCGCCGCGGAGCGGCGCCGACTCGTCACCGAGGTTGCCGGGTACCAGAAGGCTCTGCGTCTGGCACGCAGCCATGAAATCGATCAGCTCAGGAAGGAGCACGCCGAGGCCTGGTCGCCGTTCGCCATCCGGGGGTACCGGTTCTGGCATCTGCGCCAGGGCAGGTTCTACGGCGCGGCCCGCACGTTGTGGGAGGAGCCGCACCTCACCGCGGTGTGTGGCCGCGGTGCAGGTCGCGACGAGGTGCCGCACAGCGATGGTCGCTGCGGGGTGCCGGCGTGCGGCATCTACGCCGCCAAGCATCCCCATCTCCTCGTCCGCAACCTCGGCGGGTCCTGGCAGGGTGCGCTCGGCCTCGTGGAGCTCACCGGCAAGGTGGTCGAGCATGCCGAGGGGTACCGGGCGCTGCACGCTCGGGTGGTCGCCCTGGCGGTCGTCGCTGGCGGTCGCTGGCTCGCCACCGACGATGCCACGGTGATCGCCGTCGCCTTCTACGACCCGATCCATGCACTGGCACGGTGGGGAGAGCTGGGTCGTTGCGGGCAGGAGTTGCGGACGAACCTCGTCGAGTACTTGATGAAACGAGAGGCAGGACCATGGACATCGGAGAGCAACAGCGCGTGATCATCGTCGAGCCCCTCATCGTGCCCGACGAGTTCCCGATCGAAGAACCCGTGCCGGTGCCTCAGGAGATGCCCGAACCCGAGAAGGTTCCGGCGCGCAACGGAGTTGCCGTCAGACCCTGACGGGGAGGCGCTCCATCGGCACGAGCCCCGGTTCGTTCTGCTCCATGGTGCGCGACCACCGGGTCCACGGCCCCACGTAGACCATGCCGACGACGGTGTCGCCGCCGCGGTTCTTCGCCTGGTACATGAGGTTGTCGGCGGCGGCGATCATCCCATCGACGTTGGACGGGGGGAACCGGAACGTGGCGAGTCCCACCGAGGTGGTGAGGGGGGTGCGGTCGCCATGGAGGACCTCGGCGAGCAGTCGGCGGACCCGATCCACGACGACGACCGCCTCGCGAGCATCGGTGCCCGGGAGCAGGAGGACGAACTCGTCGCCGCCGAAGCGGGCGAACAGGTCGGTGCCCCGCACGGAGTCGTCGACGGCCGAGCTGAAGGCGGTGAGCACCGCATCCCCGGCGCTGTGGCCGAGCACGTCGTTGACGGCCTTGAAGTCGTCGAGATCGAAGTAGGCCAGGCTGAGCGGGCTGCCGTCGCGACCGGCCCGTAGGCGCTCCCGTTCGGCGATCAGGGAGAAGGCGCGACGATTCATCGCCCCGGTGAGGGGATCGAGGGTGGCGTGACGACGCTGATCGACCAGGGCGGTGCGCAGCGCTCCCACCAGGATCGTGACGACGACGAGGACTCCGAACAGCATCGCTCCATTCCACAGGGCGGACGAGGTCAGGCCTTCTCCGGCATGGGCGGCGAGCAGGCTCTGCGAGGCGGCAAGGCCGGCGACGAGGGCGCCGTGACGGCGGGTTCCCAGCCAGGTCACCGACATCACCGCGATCACATAGAGCAGCGAGAAGGACACCCCTGGGCCGGTGACCCAGTCGAGGGCGGCGATCCCAGTGGCGAGAACCACTCCCACCACCAGCGGCCCCCCATTGGGGAACCGTCGGATGAGCGGAATGCGAACGATGGGGTCTGCCATGTGACTAGTCATCGGCCCGTGTTTCGCCGACCTGAAGGAGGAGTTCACACGGGTCGGCCCCCCACCCTTCCTCACCCCCGGTGCCGCCGGTACCCTTCCGTCGTGCAGCGCATCCGGGTCGAACTCGCCAAGGACTGGCTCTCCGTCGCCGACATCTGCGACTACATGGGGGTTTCGACATTCGTGGTGACCCGGGTGCTGCGCACCGGCGAGCTCCCCGCGGTGAAGATGGGGCGGGAATGGCGCGTGGCCCGGGCGGACTTCGAGGATTGGCTCAACGCCCAGCGACTCGCGGCTCATCTTTCCGGCCGGGAGTCCGCCGACCGGCGATGACCACGGTCGCCCCGCATCGCATCCATCTGCCGGATACCGGCGAGGACCACGAGGTCGATCGCGCCTGGCAGGTGGTCGTATGGAACGACCCGGTGAACCTGATGTCCTATGTCGTCTGGGTGTTTCGCAAGCTCTTCGGGCACTCGGTGGAGGAGGCCACCCGGCTGATGCTCCAGGTGCACCATGAGGGGCGGGCGGTGGTGAGCAGCGGTCCGCTGGAGAAGGCCGAACTCGATTGTCACCGGCTGCACCACCATGGGCTGTGGGCCACGCTGGAGCGAGCGTGAGTACTCCCTTCACCCGCAAAGGAGCCGAGGTGCGGGTGCGTCTCGACGCCGACGCACGAGCGGTGCTCGCGGCGCTGCCCGATCTCCTCGGCGGTTCCGACGACGCCGGAGGGCGCCTCTCCTACCGGGCACATCCCGGTGACGAGGAGGCGGAGGCCCGCTACCGGGACCTGGTGGGGGACTCGCTCGACGACCTCCGTGGCGAGGATCGCTCCACGCTGCTTCGCAGTGTCGGCGAAGGCACCATCGGCCTCGAAGAGGCCGAAGCCTGGATGCGGGTGATCGGCGAGGCACGCCTGGTGCTGGCGGCGCGACTCGGGATCGAGCATGACGGCTGGGAGACGGAGGCCGATCCCGGGCAGAGTCCGGAGATGGCACTGCTCGGATACCTCGGCTACCTCCAGGATGGCCTGGTGGGCGCGCTGGGCCCCTAGACCCCCAGTGCCGCGGCCGGGTCGCTCACCTTCACCTTGAGGAACTCGGCGACCGCCGGGTTGGTGACCTGGCCCTGGGCCACGTTCACCCCGCCGAGGAGTTCCGGGTACCTGGCGACGGCGCCTTTGGCTCCGTCGGCGAGTGCCACCACGTAGGGAAGGGTGGCATTGGTCAGACCGTACGTCGAGGTGTGGGGGACCGCTCCCGGGATGTTGCCCACGGCGTAGTGGATGACCCCGTGCTGCTCGTAGATCGGCTGGCTGTGGGTCGTCTCGCGCGACGTGGCAAAGCACCCGCCCTGGTCGATCGAGATGTCGACGAGGACGCTGCCCGGCTTCATCGCCTTGATGACGTCCTCGCTCACCACGATGGGAGCGCGGGCGCCCGGCACCAGAACGGCGCCGACGACGAGGTCGGACGTGGTGACGTATTCCTCGATGGCGAAGCGAGACGACGTCACCGTCGTGACGTTGCCCCACCCCAGTTCGTCGAGGTGCCGCAGCGGGGCGACATTGAGATCGAGCACCAGGACCTCGGCCCCCATGCCTGCTGCGATCTTGGCGGCGTTACGACCGGCGATCCCGGCTCCGAGCACGGTGACTCGGCCCGGCTTCACGCCGGGGACGCCACCGAGGAGCACGCCGCGTCCGCCACGGGGCCGCTCGAGGAAGTGAGCGCCCGCCTGCGCCGCCATCCGTCCGGCGACTTCGCTCATCGGGGCGAGCAGAGGCAGGGAGCCGTTGCTCAGTTGCACCGTCTCGTAGGCGATGGCGGTGGCGCCCGAATCCAGGAGCCCCTTCGCCTCCTTGGGATAGGCGGCGAGGTGCAGGTAGGTGAAGAGGAGGTGGTGCTTGCCCATCATGGCGATCTCCGCCGGCTGGGGCTCCTTCACCTTGACGATCATCCCCGCCTCTTCGAACACGGCGGCGGCGTCGGGCAGGATCTCGGCTCCGACAGCGGCGTAGTCGGCGTCGGTGATCGACGAGCCCACGCCTGCTGCCGTTTCCACCACCACCCGGTGCCCGTGGCCGACGAGCTCCCTAACCCCGACGGGGGTCATGGCGACGCGGTATTCCTCGGTCTTGATCTCGCGGGGCACGCCGACGATCAACGGGTCCTCCTGGCTGCGGTACCCCCCAAGATTGCCACGCCTGGGAGTGCGGCCAATATAGGTCGTTGGCACTATCCGGGGCGGTCTCCGCAGGGCCATTCCCGACACCGATCTCCGGAGGCGGCGGCCACGGACCGGTCAACCCCAGGCGGGAGCCTCCCGATATCGTGCGCATGGCCTCTTTTCGCACTCGCGCCGTGCCCGTCGTGGCCCGACCGGGCACCAGGGCACGCCGCCGCGGCCGACTGGCCGCGCTCACCATGGGAATCGGCGTCGCCATAATCGTCGTGTTCGCCCTGGTGTTCTCCATCGCCTTCGGCACGAAGGGGGTGGCCCGTCACGCCACGGCCCTGCATCATGCCGACGAGGCACTGCGGTCGGCGACCGTGGTTCGATCGCAGGCGGGGATGGCCACCCACCTCAGCATCCTGGAGCGTGACTTCGGACTCGACGCGTCGGAGGCCATCGCCCTGACCGTGGGGGAGACCCGCCTCGGCCTCGACGATCTCGCCTCGTCGGTGCTCGGGCTCATCGAGAACACCGCATCGAGCCCTGCCATCGAGTCGACCGCGGCGGCCTTCAAGGCGACGGTGCACACCATCCTTGGCGCTCTCGAGGATGGCGACGTCACCACCGCGCAGGATCTCGCCGCCGACGATCTCGATGCCGACTTCCGGGCGTTCACCGGGGCGGTGGTGATCGAGCGGGATGCCCAGGCGGCGGAGGTGGCGTCGGCCAGCGCCCTCATGGGTCGAATCGGCGACATCGCGCGCTTCCTCGTGGCGTTTCTCGTGCCGACGTCGGCGATCCTGCTCTACCGCGACCTGTCGCGACGCCAGCAGCGCCAGCGCGATCTCGAGGTGCGTCTCGACACCGAGAAGGAGCTCGGCAAGGCGCGCGACGAGTTCGTTGCCAATGCCTCGCACGAGTTGCGCACCCCGTTGACCTCGATCTTCGGCCTCGCGCATCTCCTCGAGGAGGACCAGGGGGTGGCGACATCGCCGGGAGCCGTGGAGATGGTGGGCATGATCATCAGCGAGACGAACGATCTCTCCCGCATGGTCGACGACCTGCTCACCACCGCTCGCCTCGATGCCGGTGCCCTCCACTATCAGTTCGAGAACCTCAACGTGCTCGACGAAGTGCGCGAGGTCGTCGAACCGATGCGGCGCTCGGGCACCGCCTTCCAAGTCGAGGTACAGCCGGCCCTGGTCCGCTCCGATCGGCTCCGCCTTCGCCAGGTGGTGCGCAACTTGCTCTCCAACGCCCGCAAGTACGGGGGTCCCACGATCCGGGTCCTCGGCCGTCTCGAGGCAGGGTGGTACGAGCTCCGCGTCGAGGACGACGGCGAGGGCATTCCCCACGAACTCCACGACCGGCTGTTCCAGCGGTACCTCCACAAGGGGGACCTGCCCCTGGTCCTCGGATCGGTCGGACTCGGCCTCTCGATCGTTCGTGCTCTCGCCGAGGGGATGGGCGGGGCGGTGTGGTACGAGCGTCGCGCCGGGTGGACCTCATTCGTGGTTCGGGTGCCGCTTGCCACGCGTACGGATGAGACCCGCTTCCGCGAACCGGTGGTCGCCAGTGGTTGGACGCCGACCGACGCCCCGCGCGGGCACTAGTCACCGCGGTGGTCGCGCACTAGTTCTCGCCTCCGCAGTCCGATCGTCCGATGGACATATCGATGTCGGGCCCCAATCGCCACTCGTATGTCCGCGCGGTGCGTACCGCTCGTCGCCAGTCCGGGGTGGGGCGACGCCTGCGGACGCTGGCGGGGATGATCGGCGTAGGCGCACTGGCCACCACCCTTCTCTCGTTCTGGCCGCACGCCGAAGCCGCCAGCGACGGCACGTACCGCGACGAGTTCACCACGGCATCCTTCTCCAACTCCGATGGAACGCTGTCGTGGTCGGGGTCGCCGTGGCAGGAGATCGGAGAGAGTGACGGACCGTCAGCCGGCGGGGTGATGTTCGAAACCCTGCGCTGTTCGACGGGTTCCTGCCTGTGGTTCGACGATGACTATCCCAGCACGGTCATCGGTGCGCAACGCACCGCCAACCTGTCGGGAAGTGGCGCGGCGACGCTCAGGTTCGACTTCCAGCTCGAGCAGGACATCGCGAGCGCGGCGACCTCCTTCTACCTCGAGGCCTCGACGACCCCGTCCGGTCCCTGGACCCGGCTCGCCACCTACGTCGTCGATACCACCGACACCGGGCCGCGTCCGGCCGCCTTCGACCTGACCCCCTTCATCTCGGCCACCACGACCGTGCGGATCATCTCCAATGGTGCGGACACCGACAATGAGCTCTACCTCGACAACCTCGAGATCGAGGCAGTGCCCTCCGGCGCCACCGACCCGTCCTTGTGGTTCTCGATTCGAGACGACACCACATCCGGACCTCCGGGTCTCCCTGCGCTCAAGGACGGAGCGATCGCGGCATTCACGGATCCCGGCGTCGCCTACGAACCAGGCATCACCGCGGGCACCCTCGGGCTCGTGGTCGACTGGGAGAACCTCTACGGCTTCAACATGGACATGGATGCCCTCCACCTGGTCACATCGTCGCTCACGGTGGGTGGGGTCTCGCTGCTGCCCGGGGACGTGCTCTTCGTGATCAACAACGACATCACGCTGACGAGCGTTGGCGGCGGGTCGATCGCCTACAAGAAGAACGACGTCGGCCGGTTCCGGCCACAGACTGCGGGTGACTACACGGCCGGCACGTATGCGATCCTGCTCGACGACCCGCTCGGTGCCGATCTCAACAGCATGACGCTCGTCGAGCAGCCCACCCGTGTGGGCGAAGTGACGCTTCCAGCCGGAAGCTTCCTACTCACGCGGATGGGTGGGGCCGATCACGCCGACATCTACCGCTACGTGGTCACCTCGGCCGGAGAGGGATCGACATCGGGAACGGCGTCGAAGCTGCTCGAGGGCGACGAGATGGGCTTCAGCGAGCAGATCTGGGACATCGACCTCGTGGAAGACGGCATGGGGTGGCCGTTTCCCCGCGGGGCGATCGCCATCACCGTCGAGAAGGATGTGCTCATCGGGATCGACAGCACCGCCGCGTCCAAGCGGACGATCGTGAGCGTCATCGTGGCGCGTACCAGCCTGAGCGCCACTGCCCGGGTCAACGCCATCCTGGCGTGGGACGGCAACGATCTCGGGTTCGACGAGGACAAGGAGCGCCTCGACGCGTTCTCCTTCGCGATCTTCGACCTCGACCCCGCGTTCGACCAGGACATCGTGGATCGTGCCGATAGCGAAGGATCGGCCATCTCCTTCAGCGCCACCGCCACCGATCCGTTGGGCCAGGGCCTGACCTACTCGGCCTCGGGGTTGCCTCCCGGCATCTCGTACGGCATGAGCTCCGGTGTCGTCAGCGGGTCGATCGACTACACCGCCGCCGCCAGCTCGCCCTACTCCGTGTCGCTCGTGGCCACCGATCCCCATGGCAACTCGGTGACGGACACCTTCACGTGGACCGTGGTCGACGTCAATCGCCCACCCACGCTGGGACCGCTGGGCGATCTGTCGAGCGCTGAGGGCTCCACGGTCTCGGTGGCGCCACCGGGATCGGACCCGGACGGGGACGGGGTGTCCTGGTCCGCAACGGGTCTTCCTCCCGGGCTCGGCATCTCACCATCGACCGGGGTGATCTCGGGCACCCTTCCCTTCGACGCATCGCCGGGGTCGCCGTACGCAGTGACGGTTCGCCTCACCGACGATGGCGTGCCCTCGCGGTTCTCCGAGGCTGCGTTCGTGTGGACCATCACCGACACCAACCGCGCTCCGGTGATCGCCGATCCCGGGTCCCAGAGCCATCTCGAGGGCACGGATATCGTGCTCGCCGTCGCCGGGTCCGACCCGGATGGCGACACGTTGACGTGGGTGGCGTTCAGCCTCCCTGCTGGGCTGACGATCGACCCGACCAGCGGCGTGATCAGCGGCTCCATCTCCTACGGTGCGTCGACCGGGTCGCCATACCCGGTGCGGGTGCGGGCCTTCGACGACGGCTCGCCGGTCTTGCCCACCGAGGTCGCCTTCTCGTGGACGGTGACCGACGTCAATCGTCCTCCCGTGATATCGAACCCAGGCGACCGCGTGAGCACCGAAGGTTCCCCGGTCACCTTTGCGATGGATGGCACCGACCCCGATGCCGACGCTTTGACATGGTCCGCGACCGGTCTCCCGGGCGGGTTGTCGATTGCCCCCGGTACGGGGGTGATCTCGGGGACGGTGTCCTTCGACGCCGCCGGCAATCACGCCGTGACGGTGCGGGCATCGGACAGTGGGAGCCCGATCCTGTTCGATGAGGTGGCGTTCACCTGGTCGGTTGCGGACACGAACCGAGCTCCGGTCGTCGCCGATCCCGGCAGCCAGATGGCAAGCGAGGGGGACGCGGTGTCACTCGCCATCGGTGGTTCCGACCCCGATCTCGATCCCCTCCTCTGGTCGGCCACGAATCTGCCACCGGGTCTGACCATTGATCCGGCCAGCGGCCTCGTCTCCGGGAGCATCGGTTACGACGCGGCCGCATCGTCTCCCTTCACCGTGACGGTGCGCGCCACCGACGACGGCGGCCTGTTCGGTGAGCGGTCGTTCACCTGGGCGGTGACCGAGACCAACCGGGCTCCCCAGGTCGCCGACCCCGGCACCCGCTCCAATGCCGAGGGGGACCCCGTGGCATTCGCCATGTCGGCGAGCGATCCCGACGGCGACATCCTCGTCTGGATCGCATCGGGGCTTCCCGCCGGGTTGTCGATCGATCCGTCATCCGGGGTGGTGTCGGGGACCCTCGACTACGCCGCCGCAGCGGGATCGCCGCATGCGGTCACGATCCGGGCCACCGATGACGGCTCGCCATCGCTCTTCGGTGAGGTGACCTTCTCGTGGGCAGTGGCGAACACGAATCGCCCGCCCATCGTCGCCGATCCGGGCGCGCAGGCCGGTGCCGAGGGCGCCGCGGTGTCGTTCCCCGTGGCGTCGTCCGATCCCGATGGCGATGCGATGACCTGGTCTGCCACCGGGCTTCCTCCGGGACTGGCGATCGACCCGGGCACCGGGGTCATCTCGGGAACCATCGGCTTCACCGCGGCTTCATCCTCACCGTTCACCAGCACGGTTCGAGTCACCGACGCCGGATCGCCTGCGCAATTCGGCGAGGTGACCTTCTCATGGTCGGTGGCGAACACCGATCGTGCCCCGGTGGTGACGGATCCCGGTTCCCAGAGTGCCGCCGAGGGTGAGGCGGTGTCGTTGACGATCACGGCCTTCGATCCGGACGGCGACAGCCTGGCGTGGACCGCCACCGGTCTGCCCCCCGGCGTGGCGATCGATCCCTTCACCGGGGCCATCTCGGGTACGCCGACCTTCGATGCCGCCGGAGACCACCTCGTGACGGTTCGCGCCACGGACTCCGATCCGGAGGCGCGGTTCGACGAGGTCACCTTCTCGTGGGCGGTGGCCGACACCAACCGTCCCCCGGTGGTGAGTGACCCGGGAACCCAGAGCGACGGAGAGGGCCAGGCCGTCTCCTTGACGCTCAGTGGCTCCGACCCGGACGGCGACAACCTGGTCTGGTCGGCGACGGGGTTGCCCGCCGGGCTGGCGATCGATCCCAGCACGGGAACCATCTCGGGCTCACTCGGGTTTGCCGCTGCCGGCTCGCACGGAGTCACGGTTCGGGCCACCGATGACGGCACGCCCGCACGCTTCGGTGAGGCATCGTTCACCTGGGTGGTGACCAACACGAATCGGGCGCCCGTGGTGCTAGGTCCCGGCACCCAGACCTCGGCGGAGGGCACCGCGGTCAGCCTGACGATCGCGGCGAGCGATCCCGACGGGAATGGTCTCACCTTCAGCGCCTCGGGTCTGCCGCCCGGTCTGGCGATGCACGCCGGGACGGGTGTCATCTCCGGCTCGCTCGGCTACGACCTCGGACCCTCGTACTCCGTCACGATCACCGTCGTCGATGACGGCTCGCCGGTCCTCGTCTCGCAGACCTCCTTCGATTGGATCATCGGTGAGGTGAACCGCCCACCGTCCATCGCCGTCATCGCCGACCAGACCTCCGAACAGGGGACAGCCACCACGATCACCGCGAGCGCCTCCGATCCGGACGGCGACAGGCTCACCTGGTCGGCGACGGGGCTTCCGAGCGGGGTCACCATCAGTCCGACCACCGGTGTCATCTCGGGCTCGGCGGCGACCCCTGGCGCCTACGGCGTCACCGTGACGGTCGTCGACGATGGAGTGCCGTCGGCCTCGGATCAGGAGGTATTCGCCTGGACCGTGGCGTCGCCGCCCGGATTCCCGGTGATCGAACCGATCGACACCCGTCACGACCTCGAGGACGAGCCGGTGTCGTTCGTCGCCTCCGCCCACCACCCCGACGGCCTGATGATCACCTGGTCGGCCAGCGAACTCCCCGCGGGGGTCGACATCGACGCCACCACCGGCCGTATCACCGGTACCCCGACGACCCCGGGGACCTGGTTCACCCGGGTCACCGTCACCGATGAGCGCGCCCAGGCAGCGACCGCATCGTTCGTGTGGATCGTCGAGTCGGCGGTGGACCTTCCGCCCGTCGCCAACGACGATGTGATCACCGTGGCGGTCGACACCATCACCGCCGGTGGAATCGCCATCGACGCCGCAGGCAACGACACCGATCCCGAGGGTGGAGATCTCGTTGTCGTCGCGGTGTCGCAGCCGGAGATCGGCGAGGCGGAGCTGGTGGGAGGGGTCGTCGTCTTCCGGCCCCCGGCACACTGGCTCGGCTCGGTGGCGATTCGTTACACCGTCGAGGATGGCGTCGGGAACCGCACCGAAGGGGTCATTTCGGTGACGGTGCTCGACTCGCTCGACAACCGCCTCGTCACCGGGGCGATCACCGTCGGTCCCGGCCCGAGCGGTGTGGATCTCGATGCCCTGGGAACCCTGACCCCGGGTGCCGGCACCGAGGTGCTGCTCGGATCCGTGTTCCAGTCGCTCTACGTGTTGCGCGTGCCGCTTGCCCTTCTCGGCGGCGCGGTCTTCTGGTCACTGCTGCTCGGCGGGATCCTGAACCTGGGCTTCGTGCTGCGCGGGGGCCTCCCGCGACTGGTGCGTCGGACCTCGCGCCATCTCGCGATCGTGCTCGTGCCCCACGGCGGGCGTGTCGATGTCCGTTCGGAGCCAGGACGAGGTGCGGTGGTGGCCCGGCTCACCGCCACCGAGCGCGGAATCGAGACGACGGGCCGCCGGGTCATCACCCCGGACGGGGAGGAGTGGGTCGAGCTGCGCACCGAGGCGGGGATCGGATGGCTTCCCGCCTTCCATGCGAGTGAAGAGGTGGATCGCGCCGGGTTTGCCGCCGACCTCGAAGCCCTCGAAGTGCTCGAGGGATTCGTCGAGCGCCTGCGGGCGCGGCGGGACTTCAGTGATCTGGTGTCCGATCGCGGGCTGTTCGTCGCCCACCATGCCCCGGTGATCCACTTCCCGCCCGACCGGCTCGCCGGGATCATGGAGGACACCACCCGAATGGTGTGGAAGGGCCGTAATCCCGCCTATCCGGACTTCTCCGGCACCTTCGATCTCGCCGTGGCCACCGGCGTCCTCGACGCCTTCGACCACCCGAGGCGCGAGTTGCTCTTCGACCGTCCGGCGACTCCGGCGACCGTGATTCCGGTCGAGTTCACCAACTTCCACTTCGTGTCCGTGGGGGCGGACGTCCACGGACCCGAACGACTCGATCAGAGTGCCTGGATCATCGTGATCGCCTACGAGGCGGCACGCCCCCGAGTCATCGGACTGGTGCGCGAGGGCTGACGCCGATCCGTGGGCGATGCCCGGGATCGAGTTCGTCGGGTGGTTGCCCTACTGTGCCACCCATGGCTTCGACCACCGCGGCGGTCGTGCTCGCTGGCGGCGCCAGTCGTCGCCTCGGGCACCCCAAGCAACTCATCTCCTATCACGGACGTCCCCTGCTCGAGCATGTCGTCCGCTCGGTCCTCCTGTGGCCGGTGGACCGGGTCGTAGTGGTACTCGGCAGTGGTGCCGAGGAGATCCTCGACGCCGTTGACTTCGGAGGTGCCATCGTCGCCATCAACGACGATTGGGCGGAGGGGATCGCCTCGTCGCTGCGGGTGGGTCTCGATGTCCTCTCGCGCGATCCGCACTCCGATCTGGCATTCATCGTGCTCGGGGATCAGCCCGGCATTCCCGGCGACGTGCCCGAGAAGCTGCTCGCCGCCGCCGAGTTCTCGTCGCGCAAGGCGATCGTGCCGGTATATCGGTATGAACGATCCAACCCGGTCCTGTTTCGGCGGCAACTGTGGGAGCGGCTGATGACCCTTGAAGGGGATCACGGCGCCGCGGAGTTGCTCAAAGCGCATCCCGATTGGGTCGAGGAGGTGCGCGTCGACCATCTTCCGCCACGAGACATCGACACGGTCGATGACGAGGCCGATCTCCACTCCGCACCGGGGCGTCCCGGCTCGGATGCGTCTTCCGAGCGGTAATCTCTGCCGCGCGCCGCGGCTGCGGCGAGACCAACGGCGACTCGCGAAAGGAACGTGATGCCTTCCATTGACGTCATCGAGGGAATCGGTCCCACTTTCGCCACCAGGCTTCGCAAGTCGAAGGTCCGGACCACCGAGGCTCTGTTGAAGAAGGGGGCCACTCGCGCCGACCGCAAGCGCCTGGCGCTCGCCTCGGGACTCACCGAGCACCAGATCCTGGAGTGGGTGAACCGCGCCGACCTCATGAGGGTCAAGGGCATCGGCGAGGAGTACTCGGACCTGCTCGAAGCGGCGGGTGTGGACACGGTCAAGGAACTCAAGACCCGCAAGCCGGGTGTGCTGCATGCCAAGCTCGTCGAGGTCAACACCCAGAAGCGCCTCGTCCGTCGCCTTCCCACCGAGGCGATGGTTGCGTCGTGGGTCGCCGCGGCTGCCAAGCTCCCCGCCGTCGTGACCTACTAGGTATCAGAAGGAAACGAGTGAGGGCCCCGGAAAGGGGCCCTCACTCGTTTCGCAACACCGGCGCCGACTCAGGCGTCGGTCTTCTTCGCAGCCGCGGCGGCCTTCTTGGCTGCAGGCTTCTTGTCGGCGAGGGCCTCGTCGGGCGCGCCCGTCTCGGCCTTGTCGGGCTTGAAGGTGGCGCGCCAGTTGGCGAGGACCTCCTCGAGTTGATCGCGCAGCTTCTCGACCCTGCCCTGGAGATGATCGAAGTCGACCTTCTCCTTGATCTCCTCGACGACCTTGCCCTGGCGCAACTCGGCTGTCATGCGCTCGCCTTCGGTGACCCACTTCTCGAACTCCCGGCGGGCATCACGACGCCACTTGCCCGAGAGCCGGGTGAGGCGCTTGGTGGCCACGACCGGGGCGCCGACGGCGGCATACGCCGCCTTCTTGGTGGCGGCACCGATCGCACCGGCAGCCTTGGGGGTTTCCTGCTTCTCTGTCATGGTCGTTTCCACGATCACTCCTCTCCTGGGGCCTCGACGAAGCTCTTGTAGATCTCCGCGAGGGCCTGCTTCTGTCGTTCCGTAAGGGTGTTGTCGTTGGCGATCGCCTCCATCACCTCGGGATGGGCGGCTCCGTCGAGGAGTCCGGCCCGCTCGTAGAGGGTCTCTGCCGAGATCGAGAGTCCGGCGGCGATCGCCTTGAGGATGCGCGCCGAGGGCTTGCGCAGCCCTCGCTCGATCTGGCTGAGATATGGATTGGAGATGCCGGCGCGGTCGGCGAGCTTGCGCAGCGATATCGCGCTGCGTTCGCGCTGCTGGCGGATGAATTCGCCGACCTCCGTCACTTTGGTCTTCATGCTGCTAGCAGAATATCACAGAGTGCTAGCAATTGCTAGCACCCGTGCCGGTGACCATCGACCCTGGCACTATCGTCGGCCGGCGGAGAGGAGCGCGCGGTGACCGGTCAGGATGACTCGACGATCATCGTGATGCGGCGCGACGCCACCGCGGCCAACATCGACCACATCGTGGAGCGCCTCCGCGACATCGGCGCCGAGGCGCACGTCTCCCAGGGCCAACTGCGCACCGTGATCGGTGCCGTCGGGGACCGTGCGGTGATCCAGCAACTCCCGTGGGAGGCCTTTCCCGGGGTGGAGCGGGTCGTCCCGATCCTCAAGCCGTATCGGTTCGTGAGCCGCGACTTCCAGGCGGCGGACTCGGTGGTCGACGTGGGAGGGGTCCCGGTGGGTGGCGGGGCCCTCGTGGTGATCGCCGGACCCTGCGCGGTCGAGAGCCGGGATCAATTGTTTGCCACGGCCACGGCCGTACAGCAGGCCGGCGCCCGGATCCTCCGCGGCGATGCCTTCAAGCCCCGGACGTCCCCGTACGCGTTCCAGGGGCTGGGGGAGAAGGGCCTGCAACTCCTCGCCGAGGCGCGCGAGGAGACCGGGATGCCCTTCGTCGCCGAGGTCCTCGACACCCGCGACATCGAGTTGGTCTCCTCGTATGCCGATCTCATCAGGATCGGCGCCCGCAACATGGCCAACTTCACGTTGCTCGCCGAGGTCGGCCGGCAGCCGAAGCCGGTGATGCTCAAGCGCGGGTTCACCGCCACGATCGAGGAGTGGCTCAACGCCGCCGAGTACATCTACAAGGAAGGCAACCACCAGGTCATCCTGTGCGAGCGCGGCATTCGCACCTTCGAACCGCAGACCCGCAATACCCTCGACATCTCGGCGGTGCCCGTGGTCAAAGGGCTCTCGCACCTTCCGATCCTCGTCGACCCATCGCACTCCGGTGGCCGCCGGGCGTTGGTGCCCTCGCTCACGAGGGCCGCGGTTGCCGCCGGTGCCGACGGTGTGATGGTCGATGTCCATCCGTCACCTGAGACCGCCCAGGTGGATGGGGGCCAGGCACTTCACCCCACCGAGTTCGCCACACTCATGGATGAAGTACGGGCGGTGGCGAAGGCGATCGGGCGGAAGGCCTAGCAAGTCCTCAGTCCTCGGTCTTCAGTCTTCAGTCGGACTGATGACCGACGACTCATCCTCCGTAGAACACCCGCTCCACCACCCGGCGGGCCCGCCGCGTGACCCGCTGGTACTCCTCACGCAGGGAGGTGCGCGGTGCCAGGTCGTACCCGAGCGATCGTGCCACCGCCGTCGCCTCGATGGGGTCCGTGGGCAGCGAGTCCCGAATACGCCCGGCGCGCAAGAACAGACGATTGCGCACCGCGGCACAAAAGCGATACGCCCGGTCGAGGGAGTCGGCATCCTCGCCGGTCAGCACTCCGGTGTGGCGTAGCGCGGCGAGCGCCCCCAAGGTCGAGGGGCCGCGGAGCTCGGCGACGCCATGCGCGTGCTCCATCTGCAACAGCTGGACCACCCACTCGACATCGGCCAGGGCGCCGCGCCCCAGCTTCACGTGGAAATCGGGATCCTCTCCGACGGGAATGCGCTCCTGCTCGATGCGCGCCTTCATCGCTCGGACCTCTCGTATCCGGGAGGGATCCAACCATGCGGGGTGGGCATGGAGGCCGGCCGCCGCCACGAACTCGGCCCCGACCGCGGTGTCGCCTGCGGCGGCACGGACCCGAAGCAGGGACTGGTGCTCCCAGGTGAGCGCCCATCGCGTCCAGTAGGCCCCGTAGGCATCGAGGGAGCGGACGATCACCCCCTTTCTCCCTTCCGGCCGCAGGTCGAGGTCGAGCGGAGGAGGAGGCAGTCCGAGTGACGAGGCGGCGAGGGAGCTCACGAGCAACTCGGCGACCCGGGCGGCATCCGACTCCTCACCCGACCTTCCGGAGGGGGAGAAGACGATCAGTCCATCGAGATCGGACGGGTAGGTGAGCTCGCCGCCGCCCCACTTGCCCAATGCGATCACGGCCAGCGGAGGGGGATTGCGTCCTTCGGCCCGGGCCGCATCGACCGCGGCGGCGAGCAGACCGGCGACCAGGGCATCGGCCGTGGCGGTGAGCCGGTGCCCCACGGCAACGACGTCGATGAGCCCGGCGACGTCGGCGGTGATGGTGGCGAGGAGGTGTTCCGCCCAGAAGCGATGCAGGGCGACGACTCGGGAAGCGTGGTCGGCGCGCACCGCGAGGCGGGCTTGCACCGCGGCGACGAGAGCCATCGCATCGGTGGGAGCGGCGAGTGCTGCGTCGTCGGCGAGGAGGGGAAGCGCCGCCGGGATGCGATCGACGAGGCGACCCACGGTGCGCGCCGTACCGAGGAGACGGCAGAGACGCTCCGCCGCCGCCGGGTGGTCACGCAGCGTTCCCACCAGGGCGCTGTCGGCCTCGTCGCCGACGAGCAGGCGGAGCTGAGCCAGACCGAGGTCGGGATCGGGTGATGTCGACAGCCACTCCATCACGAGTGGCAGCAGTTGCTGCATGAGGCTGCTGCGCCGCGAGAGACCCGCAGTGAGTTCGGCCACGGCAGCGCGGGTTGCGGCGGAATCGGTGAATCCGAGTGCCGCCAGCTGTCGATCGGCACGCGCGTCGCGGGCGCTGTCGGCATAGGCCTCGAGGAGAGGCCGGAAGAACAGCCGCTCGTGGATGCCCCGCACTGCGGTGCGGTAGCGGGCCAGGTCCGACTCGAACCGTTCGAGGGCCGTGGCCGAGGGGTCGTCGCGATACCCCATGACCTTGGCGAGGCGATCCCGTCCGGGGAGATCGGCTGGCACCGTATGGGACTGGCGCAGATCCTGGAGTTGGATGCGGTGTTCGACGTCGCGCAACCAGCGGTACGCCGCGCCCAGCTCTTCGGCGTCCTCCGGGCGCAGGTAACCGCCGGCACCGAGCTGATCCAGCGCCTCGAGGGTGTTCGGGGTTCGCAGGGCCGGATCGGCGCGCCCGTGGACGAGTTGGAGGAGTTGGACGGCGAATTCGATGTCGCGGATGCCGCCCACGCCGCGCTTCAACTCGTCGGGTTCGGTGACGCGTGCCTCGGTCCGGGCCTTCATTGCCCGGATCTCGCGCACCGCTTCCCCGCCGAGGGTGTCGGGGTGCACGAACGGTTCGGCGGCCGCCATGAATGCTGCGGCGAGCTCGCGATCCCCTGCGGCAGGCCGCGCCTTGAGAAGGGCCTGGAACTCCCAGGTGTGGGCCCACTGCGACCAGTAGGCGCGATAGGAGTCGACGGAGCGCGAGAGTGGCCCGGCGGCTCCTTCGGGCCGGAGGTCGGCATCGACGCGAAACGCGATGCCCGTCGCGGTGCGCTCCGACAGCATCTCGATGAAGGCGGCCGCGGCGCGCATCGCGGCATCGGGATCGCCTTCGTGGACGAACACGAGGTCGATATCCGACGCGTAGTTCAACTCACGCCCTCCCCACTTGCCGAGGGCGATCACCGCCATCCGCACTCCCGGGTGCGAGATGAGGACGAGGTCGAGCGCCGCCGCAGCAGCCGCATCGGCGAGATCGCTCAGGGCGGCGCCGACGGCGGGCATCGTGATGGTGCGGGTGAGGTCGAGGCCGGCGATGGCGAGGAGACCGCCGCCGACTTCGCGACGCAGCGCTGCCGCCGGATCCCCCTCGGCGATCTCGATCCGTGGTGTGGGCACGCCGCCCATCGTGAGCGCTGCCGCGGCGTCGTCGCCGAGGGCGACACAGATGGCGCCGAGAGCCCGGCCCGATCCCGACACCGCCACCAGACGTCCGGCCAGGACCGGGTCGCTCAGCGATGCCTCGGCGAGGCCGGGAGCCATCTGCAGGATGCGGGCGAGGCGGCCCGCCGTCGCTTCCGGTTCGGGTCCGAGCGTGAGGGCCGTGATGGCGGCACCCACGCGCCCGGGGTCTTCGCCCCAGCGGGTACCGCGGAGGGGGTCGGGGAGAGGCGGCCGGGTCGTCACATTCGGAGAGGGTACGTGGCCGATCGCAACGGTGTTCCCACGCCCTAACCTCGCAGGGATGCGGGTGATCATCGACGGGGCCCCCGAAGACGAGCGCACCGCCTCGATCTCCGTGTTCGACTGGGCGCTGATCCGCGGATTCGGGGTCTTCGAAGTGGTGCGGTCGTACCGCGGTTCGCTGTTTCGCCTCGAGCGGCACCTCGATCGCCTGGCATCGAGTGCCGCCGCCCTGGACATCGCCATGCCCAACCGCATTGGTGTCGCCCGCGACATGAACCGGGTCGCCACCGCATGTGGGGAGGGCCAGGTGCGCGTGATCCTCACCGGAGGTGGGCGGGACCCTTCGGTGGCGGCCGTGCCGCGTACCGTCGTGATGTGGGAGCCACTCCCCGTGGTGCCCGATCGCGTCCGGGTGCTGCCGGTGGTGGCTCCCTGGCATCCCGCCACCGATTCGTCGGGGTATCCCGGGGTGAAGTGGACCTCGTATGCCCCGAACATGGTCTCCACCGACCGGGCACGCAGGCTGGGGTACGACGATGCGCTCCTCGTCACCCCCGAAGGGGTGGTGCTCGAGGGTCCGACGTTCACGTTCGCCTGGGTGCATCGGGGTCGCGTGGAGACGCCGTCGCTCGACCTCGGCATCCTTCCCTCGATCACCCGGGAGGTCGTCATCGAGTGCTGCGGGCGTCTGGCGCTCGATGTCGACGAGGGCCGTCACCCCCTCGACCGCGTGCTGGCGGCGGAGGAGGTGTTCGCACTGTCCACGGTGAAGGAGGTCGTTCCGGTGGAGCAGATCGGCGAGACCCGCATCCCGGGTGGGCTGATCGCCGGGCGCCTTGCCGCTGCCTTTGCGGCGGTCGTTCGCGAGGAGACCCAGGGCCCCCGCCTCGAGCCGGTGGCCTGACACCTGCCTGACCAGGGGGCTTTACCCGCCGGCTCGGCCTTGGCCGGGGCTCTCCGTCCCCAGCGGCTCCTCGTACACTGTCGACTTCACCACGCGGAAGAGGGGTAGATGGAGATTCGGGCGCGCTCGGTGCTGTTCAATCCCGATCCAGCGGTCCTGCGCGGGTACGCCGCGGCTCAGCCCTCGGCGCACCTCACCGAGTTCGGCAACCTCGATGTGATCACGACCGTGACCGCGCGGTCAAAAGGATCCACGTTCATCGTCTCCGACGAACCCCAGCAGCACACCGATCCCGTGATCGCCCGGGATCGGTACGACGCCCTCGCCGCAGCTCAGGATGACTACATCGCGGGCCAGGACATGGTGGTGATCGACGGCTACATCGGCGATCATCCCACGGCCCGGATGCGATGCCGCCTCGTCATCGAGCGGTCGAATGCCAACATCGCCGCCAAGCAGCAACTGCTCTACTTCCCCACCGATGACGACGCCGATCCCGAACTCACCGTGATCTACACCCCCAACCTCCCGGCGCTCGGCTTCCCCGAGGACCGTGGAATCCTCGTCGACCTCGACAACGGGGTGACCCGGGTCTTCAACGCCGACTACTTCGGCGAATCGAAGATGGGCGGCTTGCGCATGTGGGATGCCGCGATGTATCGGCGGGGGGGACTGGCGATGCACAGCGGACTGAAGCTGGTCGGCGATGGCTCCAAGCGTCGTGCCGGCCTCGTGGTCGGGCTGTCGGGCACGGGGAAGACGACCACCACGTTCTCCCGCGCCGGTGGGGGAGGGCCCGTGCAGGACGACTACGTGGCCCTGTATCCGGGGGGAAAGGTCTACGGAACCGAAGCCGGCACCTTTGCCAAGGTGTATGGGCTCACCCCGGAGTCGGAGCCGGCGGTGTGGCATGGTGCCCGGCAGGTGCGGTCCTACCTCGAGAACGTCGCCATCGACGATGCGGGCAAGCTCGACTTCTTCGATTCATCGCACACCGAGAACAGCAGGGCGGTGATCTCGAGTGCCGACATCCCGGGGTTCATCGCCCCGGCGAACGTCGACACCGCCGACTTCATGCTGATCCTGAATCGCAACGCCAACATCATTCCGGCGGTGGCCCGCCTCAGCAAGGATCAGGCGGCCGCCTACTTCATGCTCGGGGAGACCCAGGGAACCAGTGCGGGAGGTCATGCCGAGGCGGGCAAGTTCCTGCGGGTGCCCGGGACGAATCCTTTCTTCGCCTACCGCCACGAGTGGCAGGCGAACCGTCTGCGGGAGCTGCTCGACACCTGTGACCTCGAGGTGTTCGTCCTCAATACCGGGCGGGTGGGTGGTCCCGACGGCGAGGAGCAGTCGCGCAAGATCACCCCGGCGGTGTCGGCCGCCATCGTGTCCGCCATCGCCCACGGGGGAATCGAGTGGGTGACCGATCCCGACTTCGGTTATGAGGTGGCGGCCTCGGTGTCCGGTGTCGATGATCCCGAGCTGCTCCAACCGCGGTTGCTCTACCAGCGCCAGCAGCGTTCGGCCGAATACGCCGCGATCGTGTCCGACCTGCATCGCGATCGACGCGAGCACCTTGCCGGCTACCGCGATCTCCTTCCGGAGATCGCCGCCGCGGTGTGAGCGCGCTCGACGCCGCCGATCTCGTCGACGGGCTCTACCGGCGCGCCATCCTGTCACCGGGAGAGATCGACGATGCCGCCCTTGCCGAGTGGATGGAGGAGGCGCTTGAGGCCGTCGGGCACGACCGGGTCCAGGGCAGGGCGCTCCGGGCCGCGGTGAGAGTCGCCCGGAAACTGTCCACCTACTACTCGGTGCCGCGGGCCACCCTGCCCGACTGGCGCAACGGTGTCGACGAGGTGCTCGGAGCCCGGGGGTGGGAACCGCAGCTCGACCTGGTGCGCCATGAGTTCGCCGCCGCCCCTGGGCCGGATCTGTTCGAGGCCGTGAAGGAACGGCATCGCGCGGTGCACTTCACCGAGTGGATGGAGGGCATCGCCTTCGAGACGTGGAAGGCCTCGCGGAACCGCTGAAACGGACTCGGATGCGCCTTGGGGCCGAGAATCGGGTATGGTGTCGCCGTACACGCATCTGCGTGTAGCGCCGGTCTTCGCTCCTTCCGTTCCGTCGAGTGAAGTCGCCGTGGCACGTCCGCTTCTGCGGATGAGGTCCGCGGGGCGTCCCTTTCTGACGGGTCCAGCTTCTCAAGGAGCAGCAAGTAATGGCCACCAACATCTACGTGGGCAACCTCACGTTCAACACCACCTCCGCCGATCTGCGGAAGATGTTCGCCGAGCACGGCGAAGTCACCAAGGCGCAGGTCATCGAGGATCGCGACACCGGTCGCAGCCGCGGTTTCGGCTTCGTCGAAATGGCGTCGGCCGATGAGGCCAACAAGGCCATCGGTGCCCTCAACGGCAAGAACGTCGATGGGCGTCAGCTCACCGTGAACCTCGCCAAGGAGCGCTCCCGCTAGTCGGGGCCGCTCAAGCGGATTCGGGGGCCGGCCAACGCCGGCCCCCGACTCGTTTCCGGGGTCCCGGCGGATGACCCTCACGGGTGTGGCAGCATCACCCCGTGTCCACCCTCGATCGCGTCCGTCTGCAGCGGACGGCCCTGCGCCTCGAGTACGCCACCATCGCCTGGAACCTCGGTGAAGCGGTGCTCACCATCGGCCTCGGCATCGCGGCCTCCTCGCTGGCCCTGATCGGTTTCGGCACCGACTCGATCATCGAGGTGTTCGCCTCGGCTGTCGTGGTGTGGCACATCGCTCCCGGCCACGACGCCGATCATCCGGGGCGAACCTCGCGGGCACTGCGGCTCGTGGCCATCGCCTTCGCCGTCCTCGCCGTCACGCTGTTCCTCATCGCAGGCCGCGATCTGGTGACCGCGCGGCGGCCCGAGGAGTCGACGTGGGGGATCGCCTATCTCGCCATGGCGGCGCTGGTCATGTTCGGCCTCGCCATCGCCAAGCGCCGCCTCGCCCGCGCGCTCGGCTCCGCCCCACTGCACTCCGAGGCACGCATGACCTTCCTCGATGGGACACTGGCCACCGGGACCATGGTCGGCCTGGCCCTCAACGCGTTGTGGGGGTGGTGGTGGGCCGACCCCGCCGCCGCCCTCCTTGTCGCCTTCGTCGCCGCCGGTGAAGCCAGGGAGAATTGGCTCGAGGCAGGCGAGGCGGGAGGACGCTGACGGCCGTCAGCCATCAACAGCAGGCTGTCACCGTCCCGTGGCGGCCCAACCGGCATCTGGGTTGTGGCTTCTGGCCGCGAGTCCCATGCTCCTACAGGAGCACGGTGGCGATCGCCAGAAAGCCTCCGAAGCCCACCATGTCGGTGATCATCGTCATGAAGATGTTCGAAGCCATAGCCGGATCCTGACCGAGGCGGTGCAGCAGGATGGGGATCCCACTTCCGGCGAGGTTGGCGACGATGAGGTTGACCTGGGCCGCCAGACCGATGACGAAGCCGATCTCGGCGCTGTGGGTGAAGCCGCCGGCGATCGCTCCGGAGAGGAGCCCGACGGCAAAGCCGTTCACGAGGCCGATGAGGAGCGACCGCCCCAGGACGCGCCGAACCTGCCCGCTGGGGACGGCGTCGGTGGCCATGGCGCGAATGATCACCGCCTGGCTCTGGGCGCCGCTGTTGCCACCCACCGAGGCCACGACGGGCATGTAGGCGGCGAGGACGGCGATCTCGGAGATGATCGGCTCGAACCGACTGACCACGAAGGCGACAGCAAGGGCCGTGGCGAGGTTCACCGCCGTCCATGGGAGCCGATGCAGCACCGACCGGTGGAACGGGGTGTAGAGCGTCTCCTCGACGCCGGCGCCGACCATCGCTGCGATGTCCTCGCTCGCTTCGCGCTGCATCGCCTCCATCACGTCGTCGATGGTCACGATCCCGAGCAGCACCCCGGCGCCATCGACCACGGGCAGGGCGAGGAGGTCGTAGCGCTGGATGAGTTCGCTCACCTCCTCCCGATCCGCCTCGGGGTGGACCGACACGGGGTGGCGGACCATGACCTCGTCGAGGGCGGTGAGCGGGCGGGCAAAGACGAGCTCGCGGAAGGACACCACCCCCGCAAGCCTTCCGTCGTGTTCGACGACGTAGACGTAGTTCACGTTCTCCAGACCCTCGTGGAGCCGGCGCAGCGCCTCGATGGCTTCACCTGCAGTGATGCCGGCGGCGAGGGTGGCATGGTCGGGCATCATGAGGCCGCCGGCGGAGTCGGGCGGATACCGCAGCAGATCGCGAATGTCGCGAACCTGGCCGCCCTCCATGGCTCCGAAGATGGCCTCGCGGGTGTCGTCTTCGAGGTGGCCGACGATGTCGGCCGCCTCTTCGGGGGCGAGCTCGGAGACGGCGGCAGCCGCCTCCGACAGGTGCAGTTCCTCGAGGACGTCGGCAGCCGCCTCGTCGTGCATCTCCTCGAGCACGTCGGCGGCCTCACCCGGGGTCAGGTCCGCGATGAGGTCGGCGGCACTCTCCTCGCCGATCGCCTCGAGGATGTCGGCAGCGTCGTGAGGGTCGGCACCGGCGAGGGCGGTCCACTCCTCCTCATGGGTGTCGAGGTAGTCGGCCGCCTCATGCGGCCGACGCCGCGCCAGATCACGCAGCGCCAGGGCGAGGTCGCGAGGACGGCGCAGATGCAGCTTCATGGTGTGGCGATTCAAGCAGGGGAGAGTCGGCGGCCTTGCGGCCGCCTCCGCAATCCGCAATTCGCAACTCGCGAAGAAGGGCGAGGGCAGAGGCACAGGGCAACCAGGAGTTCGGACCGGGGAGCGGGTAGCGGGTGGCGGGAAACCAAGGAGCGGCCCGCGGCCGAAGCCGTGGGCCGCTCCCGGTGGGTGGCAGGTCCTCGAGGGGGGCACGAGGACCTGCGGGTAGGTGGCCCGTGGGGCGGGCCACCGGGGCCGGGATGCTACCGACCCGCACCGCGCACGAGAAATCCGGTGCGGAAGCGCAGTGCGCAATGGGCTGATGGCAGTCTGTCGGCTCGAGTGCCTGACGCCTAGCGCCTGGCGCCCACACCCACCGCGGCCAGACCGCAGAGGTGCTCCACGATGGAATGCCAATCGAAGGTCTCGTTCACCTCGGACGCCTTCACCGTCATGAGGCGGCTCTCGGTGACGTACTCGGGCACGATCTGGTCGAGGATCGCCTCGATCTCGTCGCGGAAGGCGTCGTTCGTGCTGCGCACCCCATCGGGCAGCAGCGCGACGTCGGGATAGAGGCGCACGAACAGGTCGTAGGTGCCGGACCACCTCCGCACCAGCGGCTCGACGTCGAACGGGTCGGTCCCGCCCGTGACGCGCAGGAAGTAGGCGAAGTTGTCGACGACGGCCCGGTCGGTGACGAGCACTTCGGCGCGGTGCCGCAATTCGAGCTCCTGCTGGATCTGGGTCATGAGCACCCAGAGTTGGGCTTCGGCGGTGGCTCCCTCGTTGAGTCCGAGGGGGTTGAAGCGAACCACCTCGCGGCCCACCTCCACGCTGCGTCCGGTGCGTCCCACCGCCCCGGCGAACGAGTGCACCGCGTTGGTCTTGCGCACGGAGTGCGACCCGATGAAGGCGATCTTGGCGAAGGGCGGCTGATCCATCGGTGGCCTCACGGTAGTGAATCGGGGCCGAGAGTTCCAATGGTGTGATTCGAGCGGGAGAGCTTGCCGCGTCCTAGCTGGCAGCCCCACCCGGCCACACCTTGCGCGGGAGCCCGGGACGCGGCTGCAAGCTGCCTGCTGCCCGCTTCGTTCCCGCGATACTCGTGGTGGCACGAAAGGAGGTGAATCCCGTGGCCCGTCTCACGTCGTACTCGCACGGGGCTGGTTGAGCCTGCAAGCTCGCCCCCGGTGAGTTGGCGCAGGTCCTGCGCCGTTTGGACAACCTACCCGCCACCCGGCACCCCGACCTCCTTGTCGGGTTCGGCGGATCGGACGACGCCGGCGTGTTTCGCATCTCGCCGGATCTGGCCCTGGTGCAGACGGTGGACTTCTTCACGCCCATCGTCGACGAGGCCGCCGACTGGGGCCGCATCGCCGCAGCCAACGCCCTTTCCGACGTCTACGCCATGGGTGGGACGCCCCTGACGGCGCTGCAACTCGTCTCATGGCCGCGCGACACCCTGTCGTTCGACGTGCTCGGCGAGGTGCTCGTCGGTGCCGCCGAGGTCCTCGCCGTCGCCCGGGTGACGTTGGTCGGCGGCCACTCCATCGACGACCCCGAACCGAAGTTCGGCTTCGCCATCACCGGCACCGTCCACCCGGAGCGGGTGTTGCGCAACCGGGGGGCGAGACCGGGCGACGCCCTGGTGATCACGAAGCCGATCGGCACCGGGTTGGTCGCCACCGGCATCAAACAGGGTGTGGTCTCCGACGACGTGCGTGCCGCCGCAGTCGCCTCCATGATCGCCCTCAATGATCGGGCGGGTCGGGCCGCCGTCGCGGCACAGGCCTCGGCGGCGACGGACGTCACCGGCTTCGGGCTCCTCGGCCACCTCGGAGAGATGCTCGTCGGCGTCGGCGCCGAGATCGATGCCGGGTCGGTGCCCGTGCTGCCGGGCGCCCGTGACCTCGCCGGTGCCGGGGTGATCCCGGGTGGCACCCGGCGCAACCTCGACCATGCCCTGGGCTTCACCGACTTCGGTGCCACCGACGAGATCACGCGGCTCGTGCTCGCCGATGCCCAGACCAGCGGGGGCCTGCTCGTGGCGATCCCCGAGGACCGGGTCGGGCCGTTTCTCGCCGGAATGACCCGGGAGGCGGTGTTTCCCGCGGTGATCGGTCGGTTCACCGCGGAGCATCCCGGAAGGATCCAGGTCACATGAGCGAATCGGATCGCCTCGCCGCCATCGCCGACGCTCTCTCCATCGGACGGTTGCGCCGCCACATCTTCCTGTGCGCCGACGCCACCACGCCCAACTGCGCTCCGCCTGAGGAGGGACGAGCCACGTGGTCGTACACCAAGGCCCGGCTCAAGGAGCTGGGCCTCGCCTCGTCGCCGCCTTCGTGGCGCGGCGATCCCGAGGCCGAGCCGGTACCCGAACCCGGTACGGGTTCGGTGCTGCGCACCAAGGTCGACTGCCTGCGGGTGTGCGAAGCAGGGCCCATCGCCGTCGTGTATCCCGATGGGGTCTGGTACCGCGGGGTCACACCTGAGGTGATGGAGCGGATCATCACCGAACACGTCGTCGGTGGGCGAATCGTGACCGAGCACGCCTTTGCCATCGACGATCTTGGAGCGGGTCGGCTCTAACCTTTCGCGTCGATGACCAAGAAGGGCAATCTCACCGCCACCGTTGTGCTCGCCTGGTTGGCGTGGCGCATGTTCGGACGCGAGGTGGCCCCGAAGGCCTCCGGTCCCCAGGAGCGGCCGGCTGGTCCGCAGGGACGCACGGTTGTCGCCGGGCGCCAGGAGTTCTTCGTGCGCGAGGCCGGACCCGAGGATGCCCCGCCGCTGGTCCTGCTCCACGGATGGCTGTACGACGGTCACGCCACCTGGCACCGCGTGCTTCCCCTGCTCACCGCCTCCCACCGGGTCTACGTCATCGATCTGCGCAACCACGGCAAGAGCGACCGCATCCGCGATCGATTCGAGATCGCCGATGCCGCCGACGACGTGGCTCGCGTCCTCGATGTGCTCGGTCTCGGGGCGGTGCCCGTGGCTGGGTACTCGATGGGGGGCATGGTCGCCCAGGAGCTCGCGCTGCGCCATCCCGGGCGCGTGACGAGGCTGGTGCTCGCCGCCACCGCTGCCTATCCGGTGCCGCGACCGCGCACCGTCACGGTTCCGCTGTTCGTGCTCGGGCGGGCGCTCGGCCGCATCGATCGCACGCTGCTGCCGCGTATCGCCCACCGCTACCTGCTCCTCACGAAGGTGATCCCCCGCGAGCACTCCGCCTGGTTGTGGCAGGTGCTGCTCGACCGCGACACCGATCTCTACTACGAGGGCGGCTTTGCCATTCTCCGCTTCGATGCGCGCGATCGAGTCGGAGCGATCACGATCCCGACGCTGTGCATCGTGCCCACCGAGGACCAGCTCATCCCGGCGCGCCAGCAGTACGACACGGCCGAGCGCATCGGGGGGAGTGCGCTCGTCGAGATCGTGGGGGCGCGGCATGAAGCGGTGCTCAGCCATTCCGACGACATCGCCAAGGCGATCCTCGAGTTCGTCTGAGAGGGTCAGGGATCGAGCGCTCGATGGATCGGGAGTCGTGGCGATCGCAGGCCGACTCCACAGGTCGCATGACCCAGGTCCGACCTCTGCGGGCGCCAGCCGCGGTCGCATCGATCCCCGAAGACATTGATCGCCCCGGAGGCGGGGCGATCAGTCTCGATTGTCGGTTGGGACGGCTGGTAAGCCTCTAGTGCTCGCGAGCCGCGAACTGCTTGGCGATGAGCAGGCCGACGGCAACGACCACGAGAAGCAGAATGATCTTCTTGGCCACTCGGGGACTCCTTGTCAGTGCCCCACAAGTCTATCCCGGTTCGGGGTGGACTCCAGGACCCCAGGCGGCGGGCGCCGGGTACCCTCTGGTGCCCGTGACCGCTTCCGCTCCCACCGCGCCGTCCCCGTCCCGCCGCGGCCTCGTGGTGGGCCGGCTTCGGGCCTGGCTGGCCCTCATCAAGCCGCGGATCATCGAGCTGCTGCTCATCACCACCGTGCCTGCCATGGTGCTCGCCGCCCGGGGGTGGCCGGGAACCGGGCTGGTGGCGGCCACCCTGGTGGGCGGGGTGCTCACCGCCGGGGGCGCCAACGCCATCAACAACGTCGTGGATCGCGATGTCGATGCCCGCATGGAGCGCACCCGGCGCCGACCGCTGCCCACCGCCGCCATCGGTCCGGCCGAAGCCTTTGCGGTGGGGGTGGTACTCGGCGTGACAGGCTTCTTCTGGTTGTGGGCCACCACCACACTCCTCGCCGCCGTCCTCGCCATCGCCGCGCTGGCGTTCTACGTCGTGGTGTACACGATCGCCCTGAAGCGCTCCACCCCGCAGAACATCGTCATCGGCGGTGCCGCCGGGGCGGCTCCGGCGCTCATCGGATGGGCCGCCGTCACCGGGTCGGTGGCGCTCCAGGCCTGGCTGCTCTTCGCCGTGGTGTTCTTCTGGACTCCGCCGCACTTCTGGGCGCTCGCCATCCGGTTTCGCGCCGACTACGCCGCTGCCGGCATCCCGATGCTTCCCGTGGTGGCTGGTGAGGCCGAGACCGCCCGCCAGATCCTCGCCTACGCGGTGTCGCTGACCGGCATCTCGTTGCTGGTGTATCCGGTGGCCGACCTCGGTGCGGTGTACCTCGGTGTGGCGGTGGCTCTCGGCCTCGGGTTCGTCATCGGCGCCGTGGCGCTGCTGCACCATCCGCACCGGGCGCTCAGGGTCTTCCAGTTCTCCAATGTGTATCTCGCCCTCCTCTTTGGTGCGGTCGCACTGGACGTCCTCGTGGAGGCGGGGTGATGGATCGAGCGGTACTCGTCGTCGGATCGCTGCTGGGTGTCGGGGCGTTGCTCGTGGCCGCGGCATTCACCCGACCCCGGCCTTCCACACCGCGGGAGGTCGTGTACCTCGCCCTTCCGCTCATCGGCGCCATCGTGCTCGCCGGCTTCGCCTGGTCACGCGTTTGACGCTGGCTGGTACGGTGGCGCCCATGCTCGCGTCGATCACCTACCCGCCGATTCCCATCTTCGAGGTCGGCCCGGTGCGCCTGTCGCTGCACGGTCTCATGGCCGGCGTCGGGTTCGTGGTGGGAGCCATGCTCATGGTGCGTGAGGCCCGTCGCCGCGGGTTCGACGAGGAGAAGATCATGTCGGTGCTCAGCTGGGCACTGATCGGCTCGTTGCTCGGCGCCCGCCTGTTCACCGTCCCCGCTCACCTCGACGAGGGGTTCATGGAGGCGCTGGCCCCGTTCAAGTCCTTCTCGATCATGGGTGGCTTCGCCGGCGGCATCCTCGTCGGTGGATGGCGCATGCGCCGGCTCGGCATCGACGTGGCGGCGCACATGGACATGGCCTCGTTCGGTCTCGCCATCGGCACCGTCGTCGGTCGCGTCGGCGACCTCTTCATCGTCGAGCATCTCGGAGCGCCCACGACCTCGTCCCTCGGCTAC
>JACRIT010000006.1 GCA_016215655.1 Acidimicrobiia bacterium
CGGCACCGGAGCGGTCGTCGCCGGGTGGCGGGGACCCGAGCAGCGGCGCAAGGGCGGCATCGGATCGCACCGGGTTCGAGTCGGCGCTGCCACGGTCGGGGCGCTGGTGGTGCTCAATGCCGTCGGCGACGTGTTCACCCTCGAGGGCGTGGCGCTCACCGGTGGCGGCCACGTTCCCGGACCACCGGCGCCGTTGCCCCTTCCCGGTGAGAACACCACGCTGGCGGTGGTCGCCACCGATGCTGCCCTCGACCGCGCCGCCCTGGGGCGTTTCTGCGTGCAGGCCCACGACGCCATGGCGGCCTGCCTGCGTCCCAGCCACACCCGGTACGACGGCGACGTGGCCTTTGCCGTGTCGTGCGGGGCGGTGTCTGCCGATGCCGACGCCCTCGGCGCCGCCGCCTTCGAGGCGGTGGGCCGCTCCATCGAAGCCGCAGTCCG
The DNA here is from genome assembly GCA_016215655.1 of Acidimicrobiia bacterium. Taxonomy (GTDB): domain Bacteria; phylum Actinomycetota; class Acidimicrobiia; order Spongiisociales; family UBA11373; genus UBA11373. The sequence goes on from JACRIT010000006.1 coordinate 442, forward strand.
TCATGCCGTCGCTCGCGGCGGCATCCCCGGGGCGGCGGCATGACCGGAATCCATCTCGAGTTGGCGGAGGTGGCGGCGCGGGCTGCAGTGTGCACCTCCTGCGCCCTGGCCACCACCCGCACCCATGTGGTCTTCGCCGACGGCAGCCCCGATGCGGATCTCATGTTCGTCGGCGAGGCACCCGGGTCGAACGAGGACCTGCAGGGGGTGCCGTTCGTCGGTGCCGCCGGCAAGCTGCTCGACAAGCTCCTCGGCGAGATCGGGATCCAGCGTCACGAGGTGTACATCGCCAACGTGCTCAAGTGCCGCCCCCCGGGAAACCGTGATCCCCTGCCCGGCGAGATCGAAGCCTGCCAGGACTTCCTGCGCGCCCAGCTGACCCTGGTCGATCCCCGGGTGGTGGTCACCCTGGGCAACTTTGCCACCAAGCTGCTCCTCAAGCGGGACGTCGGCATCACCCGCCTGCGCGGCCAGGCCTACCCCTGGTGGCGCCGCCACCTGGTTCCCACCTTTCATCCTGCCGCAGCGCTGCGCGGCGGGGACCGGGTGCTCGACGAGATGCGCCAGGACTTCGCCCTCGTGGCGTCGCTCTTGCGCACGCCACCCGCTGCCGATGCCGCCACGGCGGGCGACGTCGCCAAGGCGCACGACGCCGAGCACCTGGGGCTGTTCGGATGATCCGGGTGCACTGTCCAGATGCCGCTGCCACCCGTGCCGTGGGTCGCAGGCTCGCCGGCCTGCTCCGGCCCGGTGACGTGGTGCTGCTCGCCGGCGACCTCGGTGCCGGCAAGACGGTGTTCGCCGGTGGCATCGGTGACGGGCTCGGTGTCGAGGATCCCGTGGTGAGCCCGACCTTCGTGCTCGTGCGGCATTATCGCGGCCTCATGCCGATGACCCACGCCGACATCTACCGTCTCGGCTCGTCGGCCGAGCTCGAGGACCTCGACCTTCCCGCCGAGTCGGCAGATGGGGTCCTCGTCGTCGAGTGGGGTGATGCCGCGTCGCAGGCCTTTGCCGACGACCATCTCATGGTGCGCTTCGCGGTGCATCCGGATGGCACCCGCACCCTCGAGTTCACCGGCACCGGCTCGTGGACGGGACGCCCCCTGCAGGAGGTGGCGGGTTGAAGATCGCCGCCATCGAGTCGGCCACGGCGGCATCATCTGTGGCGCTCGTCGATGCGACGGGGGTGGTGGCGTCGGCACGGCGGATCGATCGGCGCGGCCATGTCGGCTTTCTCGTGCCGGCGCTCGACTTCTGCTTCTCCCAGGCGGGGTGGGCGCCGGGCGACCTCGATGCCGTGGCGGTCGATGTCGGGCCCGGCCTGTTCAGCGGAATCCGCGCCGGCATCGCCACGGCGCAGGCGGTCGCCGGGGCGGTGGGGGTGCCGCTCATCCCGGTGAGCTCGCTCGATGCGGTGGCGCTCGGAGCGGCCACCGGGCACCGCCGCATCTGGGCCTTGATCGACGTCCGCCGGGGTGAGGTCGCCGCCGGCGCCTATCGGCCGGTGCCCGGGGGAGTGGTACGCGATGGGGCCGCCGAACTGATCGGGCCGGAGGCATTGCGCGCCACCCTGGAATCGGACCGCACCGATGCGCTCGTGGTGGGCGAGTGGCAGGCGCTCCCGGCGGCGACCCTGCGCGGCCTGCACGGGGTGAAGACCGGACGGCCGCGCTATCCCGCCGCCGCCGCCGTGGCCGACATCGCCCGCAATCGGGTGGAGAAGGGCGAGGCCCCCCACCCCGACGAGGTCCGTCCCCGCTACATGCGCGAACCCGATGTCACCATCAACTGGTCGGATTACCGCGAGGAGGGGCCGTGGGCATGAGCATGCCGCGGGTGCGCCCCATGACGCCGGCGGACGTGGCGGCCGTCGCCGACCTCGAGATCGAGTCGTTCGCCGATCCCTGGCCCCCGGCGGTCTTCTTCGAGGAGTTGGCCCTGCCCGGCCGGGCCTACGTCGTCGCCGAGGACGGAGCCCACGTCGTCGCCTATGGCGGGATCATGCTCGTCGAGGAAGATGCCCACGTGATGACCATCGCGGTCCATCCCTCGCGGCGGCGGGAAGGGCTCGGCACCAGCGTGATGCTGGCGCTGTTCGATGCCGCCCTCGAGGGCGGCGCTCGCCACCTCACCCTCGAGGTGCGCGAGTCGAACCATGCCGCCGCGGCGCTGTACGAGCGGTTCGGGTTCGCCGCCGTGGGCCGCCGGCCCCGCTACTACCAGGACGACGAGGACGCCATCATCATGTGGGTGGTCGACGCGGACCGCTTCGAGTCGCGCCGCCGTCTCGACATGATCCGGGAGCAGGCATGAGCGGTCCGATCATCCTCGGCTTGGAGACGTCGTGCGACGAGACCGCCATCGGTGTGGTGCGCGATGGCGTGGTGCTGTCGAACGTGCTCTCCTCGCAGGTGGACGATCACGCCCGGTTCGGTGGCGTCGTCCCCGAGGTGGCGGCACGGGCCCATGTCGAGGCGATTCGGTCGCTCACCCATCGGGCGCTGCGCGACGCCGGCATCCATCAACTCGACGTCGATGCCGTGGCCGCCACCCGCGGACCGGGGCTCGCCGGTGCGCTCATGGTGGGCTTCTCCTACGGCAAGGCCATGGCGTGGGCGCTCGATCGTCCCTTCCTCGGTGTGGATCACATGGAGGGGCACCTCTTCGCCCCCACCCTGGAGCATCCCGGCTTCGAGCCGCCGGCGATCGTGCTCCTCGCCTCCGGTGGCCACAGTCAGATCGTGCTCACCCGCGCCTGGGGTGATTACGAGACGGTGGGCGCCACCATCGACGACGCCGCCGGCGAGGCCTTCGACAAGGTGGCGCGCTTTCTCGGTCTCGGCTTCCCCGGCGGTCCCGCCATCGACCGGGCGTCCGATGGTGGTGATGCCACCTCGATCGACTTCCCGCGGGCCCTGGGGGATCGCCCCACCGACCTGTCGTTCTCCGGTCTCAAGACCGCGGTGGTCACCTTCGTGCGCCGCCACCACGAGGCGGGCGACCTGCCGCCCCTCTCCGATGTCGCCGCCGCCGTACAGGAGGCTATCGTCGACGTGCTCGTCGCCAAGACGATGAACGCCGTGGAGCAGACCGGGGTCAAGGTGGTGGCCGGGGGTGGCGGGGTGCTCGCCAATCGCCGCTTGCGTCAGCGGCTCACCGAGGCCTGCGCCGCTCGTGGTATCCGGCTGTTCCTGCCCTCGCCGATCCTGTGCACCGACAACGGGGCGATGGTGGCCGCCGCCGCCGCCTTCCGGCTGGAGCGCGGCGAGACCAGCCCACTCGACTCCGAGGTCGACTCGTCGTTGCGCCTCGGCTCGTGATGCCGTCCATCCCGGCGGGACGACTGCTCGGGGTGCCGCTGCGCATCGGGGTGTCCTGGCTGGTCATCATCCCCATCGTCGGCATCGCCCTCTTTGCCGGCATCCCCATCGCTACGGGCTCGACGGGGGGACGCATCGCGGTCGCCGCCGGAGGAACCCTGCTGCTCTTTGTGTCGGTGATCGTCCACGAGGTCGGCCACCTGGTGGCGGCACGTCGGCGCGACGTACCGGTCGGCGGGATCCGGGTCTTCCTGCTCGGGGGCTACTCGGACCTCGCCCTCGACTCGGTGACTCCGCGCACCGAGATCGTCGTGGCCGCCGCCGGACCGATCACCTCGGCGATCCTGGCCCTCGTCGTCGGTGGTGTCGGGCTGTTGATTCCCGATGTCGGCGGCTTGCACCGCACCGCCGGGGTGGTGGTGCTGGTGAATGTCGCCATCGCCATGGGAAACCTGCTTCCCGGGCTTCCCCTCGACGGTGGGCGGGTGGTGCGGGGAATGCTGCGTTCCGCAGGATGGAGCATCCGGCGCGCCGAGCGGGGAGCCACCTGGCTCGGTCTGGCCATGGGCGTCCTGCTCACCATCGCCGGGTTCGTCCTCGCCGTCATGGGTCGGGCGGCCTCGATGGTCGTGGCCCCCGCCGGCATGGTGCTCATCCTCCTGGCGACGGGGACCCGCCCCCTTGCGGCGAAGCGCGCCGCCGATGTGATGCGACCCGCCGGCGAGGCGCTCGGGGAGACGGATCCGGTGTCCGGTCTCGACCCGGCCGGGTTCCCGGTGCCGGTGGTGCGGGGCACCAAGGTGGTCGGCCTGGTGCTTGCGCCCGGTGCCGGTCTGGCGGGGGAGCTGATGGTGCCCGTCACCCCGGGAGACCTCGTCGATGCCGATTGCGACCTCGAGGAACTGGCCCGCCGTCTCGCCGACGGCAGTCGTCCCCTGCTCGTGGTGGAGCGGGGAAGGTTGGTGGGGATTCTGGAGATGGCGGATCTTCAGCGAGTGGCCGGCATCGCGTAGGGCCGAGCAAGCAGCCTGCGGCCCCGGCGCACCTGATCGCCTCTGCCATGCCTGACACGGCTGCGCGTTGCACGCTTCCCACTCCCCGTCTAGCACTCCCATCGCCAGACTGCTAGCGTTGGCAGTCGCAAGCGACGACTGCCAACCAGTTGAGGAGGAGATTCGTCGAATGGCCACAGCAAAGAAGAAGCCGGCTGCCAAGCCCGCTGCAACCCCCAAGCCGATCGTCAAGTCGAAGGGCCGGCACCTGCGCCCGCTCGGTGACCGCGTGGTCGTCAAGCCACGTGAAGAGTTCGAAGCCCGTACCGCCAGCGGTCTGGTCATCCCGGACACCGCCAAGGAGAAGCCCCAGCTCGGCGAAGTCATCGCCGTCGGCCCCGGGGAGTTCCAGGACGGCGCTCGCATCCCGATGGACATCGTGGCGGGCGACGTCGTCGTCTACTCGAAGTACGGCGGGACCGAGGTCAAGTACGAGGGCGATGAGTACCTCATCCTCTCTGCCCGCGACGTACTCGCCGTAATCCGCTGAGCCTCGAGGAGGAAGTCAAAGAATGTCTGCAAAGGAACTTCGGTTCAATGAAGAGGCCCGTCGCGGCCTCGAGGCCGGCGTCGACAAGCTGGCCAACGTCATCAAGGTGACGCTTGGCCCCAAGGGTCGCAACGTCGTCCTGGAGAAGAAGTGGGGATCTCCCACCATCACCAACGATGGCTACACCATCGCCAAGGAGATCGAGCTCGACGACCCGTGGGAGAACATGGGCGCCCAGCTGGCCAAGGAAGTCGCCACCAAGACGAACGACGTGGCTGGTGACGGCACCACGACCGCCACGGTGCTCGCCCAGGCGATGGTCCACGAAGGGCTGCGCAACGTCGCCGCCGGAGCGAACCCGATCGAGCTGCGTCGCGGCATGGCTGCCGCGGTGGAGAAGGTCGTCGAGTTCATCGCCCAGACGGCGGTGCCGATCAAGGCCACCGACAGCGAGAAGATCGCCTTCGTGGCGTCCAACTCCGCTGCCGATGAGACCGTCGGTCAGCGTCTCGCCGATGCGATGAAGAAGGTCGGCAACGAGGGTGTCATCACCGTCGAGGACAGCCAGACCTTCGGGATCGATCTCGAGTTCACGGAGGGCATGCAGTTCGACAAGGGCTACATCTCCCCGTACTTCATCACGGACGCCGATCGCCAGGAGGCGGTCCTGCAGGACCCGTACATCCTCGTGGCCAATTCGAAGATCACCGCGGTCCACGACCTGCTCCCCGTTCTCGAGAAGGTGATGCAGGCGGGCAAGTCGCTGGCGATCATCGCCGAGGACGTCGAGGGCGAGGCGCTGGCCACTCTGGTGGTCAACCGCCTGCGCGGCACGTTCCAGTCGGTGGCCGTCAAGGCCCCCGGTTTCGGTGAGCGCCGCAAGGCCATGCTCCAGGACATCGCCATCCTCACGGGTGCGACGGTGATCTCGGAGGAGGTCGGACTCAAGCTCGACGGCGTCACCGTGGACATGCTCGGCAAGGCCCGCAAGTTCGTGGTGTCCAAGGACAACACGACCGTCGTCGAGGGCGCCGGCTCCAAGGCCGAGGTCGATGCCCGGATCAAGCAGATCCGCAAGGAGATCGAGAACTCGGACTCCGATTGGGACAAGGAGAAGCTCCAGGAGCGTCTCGCCAAGCTGGCCGGCGGCGTCGCCGTCATCAAGGTCGGGGCGGCCACCGAGGTCGAGCTCAAGGAGAAGAAGCACCGCATCGAGGACGCCATCCAGGCGACCCGTGCCGCGGTCGAAGAGGGCATCGTCCCCGGTGGGGGCGTCGCCCTGCTCCGGGCCCAGGCGGTGCTCGACAAGATGCGCGGCGGCACGGACGACGAGAAGACGGGACGCGCCATCGTGCGCAAGGCGCTCGAAGAGCCCCTCCGTCAGATCGCGTTCAACGCCGGGTACGAGGGTGGAGTGATCGTGGAGCGGGTCCGTGCTCTCACCGGCGGCAACGGCTTCAACGCCGCCACCGGCGAGTACGAGGACCTGGTGAAGGCCGGCATCGCCGACCCCGCCAAGGTGACCCGTTCGACGCTGCAGAACGCGGCGTCGATCGCGGCGATGCTCATCACCACCGAGGCCCTCATCGCGGAGAAGAAGGAAGACAAGCCCGCTCCGCCGATGCCCGGCGGCGGCGGTGGAGACATGGACTTCTAGGCGCAGCCTGAAGTCGTAGGAGTTCTCGGGGCGGTCCACACGGGCCGCCCCGAGGCGTTTCGCGGGTTGCCCGTCACCAGTTGCCAGTTGCCAGTTACGCGGTACCCGGCACCCGGTACCCGGCACCCGCTACCCGGCACCCGCTACCCGGCACCCGCTACCCGGCACCCGTATCTCTTCGCGAGTCCTCCTGGTAACTGGGGCACTGGAGACTGGCAACCCGTCAGGCAATCCCCTCCGCCACCCACCGCGGCGCCTCTCTGCGGTACTCGTCTTCGAGGAGCGCCCACAGGGTGTGATCGAGCCAGACGCCATGGACCAGCACCTCTTTGCGGAGCAGGCCCTCCTTGGTGAAGCCGAGCTTTTCCGCCACCCGTTCGCTGCCGCGATTGCCCACGGCGATGCGCAGGGTGATGCGGTGCATGTCGAGTTCCTCGAAACCGACCCGGGCCACCCGGGCGGCCGCCTCGGTGGCGACACCGGCACCGGTGGCCGAGGAGCGCACCCAGTACCCGATCTCCCCGGACCGCTCCCGCTTCGACGTGGACCACACCGAGATGTTGCCGAGATGGCGGGTGGGGTCCGCCAGGTCGCGTATGGCGAAGTCGAAGGCGCGGCCCTCCACCCATGCCGAGCCCGACTCGCGAATGAAGCGGATCGCCTCGAGACGGCCGTAGCCGGCATGGGCCCAGGGGAGCCACTTGGCCAGCTCGGGCCAGGAGTCGTGGACCGCCTCCCACAGCGATTCGAGGTCGCGGCGCCGGAAGGGACGCAGTTCGAGCCGCGGGGTGGCTCGCGGATGGGTGTCGATCCCCTTGGACATGGCGGCGAGCCTATCGCTGCCCGCGCCGGGGGCGGTGGTGGTCTGCAACGCTCCCGTACCATGCCCCCATGACCGCACGCTGGGAGGCACTCGCTGCGCTGCCGGCGGTCGCCCCGGTGACCGGCATGAAAGCCGCGGTGCTCGTGCCGATCTACGAGGCCGGAGGCCGTCTGCACCTCATCATGACCCGCCGTCCCGACGACATGCGCAGCCATCCCGGAGACGTGGTCTTTCCGGGTGGGATGATCGACCCCGGAGATGGTGGCCCGGTGGACACTGCGATGCGGGAAGCAACCGAAGAGGTCGGTCTGGCCCGGTCCGACATCGTGGAGGTCCTCGGCGTGCTCGACCCGGTGCACACCAGGTCGGTGACCATGCGCATCGTCCCGGTGGTGGCGCGGGTGCGGCGGCCGGAGCAGTTCACGATGCAGGCAGAGGAGGTCGCCGCCATCCTGGAGCCGGCGATCGACGACCTTCTCGACGATGATCGCTGGCAGACCCGCTTCTGGGGGCCGGGGCGGCGGATGTGGTTCTACGAGTTCCCCGAGGGCGTGCTCTGGGGGGCCACGGCGATGATGGTGCGCGACCTCCTCGGCTACTTCCGCCGGTACCCCGCCTAGCCTCGCGCCGTGATCGAGGTGCTCCCCTTCGCCGGTACCGGACTCGGCATCGGCCTCATGGTGAGCGCCCTCTTCCTCGGGCTGCGCCACGGTGTCGACTGGGATCACATCGCCGCGATCACCGATCTCTCGGTGACCCAGGAGTCGCCTCGTCGCGGACTGCTCCTCGGCCTGCTCTACGCCTCCGGCCACGCCCTGGTGGTGCTCGTCATCGGGTCGATCACCATTGCGGCGGGCAGGAGCCTCCCCGACGGCATCGACGAGTTCATGGGGAGGCTCGTCGGCGTGACCCTGCTGCTGCTCGGCGGATACGTGCTCTGGTCGCTGTGGGCGCAGCGCGACGGATTCCGGATGCAGAGTCGCTGGATGCTCGTGATCGGCGGTGTCCGCCGCCTGGTGCATCGGATGCGCCGCGGCACCACGATCGAACACGAGCATCCCCACGCCGCCCACGCCGACGTGCACCACGAGTCCCAGGGCGACGCCTCCGATCGGGCCCAGGTGCACACCCATGCCCACGTGCACAACCCCGACGACCTCGCCGCCGACTACGGACCTAGGGCGGCGCTCGCCGTGGGCATGCTGCACGGGGTCGGCGCCGAGACCCCCACCCAGGTGGTGACCTTCCTGGCGGCTGCCCAGGCGGGTGGGGCCGGAGCCGGTCTCGTCGTCCTGGTGACCTTCCTCATCGGTCTGTTCATGTCGAACACGGCCATCACCCTCGGGACGACCTACGGCTTCCGGGAGGCGATGCAGCGGCCCACGGTGCAGCGTCGGTTGGGTGCCATCACCGCGTTGATGAGCATCGTGCTCGGGGTGCTGTTCGTGCTCGGCATGGATGCCGCCCTGCCCGCCTTCTTCGCCGGCTGACCCACTCCACCTCGGGAACGGGCATCTCGCCGGGACGGTTCGGTTCCGCCAGGGGCTGTCGACCCGCCATCAGGGGTCTTCGATCACCCCAAGACGGGAGAGCAGCCGGGTCACGCGGTCGCGGATGTCGTCGCGGACCTCGCGCACGCGTTCGAGGGGCAACCCCGAGGGATCGTCGACCGGCCAGTCCTCGTACTGCACTCCGGGCACGTACGGGCACTCGTCGCCACAACCCATCGTCACGACGACGTCGGCGGCGCGAATCGCTTCGATCGTCCATGCTCGCGGACGCCGATCGGCGATGTCGATGCCGACCTCGGCCATCGCCGCCACGACCACCGGGTTCACCGTCGCCGCCGGTGACGAACCGCCGGAGTGCACCCGAACCCGGTCACCCCCCATGGTACGGGCGAAGCCGGCTGCCATCTGCGAGCGGCCGGCGTTGTGCACGCAGAGAAACACGATCACGGGGAGCAGATCCGTCATCTAGCCCCACCACTTCACGAACAGGGGGGCGAGCACGACGGCCGGAAGCAGGTTGGCCACCCGCACCTGCTTGAGATCGAGGAGGCGAAGCGAGATCCCCAGGAGCATGATCCCGCCGGCAGCGGCGAGGCCGTCGAGCATCGGATCGGTGAGGAGGCCGTCGAGCGTCCCGGCGGCGAGGGCGATGCCACCCTGGATGACGGCGACGGTCAGAGCAGAAATGGCGACCCCCCAGCCGTACACGGCGGCAAAGGCGATGGCGGCGAACCCATCGAGCGCCGCCTTCACCAGGAGGAGTTCGGCGTCGCCGAGGCCGTCCTGGATCGAGCCGACGATGGTGAGGGGACCCACGCAGAACACCAGCGAGGTGATGACGAACCCCTCGGCAAACCGACCCTGGCGGGGCACCGGCCGGGAGGTCTCGGGCACCTCGACGTCCACCGGCGTCGGCTGGGCGAAACGCTGCTGCAGGAGGTCGCCGAGCCGATGGAGTCCGCCCTCGATGTGCAGCAATTCGCCGAGGACGGCTCCCAGCATGACCGCCCCGAGGACCAGCGGGAACTCCTCGGTGGGGAGCAACTCGCGCACTCCGATCGCCGCCGTGGCGAGGCCGAGCGTCGCCATCACGGTGGTGCGCACCCCCTCGGGAAAGCGCCTACCGGCGAGGGCGCCGATGACCGTGCCGACGAGCACGGTGGCGACATTGGCGATCGTGCCCACCGGCAGGTTCATCGTTCACCCCGAAAGGCGGCGGCGGCCTCGAAGCGGACCCGGAAGTCCTCGTCGGCGGCAGCGAGGGCGATGAGCTCGCGACTCGCCTCCACTCCGAGATCGGCGATCGCCCGCACCGACCGCCACCGGATCCAGGAGTCGGCATCGAAGAGCGCCTCCTCGAAGAGCGCCCGGAACGCTTCGTCCTCGAGGTCGGCGGCGGCATCCACCGCGGCGCGGCGGACGATGCGCGACTCGTCGCGGTAGCCGGTGACGACGGCGGCCCGGGTCACCGCAGGATCGGAGGAGAGCGCCAGAGTGACCACGGCGGCACGGCGGCGCCGGGGGTCGGTCGCCCCGAGGGCCGCGGTGAGCACCTCGCGGTGCTCGGGGTGATCGGGGTTCATCAGATGGAGATCCTCGGGGCGGGTCGGGTTGGTGGTGAGATGCCCCGCTTCGTCGAGCAGCTGCTCGCGGGTCCGCACCGGCGCCTGGGCGATCGACCCGGTCCAGAACAGCTCGGTGACCCGGCCGAGGATGGCGTCGAGGCGATGCTCCCACGAGGCGGACGCCATCAGCCCCACGGTGACGAAGTCGCCGGCCAGCATCACGTCGGTGATGTCGAGGTCCTCCATCAGCGCCGCCACCCGGGAATCGTCGATGTCCTCGCCGCGGCGGTACCAGACGCCCGGTGCCGGTTCGCCCCCGATGGTGAACTTCACCTTGCGGGGGTGCGGGGTGGGTTCGGGGATCACCGGGCCGGAGAAGACCCGATCGAACACCGACGCCGGGGTCTCGGTTCGGCCGGCGACGTCGATGACGTAGCGACCATCGCGGATGCCGTGGCTCAGGACGAGCCCGTCGCCCAGGTCGTGCTCCCACCAACCCGCGGCGACGTGCGGGGTGACCAGCCGCGACAATCGGTCGCGGTGCTCGTCCTCCCAGGGGTGGGCCGAGAAGAACCGCTTCAAGGAGGTCTTGAATGCCACCAACACGTCGAACGGAAGGTGCACGGCGACCTCGTCGGTGAGGTGGCCGGAGGCGAGGCCGACCAGATCGCGGGCGGCGACTTCGGTGCGGGGTTCACGACTCACCGGTCCATCCTCGCATGACCCGGGCCGATGCGCCGTCGCTACCCTCCCCCCGACATCGAGGTGATGGCATGGCACAACGCAAGCGAGTCTTCTCCGGCCTGCAGCCGACGGGCAACGTCCATGTGGGCAACTACCTGGGTGCACTGCGCAACTGGGTGCGTCTCCAAGACGACTACGACTGCGTGTACTGCATCGTCGATCTCCATGCCATCACCGTGGAGTACGACCCTGCCGACTTTGCCCGGGAGCGGCGCGAAGCGGCCAAGGTGCTCATCGCCTGCGGGGTCGATCCCGACCGATCGCTCTTCTACTACCAGAGCGAGGTGCCCCAGCACACCGAGCTCGCCTGGATCCTGGGCACCATCACCGGGATGGGGCAGCTCGGCCGGATGACGCAGTACAAGGACAAGTCGGAGAGCGCCGGCGCCAATCTGGGGCTGTTCGCCTATCCGGTGCTGATGGCGGCCGACATCCTGCTGTACCGGGCCGATGCGGTCCCCGTCGGCGACGACCAGAAGCAGCATCTCGAACTCACCCGCGATCTGGCGGTGCGTTTCAACGCCCGCTTCGGCGACGAGTTCCCCGTGCCCGAGCCGATCATCCCCGAGCACGGCGCCCGAGTGATGTCGCTGCAGAATCCGCTCGCCAAGATGTCGAAGTCCGATCCCGACGAGGGCAGTCGCATCCTGGTGCTCGATCCACCGGAGACCATCAAGGCGAAGGTGAAGCGGGCGGTGACCGATTCCGGCAAGGGCATCCGCCACGACTGGGAGTCGAAGCCGGGCATCTCGAATCTCCTCGAGATGATGTCGCTCTTCACCGGCACCCCCATCCCGGATCTCGAGGCGGAACACGGATCATCGGGGTACGGGGCGTTCAAGGAGGCGGTGGCGGAGGCGGTGATCGCCGGTCTGGCTCCGATCCGCGCCGGGTACGCCGCGCTCGACGACGCTTCCGTCGACGAGGTGATGGCCCGCGGAGCGGCCACGGCCAGGGAGATGGCCGAGCCCTACCAGGCGCGGGTCCGGCGCCGGATCGGGTTGTCCCGCTAGTCGGGCGCCGCGGGGAGCCGCGCCTCGACACTCGCCCCGCCGTGGCGCCCGTCCACGAGGTGCACCGCGCTACTCCCCCCTTTCCCCTCGCCCCTTCCTGACTACCCTCCGCCCAACACACCCGTGAAAGGCCTGTCGCGCATGGATATCGACATCGGGATCGGCAAGACCGGGCGGCGGGCGTGGGGGTTCGACGACATCGCCATCGTCCCCAGCCGCCGTACCCGCGACCCCGATGACGTCGACATCTCCTGGCAGATCGACGCCTACCACTTCGCACTCCCGCTCATGGCTTCGGCGATGGACTCGGCTGTCAGTCCGGCGACGGCAATCGCCATCGGCAGGCTCGGCGGGCTCGGGGTGCTCAACCTGGAGGGTCTGTGGACCCGGTACGAGGATCCCACGGCCGCCTTCGACGAGATCGCCGACCTTCCCGCCGAGAAGGCGACGCGCCGGATGCAGGAGATCTACCTCGAGCCGATCAAACCCGACCTGATCGGCCAGCGCGTCAAGGAGATGAAGGCGGCGGGGATCACGACCGCGGCCAGCCTCACCCCGCAGCGGGTTCCCGACTATGCCCACCTCACGGCGAAGGCGGGACTGGACATCCTCGTCGTCCAGGGGACGGTGGTCTCCGCCGAGCACGTCTCCACCCGCACCGAGCCGTTGGACCTGAAGAAGTTCATTGCCGGATTCGACCTCCCGGTGATCGTGGGCGGGTGTGCGTCCTTCTCCACCGCCCTGCACCTCATGCGCACCGGAGCGGTCGGGGTGCTCGTGGGAGTGGGTCCGGGGACGGCGTGCACCACCCGCGGCGTGCTCGGCGTGGGGGTACCGCAGGCAACGGCCATCGCCGATGCCGCCGGGGCGCGGATCCGGTACCTCGACGAGGCGGGGCGCTACGTGCACGTCATCGCCGACGGTGGCATGCGCACCGGGGGTGACATCGCCAAGGCGATCGCCTGTGGTGCCGATGCGGTGATGCTGGGATCGCCGATCGCCGCCGCGGCGGAGGCGCCGGGCCGCGGCCACCATTGGGGCATGGCCGCGTTCCACCCCGCCCTCCCGCGGGGTGCTCGTGTCCACGTCGGCTCGCTGGGCACCCTCGAGGAGATCCTCATCGGTCCGGCGCACGAGAACGACGGCCGGCGCAACCTGTTCGGGGCGCTGCGGGTCTCGATGGCGACCACCGGGTACGCCGATCTCAAGGCCTTCCAGAAGGCCGAGGTGATGGTGGCGCCGGCGCTGCGGACCGAGGGCAAGGCCCTGCAGCGCGAGCAACGCGTCGGCATGGGCTGATGGCGGCCACGGACTTCGACCGGGTGCTCGTCGTCGACTTCGGGGCGCAGTACGCCCAGTTGATCGCCCGGAGAGTGCGTGAGGCCCACGTGTACTCCGAGATCGTCCCCCGCGACATCACCGCCGCCGGGGTCGCGGCGCGTCGACCCGCCGGCATCATCCTGTCCGGCGGACCGGCCTCGGTCTATGCCGCCGACGCCTACGACCTGGATCCGGCGATCCTCGAATTGGGGGTTCCGATTCTCGGCATCTGCTACGGACATCAGGTGCTCGCCCACGCCCTCGGGGGAGATGTGATCCGCACCGAGGCAGCCGAGTTCGGTCGGACCGAGCTCGAGGTGACGGGAGCGTCGGAGCTCTTTGCAGAGTGGCCCGAGCACCAGCCGGTGTGGATGAGCCATCGCGATGCCGTGGTGAAGGCGCCACCCGGGTTTCGGGTCACCGCCGCCACTGCGGCCTCACCGGTGGCGGCAATGGAGGATGCCGATCGGCGCATGTGTGGCGTGCAGTTCCACCCCGAGGTGGCTCACACGCCACGCGGCCAGGAGGTGCTGCGCCGGTTCCTCTACGGGGTATGCGGTGCCCGGCCCACGTGGACCCACGTCGGCATCATCGAACAGGCGGTGGACGCGGTTCGGACCCAGGCCCCCGAGGGCCGGGTGATCTGCGGGCTCAGCGGCGGGGTCGACTCCGCGGTGGCGGCGGCGCTCGTCCACCGGGCGGTGGGTGATCGACTGACCTGTGTGTTCGTGGATCACGGCCTGCTGCGCCAGGGTGAGGCCGAGCAGGTGGCGGCCACGTTCCGGGCCTCGATGTCCGTCGACCTCATCCATGTCGACGCCTCCGACCGGTTCCTCGATTCCCTCGCCGGGGTGATGGATCCCGAGCGCAAGCGGATGATCATCGGGGAAACCTTCATCCGGGTCTTCGAGGATGTCGCCTCCGGCATCGAGGGTGCCCGCTACCTGGTGCAGGGGACGCTCTATCCCGACGTGATCGAATCGGGAACCAAGGATGCCGCCCGGATCAAGAGCCATCACAACGTCGGTGGGCTTCCCGACGAGATGGACTTCGAGTTGGTCGAGCCCCTCCGGCACCTGTTCAAGGACGAGGTGCGGGCGGTGGGGGTGGAACTCGGTCTGCCGGAGGAGATCGTGTGGCGCCAGCCGTTCCCCGGTCCCGGGCTCGCCGTGCGAATCATCGGCGAAGTGACCCGCGAGCGGCTCGACATCCTGCGCCGCGCCGACGCCATCATCCTCGAGGAGATCCGTCGTGCCGGGCTCTACCGCGAGATCTGGCAGGCGTTCGGAGTGCTGCCCGCCATCCGCTCGGTGGGGGTGCAGGGCGACGAGCGCACCTACGCCTATCCGCTCATCGTGCGAGCTGTCACCTCCGAGGATGCCATGACCGCCGACTGGGCCCGACTGCCCTACGAGGTCCTGGAGCGGATCTCCTCGCGGGTGATCAACGAGGTGGCCGGGATCAACCGCGTCGCCTATGACGTGTCGTCGAAGCCCCCCGCCACGATCGAGTGGGAGTAGGGCCGGCAGGGCCATCGATGGCAGGGCCACCTGCGCCGGAGTCCGCGGGTATCGTCACCGGTCAATCCTGACGACTGGACCCATGGCACACGTTGTCCAGTCCGCGAGACGCGGACGACTCCCATTCTGGACGCGGGTCCGCGCCGTCTTCCGTACCGAGTGGAATGTTCTCGGAGGTGTCGGGAAGGTCGCTCTCCTCGGTCTCGGGCTCTCGTTGATCCTGGGTCTGGCGCTCGGGATCGGCATTCCGTCCTCGGTCGAAAGGAGCCTTCTCAATGCACACATGGACACGGTGTCGTCGGTTGTCGAAGGTCTCACCGACCGAGGTCTGATCCGGACCGCGGACGGGACGGTGCCGGACCTGCAGGCCCTCGACGAAGCGATCGCAGCCGACTTCGTCGAGATCGATGTCGTTCGGGTCAAGGTCTGGGATGCGAGTGGGAACGTCATCTACTCGGATCTGGCGGAGCTCATCGACCAGACGTTTCCGCTGAGCCCGCATTTGGCCGCGGCGTTCCGCGGCGTTCCCCGCGCCGCCCACTCGGCGTTGACGGGCGACGCCCACCTCACCGAACGCGCCCTCGGCCACCAGTGGGAGTTCCTCGTCCCGGTGACGGGCGACTCCGGAGCGGTCGTTGCGGTCGTCGAGGTGTACGAGATCGCGGCGACCTTTCATGAGTATCTGTCATCGATGCGGGCTTGGGTGTGGTTCGGTGTCGGCGCCGGGCTGGCCGTCCTCTTCGTGTTCAACGTCAGCCTCGTTGCCGCCAACTCGCGGGTCCTCAATCGGAGGCGAGAGCAGGCAGAGCGGCTGCTCAGTGACCTGGCACGGGCCCAGGAGGAGGAACGGTCGCGGATCATCGGCGCCCTCCATGACGACATCGGCCAGCCGTTGTATCGGGTGCTCTACGGCATCGAGGGGAGCCGATCCCAGGTGGACCCGGCCAGCCCCGTGGCCGCAGAACTCGGTCGGGTGGCAGGACTGGTCCGCTGGATCGATGGGACCCTGCGATCGGAGCTCGGGATGCTCCACCAAGGATTGCTCGATCGCCTCGACCTCGATGCCCGCCTCGCCCGGTTGGCCGACGACATTCGCAGCGAATCCCGGGTCGAGATCAGTCTCAAGGTGGGTGAGCACGCCCCGCTGTCCGAAGTGGCGCAGGCCACCCTGTTCCGGGCGGCTCGTGAGGCCGTCACCAACGCGCAGAAGCACGCTGCCGCCACGAAGCTGACGATCACGGTGACCCGGGGCAGTCATCGGACGATTCTCGACGTCGAGGACGATGGAACCGGGTTCCGGGGCGAGCTCGGGCTGGGCCTGGCCACCACCCAGAGCCGGCTCGAGGCCCTCGGAGGTGGTCTCCGGGTGGTGAAGCGCGAGGGCGGCGGTACCTTGTTCCGGGCCTGGGTGCCGGATGAGGAACGGGGAAAGCCGTGAGGGTGATCATCGTCGACGATCACACCCTCGTCCGCGACGGGATCAAGTGGATGCTGATCAACGAGCCCACGATCCAGGTGGTCGGTGAGGCATCGAGCGGTGCCGAGCTGATGGCGATGCTCGATCACCTCGAGGCGGAGGTGCTCCTGCTCGACATCCGAATGGCGGCGATGTCGGGCCTGGAAGTCCTCACGGCGCTCAAGGAGCGCACCGGGGCACCTCCCGCCCTCGTGCTGTCGATGTACGACGATCCGGCGCTGGTGCGACAGGCAATCGTCCTGGGTGCCGCCGGGTACATCAAGAAGAGCGCCGATCGCGCCGAGCTCATCCGGGCGATCCACGCGGTCGGCGGGGGAGCACACTACCTCCAGGGAGAGCTGACGGCTCCACTCATCGCCAGGGTCGACGACCCCGGCGCGGCGACGGCCGGCACCCTCTCGCCGCAGGATCGCGAGATCCTGAGGCTGGTTGCGGACGGACTGGGCAACCGCGACATTGCCCGAAGGATCGGTCATTCGGAAGCCGCGGTGCGGGCGGCACTGCAGTCGATCTTCAAGGCGCTAGCGGTCCACAGCCGGCAGGAGGCGGTGGCCGCGGCGCTCAGACTCGGGGTCTTCGACTGAGAGGGGACGCAGGCCGGTCACGGGTTCCGGGGTATGCCTTCAGCGCGTGCGGAGGGCCGTCGCGGCCACCCGTGCGGCGGGTCGGCTCGAGCAAGCCGGCTTGGCGGGTCATTGGCCGCGGTGACGGCCGCTAGGGGCGGAAGTCCCTATCTCGGGCAACGGACGGAAGCCGCAACACCACCCAACAGTCGATGTGGGTGGTGGACCCGGTTCGTACGGTTGGGCTGGTGGAGCACAACCGCCGGGAGCCATGTCGCGAAGCACTGCGACGACCCGGGGAGGGGGTGCTCCACCGGCAGCCGATCCGAGGAGACCGATCATGCAAGCCAAGTTCCTTCGTCCCCTCTACCTAGTAGCAGTCCTCGCCCTGGTCGCGACCGCATGCGGTGACGACGACGCGGTGACCTCGACCACCACCGCCGCCACCACGACCGCAGGAGCCACCACCACGGAGGCCGGGGGAGCGCTTCGCATCGAGGCACCGTCTGCCACGATCACCGTGGACGGTGATGCCTCGGACTGGGCGGCCATCACGGGCCTCGACCTGACGCTCGAAGCCATCTCGACCGAGACCATCGCGCCCAAGGACGTCAATGTCAGGGTCGCCCACGATGCGGAATTCCTCTACGTGTTGTTCACGGTCGACGACGACTTCAATTGGAACGGAGAGGATCCCCACCTGTCGGCGGCACCGTCGGTGATGTGGGCCGTGGACGTCGCCGCCGGGCCTCACATGGGTTCCGACTCCGAAGGTGAAGAGGAGTCGTACACCAGCCTGGGAATGGTCGACATCTGGCACTGGGAGCTCGAGTGCGGCCTCGGTGAGGAGCAGGGTGGCGCCACGGGTGCGGGCCCGGGCGACAAAGACCCCGGCAACGACTCCGGCTGCAACTTCGACGATGAATGGTCGACCGATCCGGCGACACGCGAGGACGACAACGGCCCCGGCGCCGAGAACAGCCTCCTCGGCGTGTTCGGGCACTCCAACCCGGTCACCGATGGCGAGGGGACCTGGGTCTTCGAGATGCGCCGTCCCCTGCAGACCGGTGATGCCCAGGACGGGCAGTTCGCCGTGGGTGCCACCTCGTTGATGGCTCTCGCCTACTGGGACGCCGACAACAGCGCGGCGGGTTGGGACGACCCCGAGCACGTCCAGTCGGCCGGACTCGGCTGGATCGAAGTGACCCTGGCCGAGGGCTAGTCCCGGACTGGCAGATCGAGCAGAGGAGGGGGCCACGATGAGTTGGATCGGCGCCATCGGGCGGGGTCTGCTCATCGTGGCCTTCTTCTTCCTGACCGTGGTGTGGATTCCGGACTTCGTCATGGGACTCGACGCCATCGCCTCTGCGCCATCGCTGGCTCGGGATCTCGCGGTCTCGGCCGTCTGGATCGGCGGATTCGGCGGCGGCCTCTTCGTGCTGCGAATGGCCCAGCGCCGGGGGCTCATCTGATGGCCGTGCCGATGGATCTGTCCTACTTCGACCGCAACATCCCGTGTCTCGCCGCGTGCCCGGTTCACACCAATGCTGGCGCGTATGTCGCCGCCATTGCCGAGGGTGACGATCTCACCGCATACTTGACGGCTCGCCTTCCCAATCCCTTCGCCGCGGTGTGCGGCCGAGTGTGTGCCGCCCCCTGTGAGGCGGCGTGCCGCCGCGGCGAGGTCGACAGCCCAGTCGCCATCCGCGCCTTGAAGCGCTTCGTCACCGACAAGTACGGGCCCGAATCGGGCAGACCATCGCGTGTGGTTGCCATGAATCGTCCGGAACGCCCTCAGTCGGTCGCCATCGTCGGCGGTGGCCCGGCGGGCCTTGCCGCGGCCCACGACCTGCGCCTGCGTGGCTATCAGGTGACGGTGTACGAGGCGACCCAGATCCTCGGCGGGATGATGGTCCTGGGGATCCCGGAGTACCGCCTCGACCGCTCGCTGGTCCAGGCCGAGATCGATGCCATCGTTGCCCTGGGTGTCGACGTCCGACTCGGTGTGCGGCTGGGGAGGGACATGTCGCTCGACGAGCTGCGTCGTCGTCACGATGGGGTGGTCCTCGCCCTGGGGGCGACCCTGGGGCGCGGGCTCGACATCCCGGGCAACGATGCCGACGGGGTGCTCAAGGCGATCGAGTTCCTCCTCAACGTCAACCAGGGCTACCAGGCCGAAATCGGGGAGCGGGTGGTGGTCATCGGCGGCGGCAACGTGGCCATGGATGCCGCCCGCACGGCGTTGCGCGCCGCCGCGTACGGCGAACGTCCGGCAGCCGCTGTCGACCTGCCCCCGGGGGAGCACGAGATCACCGAGGCGGTCGATGTGGCCCGATCGGCGATGCGAATCGGGGCCAAGCAGGTCACCATCGTCGCCCTCGAGAGCCCCGAGGAGATGCCCGCCTCGGCATTCGAGATCGACGAGGCCAAGCTCGAGGGCATCCGCTTCGTCCATCGCCGGGGTCCGCAGCGCATCGAGGTGGCCGATGGCAGGGTCACCGGTCTCACCACGGTGAAGGTGTTGTCGGTGTTCGACGCCCAGGGTCGGTTCGCTCCGACCTTCGAGGTCGGCGTGGAGGAGACCCTCGACGCCGACACCGTCATCATCGCCATTGGCCAGGCCATCGACGTGGAGGCGCTTGGTGGCGAGCACGGGCCCCGCCTGTCGCCGCGGCGCACCATCGAGGTCGATCGCAGGACCATGGCGACGTCTCTGGCGGGCGTCTGGGGAGCGGGTGACGCCGCGTTCGGGCCCCGCAATCTGATCGACGCCATCGCGGACGGTCGCAAGGTGGCGGCGGACATCCACCGGTCCTTTGGCGGGGAGGACGAACTGGTCGGGATCGGGGTGCAGCTGCCCCTGCTCAGTTTCCATCGTCTCGCCGACCTCTATGACCGCATTCCCCGCCAGTCGACGCCGAGCCTGCCCACCGCGCGCCGCATCGGACTCGCCGAGGTGGAGCTCGGGTTCAGCGAGGCGCAGGCCCGAACCGAGGCACGGCGGTGTCTCCGCTGCTTCTCGAACATCCAGTTGGACGTCGGAGCTTGCGTGCTGTGCGGCCTGTGCGTGGATGTATGCCCGTTCGATCTCATCTCCTTGGTGCCCGCGACCGAGGCCGAGTCCGATGCGGTGGGCACGGCCCTGTTGCTCGACGAGGCGGCATGTATCCGGTGTGGCCTCTGCATCGAGAGGTGCCCCACGAAGGCCCTGTCGATGTCGACCTGGTCGGGAGTGGGCGCCGTGCCGGTGCCCGCAGGGTCGGGGGTGGGGGCGTGAGGCTGAGGCAGACGACGATCGGACGCTCGATCTTCCGCAGCCCGGACCGGCGAACCGAGCGCGACCAGGCCGCCGGCCACTGGTCCAACTTCTGGCTGCACATCTATCCGGTGAAGGTGCGCCGCCGCGAGCTGCACTTCGGCTACTCGTGGTACCTGGGAGTCGCCTCCACGGTCCTGTTCGGCTCGCTCGTCGTGTCCGGCGTGTACCTCATGTTCTTCTACGTTCCATCCCCGGGAAGCGCCTACGGCGACATCCAGACACTTCAGACCCAAGTGGCCTTTGGCCAGTTCATCCGCAACGTCCATCGCTGGTCGGCGCACCTCATGGTCATCGCGGTGGCCGCACACATGGCGCGGGTGTTCTATCGGGGCGCCTACAAGGCACCGCGTGAGTTCAACTGGGTGATCGGCGTGATGCTGCTCGTGCTCACGCTGCTGCTGTCGTTCACCGGGTACCTCCTGCCCTGGGACCAGCTCGCCTATTGGGCAGTGACGGTGGGAACGTCGATGGCGAACTTCGTTCCCGTGATCGGGGACGAGGTGCGCGACGTGTTGCTCGGGGGCGACCAGGTGGGTGCGGCGACCCTGCTTCGGTTCTATGTGCTCCACGTGGCGCTGCTGCCGCTGGTGCTGGTGGGCATGCTCATGGTCCATCTGTGGCGGTGGCGCAAGGACGCGATGCTCGACCAGGGCGGCGAAGGAGGCGAGCGATGAGCGAGTCGGACCCGCGCCTGACCCAGGGCAAGCGTCTTCTCGGGGTGGTCCCGGGACAGCCCCCCGGCGGCGAGCGGAAGGTACCGCAGGAGCAGGATCTGGTGATGGTGTCGCCACACCTCTTGGTGCGCCACGCCGTCGTAGCGCTGGCAGTGCTCCTCCTGGTCTTGATCGTGTCGATCCTCTTCGATGCCCCGCTGCGCGAGGTGGCCAACCCGTTCGAGACTCCGAACCCGGAGAAGGCTCCGTGGTACTTCGCTGCCCTTCAGGAGCTGCTGGCGCACTTCCACCCGATGGTGGCAGGGGTGCTGGTACCCGCGGCGATCATCGGCGGTCTCGTCGCACTTCCGTACGTCGACCGTAGCGCGGCTGTCGGGCTGGGGCTCCGGAAGGTGGCGGTGGTCGCCTTCACGATGTTCCTCTTGGTGTGGATCGTGCTCACCCTGATCGGGTTCGCCTTCCGTGGGCCCAACTGGAGCTGGGTGTGGCCATGGGACGAGTGGCACGGTGAGCTATGAGTGATGCCATCGATCGACGGGAGTTCCTCGGTCGCGGTTGGAAAGCCGGGATCGTGATGATCGGCTGCGCCGGCGCCTGGACGTCCTGGGATCTGCTTCGGCCGCTCCCCGGTTCGGGCCTCGGCGGGATCATCGAGACGATCGCCGCGGACGAGGTGCCGTCCGACACCGCGGTGTACGTCCGTGCCGCCCACACCTACGTCACCCGCATCGGAGACGAGGTGGTCGCTCTGTGGCAGAAGTGCCCGCACCTGGGATGCCGGGTGGCGTGGTGCGACAACTCGGGCGAGTTCGAGTGTGCCTGCCACGGATCGCGATTCAATCGTGCCGGCGAACATCGCTCCGGGCCTGCACCTCGAGGCATGGACCGATTCGGGGTCCGGGTGAACGAGCAGGGCATCGTCGAAGTCGATACCGGGACCGTCGCGAAGGGACCGCCCCCCGGAACGGCGACGATCGAGGAACCGCCTCGCGGGGAAAGCTGCAGCTGACATGGCCGGGAAGCCGAATCCCCAGAAGACCGCACTCGACGCCTCGACGAGATCGTGGATGGTGGCCGGCCTCATCCTCATGGGGCTGTTCGTGTTCGCCTTTCCCCTCTTCCGACTGTACGAGCCGGCGCGACGTGCCGACGCTCGAACCGCTCAGGAGCACTACCTCGCCGACCAGGGTGCAGAGATCTTCATGGCCAACTGCGAGTCGTGCCACGGGGTCGCCGGCTCGGGCGGCCTCGCTCCGGCTCTGGGAGCCCGCGAGTTCCTCGAAGCCGCCGACGACGGTCAAATCAGTGCCCTGATCGCCCATGGCGTGCCCGGGACCGAGATGGTGGCGTATTCGCTCGACTATGGGGGCCCGCTGACCTCGACGCAGATCCGGGCCGTCACCACGTTTCTCCGGTCCCTGGAAGGCGGGGCCGCCACCAATCCGCTGTGGCGTACCCCGTTGGCGGACTCGAATCTCTCCGGGCGCGATCTCTTCAACATGGCGTGCAGCCGCTGCCACGGCGTCGATCTTTCCGGGGTGCCCGACGTCGCACCGCCCCTGGGATCGGGCTCCGAGGCGGTCGAGGAGTCCGATGCCAGACTGGTGCGGCAGGTGGCCGAGGGCGGTGGCGGGATGCCGCGCTTTGGGGGGGTGCTCACCCCCGGTCAGATCGACGCAGTGATCGCCTTCATCCGTCAGGTCCAAGCCGAGGGCTGAAACCCTCGTTCGGCTGCCCGGGTCCGTCTTCCTTGAGGGTGGACATGGATCGGCCCCCCTGAGCGAGACGGCGTTGCTGACATCTCCACCCTCCTCAAGCCGCCTCCCGCACCGGTCGATACCTACCCCACACGGATCCGGGGAGACATGGCCGCAAGCTTCGACGAGGACCTCCAGCAACTGTTTGCTGGGGAAGTGCAGGAGCGCACCGCCCGGCTGGTGGCCGGTGCGCGGGCCCTGGCCGCCGGACCGATCGACGAGGAGGGTCTGCGGACGATGATCCGCGAGGGCCACACCCTCAAGGGCACGGCCCGCATGATGGGTTTCACCGCGATCTCCGATGCCGGCAAGGCCATCGAGGAGGCCTGGCGGGCCATCGCCTCGGGGGAGATCGTGCCCGACGGCGACCTGGCGGCGGCGCTCGCTTCGCTCGCCACCCAGATGACCTCCGCGGTGCGTGCCGAACCCGCCACCGGCAC
>JACRIT010000018.1 GCA_016215655.1 Acidimicrobiia bacterium
ATGCCTGCTCCCGTCATCGGAATCACCACCGGCCTGCGCGTCATCCACACCTCTTCCGGTGACGCCCGCGTCCATGCCCTGGTGCCGAATTACACCGACATGGTTCGGCGTGCCGGGGGCATCCCCATCCTCTTCACCCCGGGAGATCCCGACGAGATCCCCGCCCTGCTCGCCCGCGTCGATGGCATCGTGATGACGGGCGGTGGTGACGTCGATCCGGCCCGCTACGGGGGCCGGCCCCACCCGGCGGTGTACGGCGTCGACGCTGCCCGCGACGAGTTCGAGCTCGCCCTCGCCGCCCACCTCGCCGAACGCCGGGTCCCGACGGTGTGCATCTGCCGCGGCTTGCAGGTGATGAACGTGGCCATGGGTGGGACCCTCATCGAGGACATCACCTCCGAAGGCCCGGACATGCTCTCGCACTGGATCGACGGGGACGGTTCGTACGAGCCGCAGCATCCGGTTCTCGTCGAACCCGGATCCACCACCGCCAAGGCACTCGGCACCGAGGAACTCGGGGTGAACAGCCTGCATCACCAGGCGGTGCGCACCATCGGCGCCGGCCTCGTCGTCACGGGCCGAGCACCGGACGGCATCGTCGAGGCGCTGGCGCCCGAAGACTCGGACTGGCCGATGTGGGCGGTGCAGTGGCATCCCGAATACCTCGGTCCGACGCATGACCCCTCGCGGTCGCTGTTCGAGTCACTGATCCGCGCCGCCGGATAGGCTCGGGGCATGCCCGCCACATTCACTCTGACCGATCGTGTCATCGTCGTCACCGGAGCCAGCCGCGGCATCGGCGGCGCCATCGCCGAGGCGGCAGCCGCTGCCGGCGCCCGCGTGGTCCTCGCCGCCCGCAAGCAGGATGGACTCGACGAGGCCGCCGCGGCGATCCGCGCGGCCGGCGGCACCGCCCTCGCCATCGCCACCCATACCGGCAGGCCCGATGACGTCGAGAATCTCTTCGACAAGGCGTTCGCGGAGTTCGGGCGCGTCGATGGTCTGGTGAACAATGCAGCCACCAATGTGTACTTCGGCCCCATGCTCGGCATCGACGAGTCGGCCTGGGACAAGATCTTCGAGGTCAACGTGAAGGGCTACTTCAACTGCGTGCGCGCCTTCGCCACCCGCAACCGCGGAGGAGGCTCGGTGGTGAACATCGCCTCCGTGGTCGGGATGCGTGCCGCTCCCCTCCAGGGTGTGTACGGCATGACCAAGGCGGCAGTGATCTCCATGACGAAGAGCCTGGCAATGGAACTCGGCCCCGGCGGCATCCGGGTGAATGCCATCGCCCCAGGCCTGGTCGAGACCCGCTTCGCCCAGGTACTCGTCGACGACGAGGCGACTCGCAGCCACTTCGTCTCCCGCACCTTTCTCGGGCGGCACGCCCAGCCCGACGAGATGGCGGGAGCCGCGGTGTTCCTCCTCTCCGATGCCTCCTCGTACGTGACCGGCCAGACGATCGTCGTCGACGGCGGCATGACGGCGACGTAGGATGCGCCCGCCGCGATCGAGGCCATCAGCGTGGTCTCGCTGAGGGCTTCCGTCGCCACCTCGCTCAGCCCGCGTTGAGCCCGACCCTGATCTCCCCGATCTGGCCGCGATGCTCCGCCTCGTGCTGCATGAGGTGGTGAAGCACCCAGTCCGCTCCACTCCCCTGCGGACCGGCGTGCACGGTTCGCTCGAGATCTGCATCGGTGAGGCCGCGCAACTCGGCGAACAGGAGGCCGCGTACCCAGTCGAGGCGGGCGAGGTGACGATCGAACGGATCCACCACCGGAGTGAGTCGTCCGTTCTCCTCGCGAACGTCGACCGGGAACCAGTCGGCGGTATCGGGCGGAAAGTCGCGCTCGAGGAGGTCGGCGTAGAGCCAATCCAGTTCGATGGCGGCCACGTGATAGAGCAGGGTCCCGATCGAATTCGGCGAACCCGGCGGCGCGAGATCGAGCTGAGCCACATCGAGCGCCGCGAGATCCGCCAGCAGCCGGGCTCGGGTGTCGGTGAGCATCGCCACGAAGCGGCCCACGGCCAGGCTGTACCCCGGCGCCGGATCGAGGTGTCGCGCCCTCATTCGAGCCGCACACCCTCTCGTTCGATCACCGGACGCAGCACGGTCCCGGCTCCACCCAAGACCTCCTCCATGGCGATGTGCACCGCATCGCGGCGGTCCTCGGTGGTGATCGCCAGCACTGCCGGGCCGGCACCGCTCCACGAGGCGTGAAGTGCTCCTGCGGAGCGGGCGGCGAGTCCGAGCTGGAACGACAACGGAGAGAGGTGGCGGCGGGGCATTTCGTGGATCTCATCTCCGGAGGCCTCGCGGAACGCATCGGGGTCGGCGGTGCGCAACCCCTCGACGAGAAAAGCGACGCGGGCCGCGGTGCGCACCGCCACCCCGCGGCTCACCTCGGGGGAGAGCACGGCGCGGGCCGCGGCCGTGGAGAGCGTTGCCTCCGGCACCGCAACCACCACGGTGAGCGACGGGTGGATCGCCAGACGCCGGACCTCTCCCAGGGGCCCCACCGCGACCAGCCCCCCATGGACTGCGGCGGCCGCGTTGTCGGGATGACCCTCGGCGGCGGCAGCGGTGCGAAACACCCGATCGAGCCGCATCTCCCCGCTCGACGCCTCGAGCGCGGCTGCCACGGCGACGCGCAACGCCGCACTCGATCCCAGGCCCCTGCCCATGGGGATGTCCGACGACACCTCGACCCGGTGGGGCGGTGCTGCCCCGGCCACGCCCCACACCAGAGCCTGGAGGCCCTCGCCGACGGTGCCCTCGGGCCCGACCACCTCCCAGCCTTCGGCGAGTTCCACCGAGACCCGGCAGCGCGGCGACAACGCCAGGGCGAGGACGTCGAAGCCCGGTCCGAGGTTCGCCGATGAGGCGGGAGCGGAGGCGGTGATCACTGCCCGGATCCGTATTCGACGAAGATGCGCGTGGCCTGTGGCACCACGGCGACGACCGCGGCCTCGATGCGACCCGTGAGCGCCTCGAGATCGGCCGCCGACTTGCCCGGCTCGACGGTGAGGTCCATGTTCACCAGGATCTCGTCGGGCCCGAGGTGCATCGTGAGCAGGCGTTCGACGGTGTCGACCTCACCCACCGACAGGGCGGCCGCGCGAATCGCCGAGCGTACCTCGCGAGTCGCCGACTCCCCCACCAGCAAGCCCTTCGTCTCCACCGCGAGTATCCAGGCGGTGAGGCAGAGCATGACGCCGATGGTCATCGAGGCCACGCCATCCCAGTGCGGGTCTCCCGTCCATTCGGCGATCAGCAATCCTGCGGCAGCCACCAGGATGCCGAGCACGATCAGGTTGAGGGCCAGGCCACCTTC
>JACRIT010000019.1 GCA_016215655.1 Acidimicrobiia bacterium
CTGATCGATTCGGAGTGGATCGTGTTCAACTGTGAGGAGGACGGCGGCGTCGTGGACGAGGACGGCAACTGCGTCTTCGGCAGCCCGACCACCACCACGACGACCACGGAGCCTCCGACGACGACCACGTCGTCCACCACGACCACCACCTCCACCACGACCACCACCACACTGCCACCCACCACCACCACCACGCACGCTCCGGCACCGACCACCACCACCACCACCACCACGACGGTCCCGCCCAGCCCTTCATGTGAGGAAGGGAGTGGAGACGTCACCGAAGGTCCCACGGTGATCGTGTTCGATGGTTCGTGCGGCACCCAGGCAGCCGGCGACACGCTCGGCGGGTACGCCATGACCTCCTTCGAGGACGACACGCGGGCTACCGGGGAACTCGAAGGTCGCGTGATCACCCCCAGTGGCGACGACCTCACGTTCAGCGAGAACCTGTCCCACGCCGAGATCGGTAGTGGTTGGGCCACGTGGAGCCACGGCTACACCGGCGACGTGTACATCGTCCCCGGAGGCGTGGTGCTCACCCTGACGCTGCCGGCAGGGACCCTGGCGTTCTCGTTCTTCGCCGAGCCCAACAACTTCGAGATGCTCGACATCACCGCCACCGCCCAGGATGGCACCACCTCCGGACCGGTGCCGGTCGATGGTGATTCCGGCGCCACGTTCTTCGGGTTCTACACCACCGACCCGGAGACCCCCCTGGAGTGCATCGAGGTGTCGATCGACGACGCAGACGGCTTCGCCGTCGGCGAGTTCGCCATCACCCAGGATCCCGATCAGGTCGGCGAAGCGGCACCGGTGTGCTCGCCCCCGGTCTTGCTCGACCAGTGACCTGCCTCCAGCGGGCACACTGACCCGATGAAGTCCACCCGTCACACCCGGTTCTTCAAGCCGATCGTCGTGCTCGGCATCGCCCTGGCGGTGACCGCGGTCTCGTGGGCCGGCCTTTCCGCCGACGTCTTCTACGGCACCCAGTTGCGCTTCTCCGACGCCCTGTTCCCGGGAGCCGACGCCGATGGGCGCATCGTGATCGTGGCG
This sequence comes from Acidimicrobiia bacterium, assembly GCA_016215655.1. Taxonomy (GTDB): domain Bacteria; phylum Actinomycetota; class Acidimicrobiia; order Spongiisociales; family UBA11373; genus UBA11373. The sequence continues at coordinate 1,057 of JACRIT010000019.1, forward strand.
ATCGACGACGAGAGCATCGCCCGGGTGGGCCGATGGCCGTGGAGTCGCTCGGTGCACGCCGATCTGGTCTCGGCCATGTCGGCCGACGGCGCCGCCCTCATCGGCTACGACGTGACGTTTGCCAGCCCCAGCACCGACGATCCCGAGTCCGACATCGCTTTTGCCAATGCAATCGCCGAGGCGGGCAATGTGGTGCTCGCCCAGACCGTCACCTTCCCGGCGGCGCCGCCCGGCGACCTGCTCATCGCCGAGCATTCCTTCCCCCCGGTGGCGGCGTTTGGCGCCGCCGCGGCCGGGGTGGGCCACGCCAACACCTTCCCCGACACCGATGGCGTCGTGCGTGCCCTGCCACCGGTGGTCGAACTGCTCGACGGCTCGATGCTGTCGTCGCTGTCGTTCACCCTCGCCCAGCTCGCCACCGGCCAGACCGGGCCCATCACGGTGCTGCCGGATGCGGTCCAGGCAGGGTCGCTGCAGGTCCCCACCGGCGACGTCCATCTCCTCGAGCTGAACTTCGCTGCCGGATATCCCGTCATTCCCGCCGCCGACATCCTCGACGGCCTCGTGCCGGCGGGCACGTTCGAGGGCAGGATCGTCCTCGTCGGCGCCACCGCCCTCGGCCTCGGCGATCTGGTGCCCACCCCGCTGGACAAGGCGGGACGCCAGGCCGGGGTGCTGGTCCACGCCAATGCCCTCAACACGATCCTCACCGATCGGTTCATCCGCCACGAGCCGACGGGCGCCACGCTGGCGTTCGTGTTCATCGTGGCGTTGCTCCTCGCCATGGCGACGCTGTACGTGCGTCCCTGGCTCGCTGCCGTCTTCGGGGCGGTGCTGCTCGCCGGATTCCTCACCCTCGTGTTCCGCAGGTTCGACACCGGGGTTGTGATGAACATGGTCTATCCGATGTTCGCTCCGCCGATCGCCTTCGTGTCCGGCCTCGGGGTGCGCTACTTCACCGAGGTGCGCGAGCGCAAGTACGTGACGAACGTCTTCGGGCGGTACCTCGCCAAGGACGTCGTCGCCGAGGTCCTCGCCTCCCCCGAAGGGGCCGTGGCATCGCTGTCGGGCGCCTCCACTCCGCTCGCCGTGCTCTTTGCCGACCTGCGCGGCTTCACGGCGGCGTCGGAGAAGGCGACTCCTCCCGACGTGGTCGCCGCCCTCAACGAGTACCTCGAAGCCATGACTCGAGCCGTGATCGAGGAGCGGGGGACCATCGACAAGTTCATGGGCGACTGCGTCATGGCGTTCTGGGGTGCCCCGCGACCCGATCCCGAGATGGTGGTGCGCTCGGTTCGCGCCGCACTGAAGATGCAGGACCTCATCGACGTCGCCATGGCCACCGGCCGGGCGGGCGAACTCAAGGTGAAGGGATGCGGAGTCGGCCTGTCCTTCGGCGAGGCCGTGGTGGGCAACATCGGGTCGCACGAGCGCCTCGACTACACCGCCATCGGCGACACCGTGAACACCGCCAGCCGGGTGTGCGGGGTGGCCGAAGGTGGCGACATCGTGGTCACCGAGGAGTTCGCCGCGGCGCTGCCCCCGGGGGAGTTCCGTCTCGCCGAACTGCCACCGCTGAAGGTGAAGGGCAAGGAGGCGCTGCTGCGCGTCTACCAGGTGCTGCGCCCCGGCCAGGAGCCCAAGGTCTTCGCCGCCGACGCCGTCACCAGCGCCGGCGACGAGAAGCACCACTTCGAGCCGGTGGCGGCGCCCCCCAAGGTGGCGGGCTATGCCCCCGTCGAACCCCGCCCCGTGGCCCCCGGGACCGATCCCGCCTCCTGAACGGCGCCCATCCGGGTTCGGTGGAGCGCTTCGCTACCCTGCGGCAGTCCCCTGTTGAGGAGTGCGATACCCGTGAAATGGAAAGTGCTGAGCGCGTTGGTGCTTGCCCTGGCCCTGGTGGCCGGGGCGTGCGGCGACGACGATGCTGCCACGACCACGTCTGCCGGGCAGTCGTGCGAGGTGGCGGATCTGAATCTCGTGAACCCGGGGCAACTCACCGTTGCCACCGGTGAATTGATCTTCCCGCCGTGGGTGGGCAGCCCGGACGGCACCGGCTTCGACGAGCCCGAGTCGGGCATCGGATTCGAAGCGGCTCTGGCCTATGCCATCGCCGAGGAGATGGGCTTCACTGCGGATCAGGTGGTGTGGATGCGCACCGGGTTCGACGAAGTGATCGCCCCCGGGGCCAAGGACTTCGACTTCAACCTGCAGCAGTACACGATCTCTGCCGACCGGGACGAAGTCGTCGACTTTTCGGACCCGTACTACTCGAACGCCCAGGCCCTGGTGGCCTTCCCGGACAACCCCATCGCCGATGCCACGACGCTCGCCGACCTCGCCGACGCCCTGCTCGGCGTCCAGATCGGCACCACGAGCCTCGCCTACATCGACGATGTGATCCAGCCGAACACCGCGCCCGCGGTCTATGACACCACCGTCGATGCCACCGCGGCGCTCACCGCCGGGCAGGTCGACGGTCTCGTGGTCGATCTCTACACCGCCTACTACATGGTCGGTGCCGAGCTCACCGGAGCCGTGGTCGTCGCCGAGTTCGCCGCCCCGGCGGCCGAGCCCGACGAGTTCGGTCTGTTGTTCGAAGAGGGCAACCCGCTTCGCACCTGCGTCAACGCCGCCCTGGCGGCGTTGCGCGCCGATGGCACCCTGGCCGCGCTCGAAGACGAGTGGCTGGTGGCTGCCGGCGGCGTCCGGGTGATCTCGGAGTAGCCGATTCCGACTCCCCTCGAGCGTCTCGAGCGCCGGGGACCACGGTTGCCGTGGCCCCGGCGCTCGGCGCGCCTGCGGGAGGAAGGTGCCCGCGCCGTGCTCATCGCCGTGATTTCGACGGTGGTCGTGTTCGGCGTGATCGTCGTCCTCGTGCTCAGCTCCGAGGCGTGGCCGGCGGTGCAGCGCCAGTTCTTCTCCTGGACCCACTTCCAGGCCGCCTTTCCCAAGGTCCTGGGCGGGTTCTGGCTCGACATCAAGATGTTCCTCTTCGCCGAGGTCCTCATCCTCGGCATCGGCCTCGCCGTGGCGATGGCCCGGTCGTTGCGCGGGCCGGCCTTTCTGCCGCTGCGGATCATCACCATCGCCTACATCGACCTGGCGCGCGGGTTGCCGCTGCTGCTCCTCATCCTGCTCATGGGCTTTGGCATCCCCGCCCTCCAGCTCCCCGGGGTCCCCAACGGCGCCCTGTTCTGGGGCATCGCCGCCCTCGTGTTCTCCTACGCCGCCTACACCGCCGAGGTGTACCGGGCCGGCATCGACTCGGTGCACGAGAGCCAACGGATGTCGGCCCGCTCCATCGGGCTCACCCAGACGCAGTCGCTCTGGCACGTGGTGGTGCCCCAGGCGGTGCGCAATGTGATCCCGGCGTTGCTCAACGGGTTCGTCAGCCTGCAGAAGGACGTGGCGCTCGTCTTCGTCCTCGGAGTGCGGGAGGGCTTGCGCGAGGCGGACATCTACAACGCTCGCACCTTCAACTACACCAGCTACATCGCCGCCGCGGTGCTGTTCCTCCTGGTGAGCGTCCCCGTGGCGCGCTTCACCGACTGGTACTCCGACCGTGACCGCAGGCGCAAGCAGGCGATGAGCACATGACGCCGCCGAAGCTGTTGCTGCGCGGTGTCGCCAAGTCCTTCGAGGGCAAGGAGGTGCTGCGGGCAGTGGATCTCGATGTCGCTCCGCATCAGGTGGTGTGTCTCATCGGCACCTCCGGGTCGGGCAAGTCCACCTTGCTCAAGTGCATCAACCTGCTCGTACCGGTCGACTCGGGCGACATCGTCCTCGACGGGGTCACGATCACCGATCCGGGGGTGAATCCCAACACCGTTCGCCAGACGATGGGCATCGTCTTCCAGGCGTTCAACCTGTTCCCCCACATGCGGGTGATCGACAACATCACCCTCGGTCCGCGCAAAGTGCACCGCGTCCCCCGCGCCGAGGCCGAGGAACAGGCCCGGGAGCTCCTCGACCGCTTCGGGCTCCTCGATCGCGCCGACGAGTACCCGGATCGGCTCTCCGGTGGCCAGCAGCAGCGGGTGGCCATCGTGCGCGCCCTGGTGTCGAAGCCGGGGCTGATGCTGCTCGACGAGGTCACATCCGCACTCGATCCCGAGCTCGTGGGCGAGGTGCTCGGTGTCATTCGGGACCTCAAGGCCGAGGGGATGACCATGGTCATCGCCACCCACGAGATGGGTTTCGCCCGCGACGTCGCCGATGTCGTCGGGTTCCTCGACGGGGGAGTCGTGCTCGAGCAGGGCCCCCCGATGGCGATCTTCGGCAACCCGCAGCAAGCCCGCACCCGGCAGTTCCTGCAGCGGATCGTCGACGCCGGCCGGCTCTAGGGGTTCAGTCAACCAAAGGGCTTGGCCTGAGGCACGGATCTGCGTACATTCCCCCCATGGAAAGCACAAGCCCGCCGGTGGATACCCGCCGAGTGGCCTCAGGGGTTCACCAAGTCACCGTCACGAGCCTCGACTTCGCTGGGGCGGTGGCGATGTGCCGTTCATTCGAGCTGCGCTATGACCGCCCCACATCCGAGTTCTACGCGGACTACCTGGGTGGCGGAGTCGAGGGCCACGATGCCGCACGCTGGGCCTCGTATTGGCGAATCGCCCAAGCCCTCGCCCCCGAGCCGGCAGAGGTCTCGTCTGACTCGGCCCTCGGCGTTGAGCTCCTGAGCGCGTAGGCCCCCCGAGTTGGGGCATACCGTCGCCCATTATTGGGAGGAGCATCTTGAGCGCACTCCCGCCCACATAGCGCCGCAGCCTGGCTCTCGGAGCATGGTCCGCCTGATCGACAATGACCCCCTCCGTGGCGTCATTGAGGCACGAATCTGGCTCGACGACGATGCCTTCCTGGAGGTTCACGAGGAAGTAGAGATCACTGATCATCCGCACCGAAGTGCCTATGCATACACCCTCGTCATCGATGGAGGCCAATCCTGTCGTTGGCATTTCGAGCCGGCGTACGAGCCCGCGATCCGATACCACATAGACATGCCGGGCAACGATCACCAACCGAGCGAGCGGGTCACCTTGAAGTCGGCACTCGAAGAGGCGTGGGACATCCTCACCGACGTTCGCGGATCACAGGCTGACACCCGGACCGACCACTAGATCGGCCCAGGGCGACGCGCCCGTTGGCGTCGGCGGTCACGCATTCATGGAACCGACTCAGTCCACCTCGGCCTCGTCGCCGTGGAAGGCCCAGCGCAACCGGGAGGCCCGGGCGGCGTCGACATCGACCCGGGCGAGGAGCAGTCCGCCGGCCACGAAGAAGACCACCAGTGACAGCACGGCCCCCCGCGACGAGCCGGTGATGCGGTCGACGGCGAAGAAGATGAACGGGCCGAGGATCGCCGAGAACTTCTCGAACACCGCGAAGAACCCGTAGAACTCCGCCGAGGCCTCTTCGGGGATCATCGATCCGTAGAGGGACCGGCTCAGCGCCTGGGTGCCGCCCAGCACGAGGCCGATGAGCCCGGCGAGGACGAAGAACGGCATCGCCTGCCCGGCGGGGACGAAGAAGCCCCAGGCGAGCACCACGCTCCACAGCGAGATCGACCACAGGATGGCGGGCCGGGTTCCGACCCGCTCGGCGATCCGTCCGAACCCGAATGCCCCGGCGACGGCGATGGCCTGCACCATGAGGATGCCGAGGGCGAGGGTCTCGGTCTCGAGGTCGAGGGTCTCTTTGGCGTAGAACGGGGCGATGGCGATCACCGTCTGCACACCGTCGTTGTAGAGGATGAACGCCACCACGAACCGCAGCAGGTCGCGGAAGCCCCGCAGCCGCCGCGTCGTCGCCACGGTGCGCCGGAACCCGACGGCGAGGTAGGCGAGCGGCTTGGGGCGCCGGGCGTACCGGGCCGGGAGCGCCTGGGCGACTCCCGTCTCGTGGAGATGCCCGATGGCGTAGATGCCGAAGCCGAGCCACCACAGGCCGGCGAATCCCATGCCGATGCGGGCGGCGTCGATCTCGGCGAGTCCGGCCTCCTCGTGGAACAGCAGCAGGAGCAGCACCAGGAGGAAGTTGAGCCCGCCACCGAGGTAGCCGAAGGCAAAGCCCTTCGACGACACCCGGTCGATGGTGTCGGGCGTGGTGATGTCGGGGAGGAACCCGTCGTAGAAGACGATCGATCCGACGAAGCCGGCCTGGGCGAGCAGGAAGAGCACGATCGCCGGGACGACGTCGCCGCTTCCGATGAAGTACATCGAGGTGGCGAAGATCGCACCGAAGATGGCAAAGGCCCGCATGAATCGCTTGTTGGAGGCGGAGAAGTCGGCGATGGCGCCGAGCACCGGACTCACCGCGAAGACCATCAGGGCTCCGAAGCCGATGAGCAGGCTCCCCAGCTGCTCGCCGTCGACGAGGAGGCCGAACAGGCGGTACCCCTCCTCGGGGACGATCTCATCGACGAGGAGGGCGGGGAACAGCACCGCCACCGTCGTCGTCGTGTACGCCGAGTTGGCCCAGTCGTACATGGCCCAGCCGAAGATGGTGCGGCGGTCGTTGCGGGGCGGCGTGCCGCTCATGCGTGGCACCCTAGGCCCTCGAGGATCGACGCGCCGTCCCCGGGGCGTGTCACCCCCCGTCGCTACCATCGCCCGACATGACGCGACTCCACGTCGAGGGCTGGGCGCCCGAGTACGGCTCCTCCATCGAGACCGACGAAGCACTCTCCCCGGCCGAGGGCTCGGTCGACGTGACCGCCGAGGATCGTCCCTGGGAGCCCATCGCCGGCATCGACGATGGCATTCCGGTCGTGGCCTTCGTGGACGGGGTGCGTCGCATCGACGCCCGCCTCGTGCTCGATGCCGCCGCCGGTCCGGTGGCGGGCATCTGCGGTTCCTACGGCGTCGGCGCGGTGATCTGGCGGCGAGATGAACGGCGCAGCACCATCGAACGGCCGATGGTGCACCGCATGGCGATCCTGTCCGGCGGCCATGCCCCCTCGCTCCCCGACCTGCCCATGGGCATCAGCTACCGATCCGTCGCCGAATCCGACGACGACCCGGCCGCACTGGTGCGGGCCTTTCACGATGCGATGCGCCGCGCCGAGGCCGAGCTGGCCGAGGACCTCGGGCGCTCCGGGTACTTCGTGGTCGCCGACGGTCCGCTCTACGAGTACACCGACGTGCCCAAGATGGGATACGTGAAGAGCCACCGCCGCTCCTACCTCCCCGACACCCACGCCGCCATCGTGGGCGTCCTCGACGCCGGGCATCGCACCCCGCTCTTCACCATCGGCGAAGCCCGGTTCCGCCGGTACTCGTGGTACCTGCGGCTGGCCGATCGGGCCCGAGGACACTCCTGGTCGGGCATCGTCCGCTGCGAGGCCTCGGCGGCCCTCGACCTCACCGCGGTCGTCACCATCGCCGATCGATCGGCAGCGCTGTTGCCGCTCGTCGGCTCCGAGGCGCACGTCGATCCCCGGGCGCCGCAGAACCTCGTTCCCATCGCCGCGCTGGAGCGCGACCTGCGCCACCGCCTCGGCGACGCCGGCCTCGTGCTCCGGGCGCTGCGCAGCGCCACGGAGGCGGCGGCATGACGGTGGGAAGGGTCATCGGCAGCCAGCACACCAACACCCGGGAGTTCCGGGTGATCATGAGCGAGACCGAGTACCTGCAACTCGACGATCTCGTCGTGGTCGACACCGACGTCCCCGGTGCCGGGCGCGTCTCCACCTACGGGATCGTCACCGAGGTCGAGGCGGTCTACGAAGGAGCGTCATTCGAGTCGGACACCTTCCGCATCGCCGACGAGGGCTCGCTCCCCGCCGCCAAGGTGCGCTCGGCCCAGGTGGCGGTCACCCGGGTGATGCCCGAGGTGTGGGTGGCGCCCGATCCCGGCGGGGAGGTGCGACGCGCCACCGGCGAGGCGCGCGACCGGGCGCTGTACGTCGACGAGATGGGCCGTCCGCTCCCGGTGGGCCTGGGGCGCGACGGCGCCCCGCTCTTCGTCGACCTCGACTTCTTCGACGGCCGCAAGGGCGGCCACATGTCGATCTCGGGGATCTCCGGGGTCGCCACGAAGACCTCGTTCGCCCTGTTCTTCCTGCGGATGCTCACCGGGCGGCGCGACATCGTGGGTGACGCCGGCAAGAACCTGCGCGTCCTCGTCTTCAACGTGAAGGGCGAGGATCTGCTCTGGCTCGACAAGCCGAATCGTGACTTCACCGTGGAAGCCGCGGCGCGGTGGACCGCACTCGGTGTCGAGCCCGGTCCCTTCCCGTCGGTGTCGCTGTGGGCGCCACCGCGTCCCCGCACCGGCGACGTGCTCGTGCCCGACACCGCCGGGCGCCAGGACGTCGCCGTGTTCGCCTGGACCCCGCGGGAGTTCATCGACGAGGGACTGCTGCGGTTCCTGTTCACGGATGCCTCCGATGCCCGCAATCAGATCTCGTTCATCGCCGAGCGGGTCGAGTCGCAACTGCGCCGGTTCGCCGTCGACGTCGCCGGCATGCCGGGGGCGGTGGTGCTGCGGGATCCATCGGAGGGACATGCCCGCGGCGCGGTGATCCGTCCCGACAAGGGGGAGCGGGTCATCGCCGATCTCGCAGGCCTCGCCGAGGCCCTCGAGGAGTATCTCGATCCTCCCGACGCCGAGCCGGATCTCAAGTGGACCGGACGGGTGCAGGCGGGCACCGTGTCCGCCTTCATGCGGCGTCTCCATGCCGCCGTGGTGCGGCTCGGCCATCTCATCCAGGCGGGCGAGAGCCGGCGCATCGACCGGGCCGCCGCCCAGGTGACCGTGGTGGGCATCCAATCGCTCCACGATCTCGGGCAGCGCTTTGTCGTCGGTGCCCTCCTCGCCGAGACCTTTGGGGAGAAGGAGGGGAGCGGCCAGCGATTCCCGCTCTCGGTGGTCGTGCTCGACGAGCTGAACAAGTACGCCCCGCGCGAGGGCCAGAGCCCGCTCAAGGACATGCTCATCGACATCGCCCAACGCGGACGATCGCTCGGCGTGCTCCTCGTCGGCGCCCAGCAGACGGCGTCACGGGTCGCCGCCGAGGTGCTGGAGAATGCCGCCCTCCGCGTGGCGGGACGCCTCGATGCCGCCGAGGCGGAACGGTCGGAGTACGGATGGATGCTCCCGTCCACGCGGGCGCGGGCGCGGCTCCTCAAGCCGGGGACGATGGTCATCTCGCAGCCATCGATCCCGGTGCCGCTCGTCGTGGATTTCCCCTTCCCGCCGTGGGCCACCCGCAAGGAAGAAGTCGCCGAGACGGACGCCGACGTATTCAAGGGACTATGACCGCTTCCCGCTTCCCGCCTCCCGCTTCCCGCTTCGGCACCCGTTACCCGTTACCCGTTACCCGTCACGGAGCAGGAGCTGATCTGGCATCTGGCATCTGGCATCTGGCACGCGGTGGAGCCGAGGCGCCCGATCGCCCCGCGAACGACCGCGGATGAAGGTCCTCCACACCTCCGACTGGCATGTCGGCAAGCGGTTGGACCGGCACGACCGGATGGACGATCACGCCGCCGCCATCGATGCGGTGGCCGCGATCGCCGAATCCGAAGCGGTCGATCTCGTGCTCCACTCCGGTGATCTCTTCGATCGTCCCGTGCCGCCCGTGGATGCATTGCGCCTCGGCCTTCTCGGGTTGGTGCGTCTCGCCGACGGCGGCCGTCCGGTGGTGGTGGTTGCCGGCAACCATGATTCGCCGGAGCTCTTCGACACCCTGGCTCCGTTCCTCGCCCCCTTCGGCGTGCATCTCGTGGGACGCATCCGTCCCCCCGACGAGGGCGGGATCGTGTCGGTGGACACCGCCGCCGGCCGGGCGCACATCGCCTGCTTCCCGTTCCTGCGCGCCGCCCAGGTCGTGGACTTCATGGCGCGCACCGACGACTGGTACGGCGAGTACGCCGACCGGGTACGCAAGATCACCGAGCGGTACGCGGTGGCGCTCGGCGCCATCGCCGGCAAGGACGATGCCACGTTCCTGCTCGGTCACTTCATGGTCGGCGGGGTCAAGGTGGACACCGCGGGTCCCCGGGGCGAGCGCGACCTCCACATCGGCCAGGCCTACGCCGCCACCGAGGCGGCAGTGCCGGCATCTCTCGACTACGTGGCGCTGGGACACATCCACGCCCCGCAGCCGGTGCCCGGTGCACGGGTTCCCGCCGAGTACGCCGGCTCGCTCCTGCAACTCGACTTCGGCGAGGCCGAGGAGGAGAAGCGAGTCGTGCTGGTCGAGACGCGTCCCGGAGTGCCGGCCACGGTGCGCTCGATCCCGATCGCGGCCGGCAGGCGGCTGGTGCGAGCGGCGGGGTCGTGGGACACCTTGAGTGCTCGGGGCGATCTCGACGACGGCTATCTCGATCTGACCGTGACCACTGCCGGCCCTGAGCCGGACCTCATGGATCGCGCCCGGGAGCGCTTCCCCGGCGTCGTCAAGGTGCGTGCCGAGTATCCCCGCATCGCCGGGGTGCGCCGGGCCACCGGTGGGCGCCCCTGGGGAGAGCTGTACGCCGAGTACCACGCCGAGGCGCACAACGCTCCGCCACCCGACGAGCTCATCGCCCTCTTCGAGGAGATCCGGGAGGAGGTGACCGATGCGGCCCCGTAGCCTGACCCTGCGTGGGTTTCGTTCGTACGCCGACGAGGTCCGATTCGACTTCACCGGCCGCAATCTCGTCGGCATCGTCGGGCCGATCGGGTCCGGGAAGTCCTCGATCCTCGATGCGGTGTCGTTCGCTCTCTACGGCAAGACGCCGAAGTTCGAGAGCGAGACGAAGCGTCTCATCAATCAGCGCCGCGCCGCGCTGCATGTCGAGCTCGTGTTCGAAGTCGACGGCGTGGTGTGGAAGGTGGTGCGCGTGCTGCGGCGCACCGGTGCCGCCGCCCACACCCTGTACCGGATCCCCGAGGGCGCCGAACCCGAGGAGGTGGCCGACAAGGCGCGCGAGGTCACCGAACGGATCGAGGCGCTGCTCGGTCTCGAGTTCGAGGCCTTCCGGCGATCGGTGCTGCTGGCGCAGAACCAGTTCGCCGGGTTCCTCGAGGCGCCTCCCACCGACCGCAGCCGGGTGCTCAAGGGTGTGTTCGGCTTCGATCGTCTCGATGCCATGCGCGAGGTGGTGAAGGGCCGTCTCGACGTCATCGGACGTTCCCTCCAACACCTCGCCGCGCGCCGCGCCTCGGCCGAGGCGGACCGTCGTCTGCTCGAGACGCGTTCGGTCGAGTTGGCCGCCGCCGAGGCGCGGGCCACCACGCTCGACGCACTGCGCGAGAGCGTGATGCAGGCGGACGCACTGATTCGTCAGGCGGAGGGCGACATGCAGGCGGCCGACGAGGAACTGCGCCGACTCGACGATCTCGGCGCCCGCATCCCCACCCATCCCGACACTGTCGGGCTGTTCGACGCCGCCTCGACCGCCGCCGCCGGGGTCGCCGCCGCCGAAGCGAGCCATCAGGCGGCGTTGGCGGCAGTGGCGAAGGCGGTGGGCGAGGTCGAGGAGGCCTTTGCCGCCGCCGGCGGACGGGACGCGGTGCAGCAGGCGGGCGACGCCGTTGCTCGCCTGGAAGCGGCGCGGGTCGCGCTCGCCGACCTGACCGAGCGGCGGGACCGGCTCGCTCGTGATCGGGTTGCCGCGGCCGAAGGGCACGACGCCGCCCTGGCCGAGGTCACCCGGGCGGAGGAGGCGGCATCTCGTGCCACCGCCGAGGCCCTGGCTGCGGCGGAGGCGGCAGAACAGGCCCGAGTCGCCCTTCACCGGGCGCACGAAGCGGACCGGGCGGCCGGGCTGCGGTCGACGCTCGTCCCCGGTGAGCCGTGTCCGGTGTGCGCCCAGACCGTGGCGGTGGTACCGCCGCCGGCGGCCGGATCCCAGGTCGCCGCCGCCGACGCCGAACTGAAGCGCCGTCTCGCCGCGGCGGACGCGCCGCGGGCCGCCGAAGGAGCTGCCGCCGGCACCCGGGGCTGTGCGCAAGCGCGTCTCACCGCGGGTGCCGCCCGGCTCGACGAACTGGCCAGGGAGTGCGCCGCTGCCGATGAGCAGGTGCGGGCCGCCGAGGATGCTGTCGCCCGGCTGGATGCATCCGTCCGCGCCGTGCTCGGCGATGGCGACCCGGTCGAGGCACTGCGTTCCCTGCGCGCCCGCGTGGCTGCGGCCGAGCGGGCCACCGAAACGGCGCGCGCCGCCGAACTCGGAGCGCGTCGTACTCGCGATGAGGCCCTGGCAGCTCGCGACCAGACGGTGCAGGCGGTGCAGCGACTGCGCACCACGGTGGCCACCCTCGCCGGCCGGCTCGGCGTCGAGCTCGAACTCGCCGCGGACGAAGGAGACGTCGCCGCCGGGCTGCAGACCCTGCGAGCCGAGTGGCTGCAGCGGCGCGATGCCACCGCCACGGCGCGCCAGCGCAGCGCTCGCCAGGCCGACACGGGGCGGGCGGCACGGGTCGACCTCCTCGAGAGTGCCGGTCTCGCCGCCACCGACGACATCGTCGAGATCACCACCGAGGCCTTTCGCGCCGCCACCGCCCTCGGCGCCGAGGTGCGGGTCCTGGAGCGCAACCTCGCCGAACTCGATGAGCTCGCCGCCGAGGAGGCGACTGCCCTCGCCGGGCGCGAACTCCTCGACCGGCTCCACGCCGATCTCGCTCCGTCGAAGTTCCTCGAATACGTGCTCGACGAGCGGCGTCGCGTGCTCGCCGACCTCGCGGGCACCCATCTCGAGACGCTCACCGCCGGGCGCTATCGGTTCAGCGACGATGGCGAGTTCGACGTGATCGATCTCGCCGCCGCCGATCTCGTACGCTCGGCAGCCTCGCTGAGCGGGGGAGAGACCTTCCTCGCCTCACTGGCTCTGGCGCTCGCCCTCGCCGAGATCGTGTCTCGCGAGGGCGGCCGCCTCGATGCCTTCTTCCTCGACGAAGGCTTCGGCAGCCTCGATCCCGAGCACCTCGACCTGGCGATGGACGGAGTCGAGCGCCTCGTCGCCTCGGGGGGCGACCGCCTGGTCGTGGTCGTGAGCCACGTGCCGGCGTTGCGGGAACGCTTCGAGGATCTCATCGTGCTCGATCGGGACGCGGTCACCGGCGTCACCCGGGTCGTGGGAGGAGCAGGAGGCGAGCCATGAGCGGTCCGCTGACCGGCATCCGGGTCGTCGAGATCGCCTCGCTCGGCCCGGGCCCCTTTGCCGCAATGGTGCTCGCCGACCTCGGGGCCGAGGTCACCCGGGTCGATCGCATCGGAACCGGCGATGGCGCCGGCGACCCGCTGCTCCGGGGCCGGTCCGCTGTCGTCACCGCCGACCTCAAGACCTAAGCTGGCTTCGGTGTGGTGCTGCGCCTGGTCGACGAGTCCGACGTGCTCATCGAGGGGTTTCGCCCTGGAGTGGCCGAGCGCCTCGGCATCGGCCCCGATGTCTGCACCTCGCGCAATCCCCATCTCATCTACGGTCGCATCACCGGCTGGGGCCAGACGGGGCCGAGGGCGGGGGAGGCCGGCCACGACATCGACTACCTCGCCGTGTCGGGTGCCCTCCACCCGATCGGAGAGGCTGGTGGAGGACCCGTGCCCCCGCTCAATCTCGTCGCCGACTTCGGAGGCGGCGGGATGCTGCTCGTGGTCGGGGTTCTCGCCGCCCTGGTGGAACGGAGCGCTTCAGGGTGCGGGCAGGTCGTCGACGCCGCCATGGTCGACGGCACCGCGCTGCTCATGGCGTTTCATCACGGCCTCATCGCCGGCGGGTTGTGGAGCGACCGACGCGGGGACAACCTCCTCGATGGTGGCGCGCCGTTCTATCGCTGCTACCGGACCTCCGACGACCGGTACGTGGCGGTGGGGGCGATCGA
>JACRIT010000020.1 GCA_016215655.1 Acidimicrobiia bacterium
CGGCTGGATGGCCCCCGACAGGTTGATCAGTGGGTTGTCTCGGTTTGAACGAGTGCAGATAGCTCGCTGGTCCGATCTGGTGCCGGCCCATGGTCGGGCCGACACCAGATTCCGGGGCGAACCTATCAGCGCTCGTTCTACGAGCCGTAGCCGAGCTGGTCGATGGCATCGCCGATGGGTTCGAGCGAGGCCAGGGTGGCGGCGTTGGCGCGGGTCAGACCGGTCCAGCTGTAGAGCTGCTCCATCACCTCGGCGCCCTCGTCGGTGGCGATGTAGTCGGCCATCGCCTGGAAGATGGCGTCCTTGAAGCTCTGGGGCAGGTCGGCACGCACCGCGATCACGTCGTTGGCGATGCGCGGCGAGATGTTGAACACGATGATCTTCTCGCCGACGTCGGGGAAGTCCTCCCGGACGGCACGGCGGGCATCGTCGAACGACAAGCCGATGTCGGCATCGCCGTTGTAGACCGCGGTCACCGCCAGGTCGTGGCTGCCACCGAAGAACGTCGACTCGTACTGGTCGTCGGTGATCCCGGCGTTGAGCAACTGGACCGTCGGCATGATGTATCCCGACGTCGAGGTCTCACCGGGGAAGGCGATGGTCTTGCCGACCACCACGCTCAGATCCACCGGTTCCGGGCAGGCGAGACCCGCGGACACCGCGGTGTCACGGGTGCCGTCACCGTTCCACCCCACCTGCAGGGCAGGAGTGTCGGTCGGACCCACGGCGACGACATTGCCCTCGTCGTCGTAGTAGAAGGCACCCTCCACCGGATCGGCGCCGCAGATCGACGGATCGTTGGTGTACCACTGGGCGTGATACGTCGAGTCGCCGAAGCGAACCGACTGCGCCAGCAACTCGAGGTTGTCATAGTTCCGGCTCGCCAACACATACCCCGCCGGGCCAAACGCGCCCATCTGCACCTGGTCGGTGCCGAGGGCCACGCCCAGGGCGGTGTAGTCGGTCGACACGATGCCCGTCACCTCGATGCCCAGGGCATCCGACAGGATTCCGGCAAACGTGTCGATCTCATCCTGCAACTCACCGGCCTCCTGCGACGGCACGAAGCCGAACACGATCGACTCCGGCCAATCGGCGCGCGGGTCGTAGAGGACGCTGCCTGCGGGAGCCTCGAACCAGGTGTCGTAGATCGCCTGGTAGGTGCCGTCCGCGAGCATGTCGGCAAAGGCGGCATTGATGGCGGCCAGCAGCTCGGTGCGAGCCGGATCCACGGCGATGCCGTAGTTCTCGTTGGTGTCGATCACCTCGACGATGGCGATGCCCTCGCGGTTGGCGATCTCGGCCACTGCCGACGGCTCGTCGGAGACCACACCCGTCACCTGGCCGGCCTCGACGGCGTTGTAGGCATCACCGACACCGGGGAACTCGCGGACCTCGACCCCGTTGGGGGCGAGGTTCGCGGTGGCCCAGTCGGCACCGGTGGTACCGGTCTGGACGGCGACGGAGTCACCAGCGGCGAGGTCGGCGGTGCTGCGCACATCCGGGGTCAGGGTCGTGTTGACCGTGAACGCCTGCTGCGACTTGTAGTACGGATCGGTGAAGTCCACCTGCTCGGCACGTTCCGGGGTGATCGTCGACGCCGAGATCACGACGTCGAAACGGCCGGTGGCCAACTGGGTGAAGATCGTGTCGAAGTCGGTATCGACCCATTCCACGGTCAGATCGAGTCGGCTGGCGATCTCGGTCATGAGATCGGCATCGAACCCGATGACATTGCCTGCGCTGTCGAAGTCCTCGAACGGCGGATAGGGGATATCGGAACCGACGGTGAGCACACCCGGAGTCTGGGTGAGACTGCTCCCCGACGTAGTCGTGGCTGCGGTGGTGGTGGTCGTGGCGTCGTCGTCACCGCAAGCGGTGACGATGAGCGCCAGGACGGCTACCAGCCCGAGCACCCTGCGTACACGCATAGTGGTCTCCTGATAGGACGGATTTCGCGGTCCGAGCCGCATCGCCACCGAGGCTATCACGCTCGAGTGTCCCGCTTCCCGGGAGGTCCTGGTTATCCACAGATGGGCGGGGAGTATCCCGAGGAGACGGCGTTCATTCGTCGGGTGATCGGGCCCGCCGGTCACCTTTGCGTCTCGTGATCCTTCGCCTCGATTTGAGATCTGGTGGCCGACATCTCCCAGCCCGCCCGTCCTGGCCCCTCTGTACGATCGACCCGTGCCCGAATACCGCGCCCTCTACCGCAAGTACCGGCCGCAGGGCTTCTCCGAGATCGTGGGGCAGAACCACGTCACCGAGACGCTGGCCCGTGAAGTGGTGGCCGACAAGGTGGCGCATGCCTACCTGTTCGCCGGACCACGCGGCACCGGCAAGACCACCACGGCGCGCATCCTGGCCAAGGCCTTGAACTGTCCCGATCGGCGTGCCGACGGCGAGCCCTGCAACGTGTGCGTCTCCTGCATCGGCATCACCGAGGGCTCGTCGATGGACGTCATCGAGCTCGATGCCGCCTCGCACAACAAGGTGGAGGATGTGCGTGACATCCGCGCCAACGTCGGCACCGTCGCCAGTGTGGGCGGAGCGCGGCGGGTGTACATCCTGGACGAAGCCCACATGCTGTCGCGAGCCGCCGCCAACGCCCTGCTCAAGACCCTCGAGGAGCCTCCCGAGCACGCCCACTTCGTGCTCGCCACCACCGAGCCCTACAAGCTGCCCGACACCATCCGCAGCCGCACCCAGCGTTTCGACTTCCATCCCATCGGCTCCGACGTGCTGGTGCGCCACCTGCAGCAGGTGGCCGCGGCCGAGGGGCTCAAGGCGTCGCACGAAGGTCTCGCCCTCATCGCCCGTCACGCCTCCGGCAGCGCCCGCGATGCCCTCGGCCTCATGGAGCAGGTCGCCGCCCTCGGCGCCGGCAAGGTGGAGCCCGCCGGTGTCGCCCGAGCGCTGGGGCTCGCCGGCGATGACGCCTTCGTGCGCCTCATCGATGCCATCGCCACCACCGATGCCGTCGCCGGACTCACCCTGGTGGCCAACCTGGCATCGAGCGGGGCCGACCTGCGCCGCTTCGTCGCCGACGGCCTGGACACCTTCCGCGGATTGTTCCTGGCGCAGTACGCCCCCAACCTCGCCGAGATCGTCGATGAGTCCGCCGAGCGCCTTCAGGAGTGGCGCGACCTGGCCAAGCGCCTCCAGCCCAGCGAGGTCTTGCGGTGCATCGACCGTCTCGCCCTGGCGCTCGCCGATCTCCGTGAGGGCCGCGAGGAGCGCCTCGTGGTGGAGCTCACCGTGCTGCAGATGTGCCGTCCCGAGACCGCCCAGGACGTCGCCGCCCTCACCGCCCGGGTGGATCGCCTCGAAGAGCGCCTGCGTCGCGTGCAGGCGGCGCCGTCCGTGGTGGCCGCGACGGTCGAGACCCCCGAACCTGCCGCGGTCACCCCGCTGCGTTCGGCCACTCCGGAGAAGCCGACACCGACCCCAGCCAGGGCGACGCCGGCCGGTCGTTCGCACTCCGAAGCACCCTTCGAATCGGCTGCGGCACCCCCACTGGCGGTGGTGGCCGCAGCGCTGCCTCCGATCGAGGGCCTCACCCTCGAGGCGGTGCAGACCGCATGGCCGGCGGCGGTGGCGCGGATCCGCGAGGAGGCGGGGATGCGTCGCTTCGCCCTGTTCCGTGAAGCCCGACCCGCCGAAGTCACCGGGGCCACGATCGTGCTCGAGGTCGCGGAGAACCTGCCCTTCCACCTCGCCCAACTCAGCGAGGACGATGCCCTCAACGCCACCGCGGTGCGGGTGCTCGGTGAGGTCCTCGGCGGCGCGGTGCGACTGGTGTATCGCGGTGGCTCGGCTCCCGTGGCGGTGCCGCTCGCCGATCCGCTGCGAGCCCCCGACCAGGAGACCCTGTCCGACCCCACCGCCGGCGGGGTCGACCCGGCAGCCCTGATGGCCGACCTGCTCGACGGGGAAGTGGTGGAGTAGAAGCCAGATACCAGATACCAGATTCCAGATTCCAGACTCCCTGGCGTCTGGCATCCGGTACCCGGCACCCGAACTGGCCTCTGGCCTCTGGCATCTGGCCTCTGGCGCCTGGCATCGGGCATCGGGTCTCGGGCATCGGACCCTCTACCCTTCCCCTGATGTTCGAAGCCCCGATCCAGCGTCTGATCGACGAGCTCTCCCGATTGCCCGGGATCGGACAGAAGTCGGCGCAGCGCCTGGCATTCCACCTGCTCACCGTCGAGGAGGTCGACGCCCGCCGCCTTGCCGAGGCGATCGTGGCGATGCGCGAGCAGGTGCGGTTGTGCCAGCGGTGCTTCAACGTCACCGACTCGGCGGAATGCTCGATCTGCCGTGACCTGCGCCGGGATTCGTCGCTGGTGTGCGTGGTCGAGCGAGCCCAGGACATCGTCGTGGTGGAGAAGACCGGTGAGTTCCGCGGGCGCTATCACGTGCTCGGCGGGGCGATCTCGCCCATCGAGGGGATCGGGCCGGAGCAACTCCGCATGCGCGAGTTGGTGGCCCGCACCGCGGCGGAAGGGGTCAAGGAGGTCATCGTCGCCACCAACCCCACGGTGGAGGGCGACACCACGGCTCTGTACATCGCCCGGATCCTCAAGCCGCTCGGGGTGCGGGTGAGCCGGCTGGCAAGCGGTCTCCCGGTGGGTGGCGACCTCGACTACGCCGACGAGATCACCCTGGGGAGAGCCCTATCGGGTCGGCGCGACCTCTGAGGGTCTTCCTCGTCTCGGGCTACCACACCGGATCGCACCGTGCCTGGGCCGAGGGCTACGCCGCCTCGAGCCGCCATGACATCCATCTGGTCACCCTTCCCGGGGCGTTCTGGAAATGGCGGCTCACCGGGGGATTCGTCACGCTGGCGGAACGGGTCACCGAACTGGCGTCTCGGGTGGGGGATCCCGAGGTGATCCTCACCACCTCGATGGTCGACGTCGCCGGGCTGCGGGGGATGCTGGGGACCCTGGGCACGGTGCCCGTAGCCCTGTACCTGCACGAGAACCAGATCACCTATCCCGCCACCGGGCGCACCCGGGTGGAGCAGGGTCACGGCCTCGTCACCTGGACCTCGTTGCTTTCCGGGGACGCGGTGGCGTTCAACTCGGAGTTCCATCGTGAGACGCTGTTCGCCGCGCTCCCGGGGTTCCTCCGTTCGTTTCCCGACGAGTCGCAGGCACATCGTCTCGCCGACGTGGAGGCGAAGTCGGTGGTGCTCCCGGTGGGATGCGACCTGGCGTCGCTCACCGCCGGCCCGAAGGTGGAACCGCCGCTGGTGCTGTGGAACCACCGCTGGGACGACGACAAGGATCCGGTGATGTTCCTGGACCTCATGGCGCGCCTCGACACCATCGGGAGCGAGTTCGCCGTGGCACTCGCCGGGGAACGGTTCGTCGACCAACGAGAGCGCCTCGATGGCGCGGTGGCGGCGCTGGGCTCGCGGGTGGTGCTCGATGGCCATCTCAGCCGCGACGAGTACGAGGCGGTGCTGGCGGCAGCGTCGATCGTGGTGAGCACGGCACTGCAGGAGTTCTTCGGGATCGCCGTGGTCGAGGCGATCCATGCCGGTGCCTTCCCGGTGCTTCCCGACCGTCTGGTGTACCGGGAGCGCATCCCGGCATCACTGCACCACCTCTGTCTGTACGCATCTCCCAACCATGCGGTGCGCCTCCTCGCCGAGGCACTGGCCGATCCGGCGATGCGTTCCGAGACCGCGGCGATGTTGCGGGGCACCACGGCCCGCTTCGACTGGCGGCACGTTGCGCCCGCCTACGACGCCTGGCTGGAGTCGCTCACGGACCGAAGCGATGGGTCGCCCGGATGAACCGCACCGTTCCGGTACGGGACCGCATCACCACCGTATGGGTTTCGGCTCCGTCGGCGGTGTAGTGGACTCCGTCGAGCAACTCGCCGGTGGTCACACCGGTGGCGGCGAAGAAGACATCGTCGGAATCCACGAGGCCGCGCAGGCCGATGATGCTCTCGAGATCCAGACCGGCCTCGTCGGCGTATCGCCGCTCCGCCTCGTCGCGCGGCCACAAGCGGACTTGCATCTCCCCGCCGAGGCAATGCAGGGCGCACGCCGCGGTCACCGCCTCCGGTGATCCCCCGATGCCGAGCAGGATGTCGATGCCGCTGTCGGCCACGGCCGTGGCGATGGCGGCGGAGATGTCACCGTCACGGATCAGGCGAATGCGGGCACCGGCGCGGCGCACCGCCTCGATGTGCGGCCGATTGCGGGGGCGGTCCAGGATGATGGCGGTGAGATCGGCGACCTCCTTGTCCAGGGCCCGGGCCACGCCGGCAAGGTTGTCGGCGATGGGGGCATCGAGGTCGATCGACCCCTTGGCCTCCGCACCGACGGCGATCTTGTCCATGTAGACGAGGCGCCCCGGGGCCAGCATCGAGCCACGGCTGGCCAGCGCCATCACTGCCATGGCGCCGGGCTGCCCCTCGGCGGTGAGGCGGGTGCCATCCACCGGATCCACGGCGACGTCGACGAGGGGGGGATTGCCATTCCCGACACGCTCGCCGTTGTGGAGCATCGGGGCGTCGTCCTTCTCGCCCTCACCGATGACCACCACTCCGTCGGCGTCGATGCCCGGCAGGATCGTGCGCATCGCCTCCACCGCGGCATGGTCGACGGCGTGCTTGTCGCCGCGTCCCTGATGGCGTCCGGCAGCGATCGCCGCCGCTTCCGTGACCCTGGCCAGCTCGAGGGCGAGGTTTCGGCTGGCGTCGATCAACCGGCGACCTCGACGATCAGGGCATCGCCCTGGCCGCCACCGCCACACAACGCGGCGGCGCCGATACCCCCACCCCGGGCCTGCAGTGCGTTGATGAGGGTGACCACGATGCGGGCACCGGTGGCGCCAAGGGGATGACCGAGGGCGACGGCGCCACCGTTGACGTTGACCTTGGAGGCCTCGAGATCGAGCGAGCGCGCCGACCACAGTGCCACGGCGGCGAAGGCCTCGTTGATCTCGACGAGGTCGAGATCGCCCGTACTCATCCCGGCACGCTTCAGCGCGATACGCATCGCTTCGGCGGGGCGATCGTGCAGCGAGGCATCGGGTCCACCGACCTGGCCGTAGCCACGGATGGTGGCGACGATCGGCATCCCCGCGGCTGCAGCGGCGTCGGCATCCCCCAGGACGAGGGCGGCTGCGCCGTCGGAGATCTGCGAGGCATTGCCGGCCGTGATGGTGCCGTCGGACTGGAAGGCGGGCTTGAGAGCGCCGAGCGAGGCGATGGTGGTGTCGGTGCGGATGCCCTCATCGGCGGTGACCAGCGCGGGATCACCCTTGCGTTGCGGCACCGCGGTGGGGGCGATCTCCCTGGCGAAGTGCCCCGACGCGGTTGCGGCGGCGGCGCGGCGATGGCTCTCCGCCGACCACGCGTCCTGCTCCTGGCGGGTGATCCCCAGGGTGCGGTTGGTGCGGTCCGACGACTCGCCCATCGTGCAGTTGTCGAAGGCGCACCACAGGCCGTCGTGGTTCATGGCGTCGATGAGGGTGGCGTTGCCGATGCGCGCCCCCCAGCGGGCGTCGGGGGCGACGTACGGGGCGTTGCTCATCGACTCCATGCCCCCGGCGACGACGAAGGTGGCCTCACCGAGTCGGATGTCACGGTCAGCCATGGCGATGGCGGTCATGCCGGAGAGGCACACCTTGTTGATCGTGGTTGCGGGCACGGTCATGGGGATGCCGCCGCGTACCGCAGCCTGACGTGAGGTGATCTGCCCGGCCCCGGCCTGGATGACGTGTCCGAAGAGCACTTCGTCGATCTGGGCGGTGTTCACCCCGGACCGGGCCAGGGCCGCAGCGATGGCGACCCCGCCGAGATCGACTGCGGACATGGGGCGGAGTGCTCCCCCGAACCGCCCGATGGCGGTGCGGGCAAAACCGGTGATGACGGTGGGCACGGGGGCTCCTCTGACGGCGCGCAGGGGATGGTATTCCTTCGGGAGTCGTCAGTCTTCAGTCCTCAGCCAGATCGGGCTCTGACTGATGACTCGAGCCCGTGCCGGCGTGATGCCACGAGGTCCTTATCATCCTCCGCGCCATGTTCTCCCTCGAAACCGCGCGCGACCAGTTCGTTTCCATCGAAGAGCGGTTCTTCGATTGGGGGTTGCTCCTCGGGATCATCGTCCTGCTCATCGCCATCGACCTGTACCGGCATCGAGACGATCACGCTCCCAGCGGCAAGGAAGCCGTCATCGAGACCACGGTGTGGATCCTCCTCGGGTTCGCCTTTGGCGGATACGTCGCCTACCACTTCGGAAGCCAGGCATTTGGCGAGTACACGTCCGGGTATCTCATCGAACGCGCCCTTTCGTTCGACAACGTATTCGTCTGGGCACTCGTGTTCACCTCACTGGGCATCCCGCTGAAGTTTCAGCACCGGGTGCTCTTCTGGGGGATCTTCGGCGCCTTGGTGTTGCGCGCTCTGTTCATCGGGGGAGGGACCGCACTCGTGAGCCGATTCGAGTGGGTGATGATCCTCTTCGGGGTGTTCCTCGTGTACACGGGCGTGAAGGTGTACCTGCACCGCGCCGGGGAGGGAGCGGGAGCAGCGAAGACGATGGCCATCGTGCAGCGCTTCATCCCCGTGACCAAGGAGTACGACGGCCACCGCTTCCTCACCAAGATGTCGGGCCGTCGTGCCGCCACCCCGCTCCTCGCAGCGTTGGTGGTCGTGGAGTTGACGGATGTGGTGTTCGCCGTGGACTCGGTGCCGGCGATCCTGGCGGTGTCACAGGAGCCCTACCTGGTGTTCGCTTCGAACGCCTTCGCCATCCTCGGCCTGCGAGCGATGTACTTCTTGCTCGCCACGGCGCGGGGACGCTTCCACTACCTCTCCCACGGCCTGGGCGCGATCCTCGTCTTCGTCGGCCTCAAGATGACGCTGGCACTCTGGGTGCACGTCGACACGTACCTCTCCCTGGGAATCATCACGGTGATCCTCCTGATTGCCATCGTCGCCAGCGAGGCGAAGACGAGGCGGATGAGGAAGAAGAGCGGTCTGCCCCGAGAGCTGCGGGGGCGCTAGCGGTCCTCGGCGTGTTCGGTCGCCGCCGCTCGGGCGATGAGGTCCCTCAAGCCATCGGCGTACAACGCGGCGTCGATCTTGTGGCCCTCGCACACCGGAGCGCACAGCCGGCGGCCTTTCCCTGTGGTCACCTCGAGGTGCAGTCCGATGGAGGTCAGCGCAATGGCGGCGCCGACCAGCGTGATCGGCAGGGACCACCACCACCGGAGATAGAACCACGGAATGGCCGCCACCACCAACCCGGTGAGCAGCCGGTGCGTGGTGACCACCCTCCGCACCCCGACCGATCGGAGGGTCGACACCGGTGCCGAGACATGCCGCACTCCGATCGGAACCAGGCCGAGCAGCGCGCGCGGTACGGCCCAGCGCAGTACGCCGTCATCGACCTCGATGCGGACCCTCAGGTACCGGGTGATCCCATGCACCGGCAGCCGCATTTCGGGAAGCCGGACGGAGGCGGTCCCGGGCGAACCCATGCCGGCATGGAATCGCGCCCGCCCCCCGACGGAAAGGGTCTTTCCTCCCATCTGCCCCGGGCGGCGCAGCCGGTGCCTACTGCATCGTCACCAGGTCCATGACGCCGGTGGCCACGTCGTAGATGAACCCGCCGAGCTCGAGCTCCGGGGGGAGCAAGGGACAGGCCCGGACCCGCACCATGTCCTCGCGAAGGGTCGCCACCTGGTCGGTGGTGGTGCCGAACTCCCACGCCGAGGCGTCGACGCCGAGGCGAGCTTCGATCCTGGCGCGAATCTCGGCTTCGGTGGTGTGAGCGACGGCGCAATCGGTGTGCTGCACGATGCAGACGCGATCGACGTGGAGCAGGTTCACCGCCAGCACCAGGGACCTCAGGGCGTCGTCGGTGACGCGGGCCCCGGCGTTGCGGATGATCTTGGCGTCTCCCGGACCGAGGCCGAGGATGGAGAGGGGATCGATGCGGGAGTCGATGCAGGTGAGGACCGCCAGACCGCGGGCCGCCGTGCCGGGGAGACGGGGGTCCCAGTAGCCGGCCGCGTAACGACGGTTCGCCTCGACGACATCATCGAACACTGCGGGCATTCTGCCACCGATGGTCTTGGCTAGATTCGACCACGTGCTGCCCCTCAATCTCCATCACACCGCCATTGCGGTACGCGATCTCGATGCCACGCTCCGCTCGTTGGCGGGCCTCTTCGGTGTGGAGCCGCTGACCCGAGAGGTCGTCGCCGAGCAAGGCGTTGAGGAGGCGATGGTCCCGTTGGGCGGCTCGTATCTCCAGGTGCTGATGCCCCTCGGGTCCGATACCGCCGTGGGCCGCTTCCTGGAGAGGCGCGGTGAGGGGCTGCATCACGTCGCCATCCAGGTGGCCGATCTCGATGCCGCCCTCGCCCATCTCGTCGCCGCGGGTGCCGAACTCGTCGATCGGGAGGCGAGAGCGGGAGGCGGCGGACACCGCATCGCCTTCGTCCATCCCCGGGCGCTGGCGGGAACCCTCATCGAACTCGTCGAGGTGCACTGATGGACATCTCCGGCGACCCCGAACCCCTGTTGGCCGCGGCGATCGTCGCCGCCCTCACCCGGTTGGACGAGGAGGCGGTCGCCGCCGCCGCTCAGCCGCCGGGACGGCCGGTGCCGGGGCGCTGGGTCGAGTCCGGTCGTTCTCGACCCGTCACGCCGGTGACAACGGTTCGACGAGTGCATGCCGGTGAGCAGCCGGTGTCCCCGCACGGCGACGAACCGACTCCGTAGCGCGCGCCTGCAACTCGACTCACCGTGACATCGAATGCCGGCTCAGGGTCGGGGGACTCGAGTGCGTGGCCCGTCTTCGGGCACGCCTAGGCGACGGCCGCATTGGCCGCCGACCTGTCCTGGGCTCGAGGCAGGGTGAAACAGAACCGAGCCCCCACCGGAAAGCCCGGCTCGTACCAGATGCGGCCCCCCATGGCCTCGACGAGATGTCGAGCCACGGCGAGTCCGAGTCCGAATCCCTTGTCGCTGCGGGCATCTCCCCCGGTGACCTGCTCAAAGGCTCCGAAGATCCGCTCACGATGCTCCAGGGGGACCCCAGGTCCATTGTCGGCGACCACGACGATCCACTCGTCGCCATGTTCGGTGGCGTCGACCCGGATCTCGTCGCCGCCGTACTTGCGGGCGTTCTCGAGGAGATTGCGCAACACCTGCTCGACGCGGTTGGGGTCGGCATGGACTCGAACCCGTCCGCTCACGGCCACCGATGCCGAGCGATCCCCACCGGCGGGGAAGATGAGGTCGGTGATGCGGAAGGCGGCGGGTTGCAGCGGGAAGTCGACCGTTTCCACGAGGAGGCGACCTGCTTCGAGGCGTGGAATGGCGAGGACGTCGTCGACAAGGTTGGCGAGGTGTTCCGCCTCCCCCACAATGATGCGCAGGAACTCCTCGGCTTCCTCCGGCCCCAGGTCACGCCAGGTGTCGCGCATGGTCATGGCGAAACCGGCGATGTTGGTGAGGGGCGTGCGCAGTTCATGGGTGACCATGGACACGAACTCGGTCTTGATCTCGGCGGCACGGCGCTCGGCGAACAGGGCCTGTTCCTGACGGGTACGAGCCGCGGCCACGGCGGTGGATGCCGAGGCGAGTGACACCACGACGCCGCCCAGGAAGATCGCCACGGTGAGCCAGAGAATGGGCTCGCCGGTGAGTGGGGGTGGGATTGCAGGAGGAAGCGGGAGGACGGCGACGACGCCGATCGCCAGACCGTATCCGCCGAGCACGATGACGAGGGTGCGGGCTCCACCGAAGGTCAGGGAACCGGCGATCAAGTAGGCGCACGCGGCGATGAATACCTGGTCGGTGTGCTGCACCAGGGCAAGGCCACCCACGACGCACACCGCGTCGATCAGCATCGACTCGGTGGGCGAGGCAGTGGTGCGCCCCCGGGTGAGGGCGTGCAGCGCGAGCACACCGGCAGCGACCGCGGGAAGCCATGCCCCTTGGGTTCCGAGGGCCACGCCGGCACTGCAAATCGCGAAGACGACGAGTCCGGCACCCGCGCGAACGCGTTGGATGTAGGGGCGGATCGGCCCGTACTCGACGGGTGCGGCAAGGCGCTCGAGAAGCGCTCGGGGAATCGGCACAGGGGATATATCGGTACGAGGGGACTAGTGCCTGAGGGGAGATGTCAGGCTTCAGGCGCGACCCGCTTCTGCTCCACCTGACACCTGTTACCTGTTGCCTGTCACCTGGCGCGCCGCGCCGCCAGCTTCTCCACCACCTCGTCGGGGACGACAAGGTCTCCTCGCCCCGTCCCCACGTCGATCCCCGGCTTGTTGGCGCCATGACAGTCGCTGCCGCCGGTGGGAATGAGGCCGACTCGGGTGGCCATCTCGGCCATGTCTTCACGCTGCGCCGGCGGGTACTCGGGATACCAGCACTCGACGCCGTCGATGCCGAGTTCGGCGAAGCGGCGGAAGGCGGTGGCGAAGCCGACGGCCTCATCGGCGACGGTGTGGGGATGGGCCACGGCGGTGACACCACCGGAACGGTGCACCAGGTCGACGGCGCGTTCGATGGTGAGGCGCAGTCGGCCCCGGTAGGCGGGCTTGCCGGAGGACAGAAAGCGGTCGAACGCCTCGGCGACGCTGGTGACGACTCCGTTGTCCATGAGCGCCCGGGCGATGTGCGGGCGTCCGATCACCCCTTTGGTCGAGATCCGCTGCACCTGATCGACGGTGACCGGGTGCCCCATCTCGTTGAGGGTGGCGATGATCTCGATGTTGCGCTGTTCCCGGCTCGCCCGGATCTCTTCGAGTCCGACATCGAGGGGTGATCCCGCATCCACCCACCAGGCGAGCAGGTGGAGTCCCGGTCCGTCCCAGTCGATGGATAGTTCGACTCCGGGGATGAATCCGATCAGATCTGCCGCGGCGCGCCTCGCCTCGGAGATGCCCTCGAAGCCGTCATGATCGGTGAGGGCCATGGTGGTGAGTCCGGCATGCAGTGCGCGCTCCACCAATTCGTCCGGCTCGAAGGTGCCGTCGGAGTACGTGGAGTGCAGGTGGAGGTCGATGCTCAACGGTGGATGGTCACGGTTTCGAGGAAGAGTGTCTCGAGCGGATAGGACACCTCACCGGTGCCGAGGTCGGTGCCGACGGGGATGTCGCCGATGCGTTCGAGCACGTCGAATCCCGACGTCACGAACCCGAACACCGAGTAGTTCAGGGGCAGCGGTACGTCGGCGAGCATGATGAAGAACTGGCTTCCGCTGGTGTTCGCTCCGCCATTGGCCATGGCGACGACTCCAGCGAGATAGGTGAAGTCGCCGGTGGGCAGTTCGTCGCGGATCCGGTACCCAGGCCCGCCCCCGCCGGTGGCGGTGGGGTCGCCCATCTGCACGACGAAGCCGGGGTACACCCGATGGGACACCGTCCCGTCGAAGTAGCCGTGCTCGGCAAGGAACACGAACGAATTCACCGTCGCCGGCGCCACGTCGGGAAGCAACTCGATGGTGATGTCCCCGCAGGAGGTGGCGAGCGTGGCCGTGATCGTCCCGCCGAGGTCGAGATCATCGGGTGCGGTGAAGCTCATCGCCCGCGCCGGGTCTGGTACCTCGCCATCGCACGCCACCGCCTGATCGCGAAAGGCGAGGTAGTCGGCAGTGGCGATGGTGGCGCCGTCGCCCGCAGCGTCGTTGCCACACGCGGCGGCGAGCATCAGGAGCGCGAGGAGAAGGGCCGGCGGGCGCTTGGTCATGGTGGGGGATGGTATCGGGGGAGAGCAGATGGCAGATGGCACGATCGTCTGCTGTCAGCTGTCCCGTGTCGCGGCCGATATCCCGCGTGTTGGCGTTACCCTCCTCCCCCATGTCCCTCGTCGTGCAGAAGTACGGCGGAACCTCGGTCGGTGATGCCGCCCGCATTCGCTCCGTGGCGAAGCGGGTCGCCGAACGGCGCGTGTCCGGGGACTCCGTCGTGGTCATCGTCTCCGCCATGGGTCACACCACCGACGAGCTCATCAGGCTCTCCACGGAGGTGAGCCCGCACCACCATCCCCGGGAGATGGACATGCTCCTCACCGCAGGCGAGCGGATCTCCATGGCCTTGCTCGCCATGGCGATCCGCGACGAAGGGGTGGAGGCGATGAGCCTCACCGGTTCCCAGGCGGGCATCCTCACCGACACGTCCCACGGCCAGGCCAAGATCCGCGAGATCAAGCCGATGCGAGTCGTCGAGGGCCTCGAGTCGGGCAAGGTGGTGATCGTCGCCGGGTTCCAGGGGGTGTCGCCGGACACCAAGGAGATCACCACGCTCGGCCGCGGCGGATCGGATGCCACCGCGGTGGCCATGGCAGCAGCCCTCGAAGCGGATGTGTGCGAGATCTACACCGACGTGGACGGGGTGTTCACCGCCGATCCGCGGGTCGTGCCCGAGGCGCGGAAACTCGACGAAGTGTCCTACGACGAGATGCTCGAGCTGGCGGCAGCAGGTGCACGGGTGCTCATGCCGCGTTCCGTAGAGTTCGGCAAGCGATTCAATGTCCCCATCCACGTGCGGTCGTCGTTCCACGATCGGCCGGGCACGTGGGTCAAGGAGAGTGCGATGGAACAGGCGGTGGTCAGCGGAGTGGCCCACGACACCTCAGAGGCCAAGCTCACGGTGCGGGGCATCCCCGACACCCCCGGCGTGGCGGCGGCGATCTTCACCGCTCTCGCCGATGCCGGGATCTCCGTGGACATCATCGTGCAGAACGTGTCCAGCGGCGGACTTGCCGATATCTCGTTCACCGTGCCGCGCGATGTGCTCGGCCAGGCGGTCCCCATCACCCGCGAGGTGGCTGCCGGCAAGAAGGCCGCGAGTGTCGAGGTGGATGAGGCCATCGGGCGGGTATCGATCGTGGGCAGCGGCATGCGTTCGTATCCCGGAGTCGCCGCCAAGATGTTCTCCGTGCTCGCCGGCGCCGGGATCAACATCCTCATGATCTCCACCTCCAGCATCCGCACGTCTTGTGTTATCGCCGAGGCACGGGTCGAGGAGGCGGCCCGCCTGCTCCATGCCGCCTTTCAACCACCGACCGCACCGGGAGAACTGTGATGGTCCGCACCGCCATCATCGGGGCCACCGGGGCCGTGGGCCGGGAGATGCTCGCCACCCTGGAGCGGCGCGACTTCCCGGTGGGTGACCTGCGCCTATTCGCCTCGGAGCGTTCCGCGGGGACTCTGGTGGCCACGCGTTGGGGGGAGGTGAAGGTGGAGTCCCTTGACGATGCCGATCCCGCCGGCGTCGAGGTGGCGCTCTTCTCGGCAGGTGGTGACCGTTCCCGCCAGCACGCCCCCCGGTTCGCCGCCGCCGGAGCCGTCGTCGTCGACAACTCGTCGGCCTTTCGCATGGATCCGACGGTTCCACTCGTCGTCGCCGGGGTCAACGACGACGCCGCCAAGGCCCATCACGGGATCATCGCCAACCCCAACTGCACCACGATGGTGCTGATGATGGGTCTCGCCCCGCTGCACCGCGCCGCCGGACTCACCGAGGTGGTGGCGACTTCATACCAGTCCGTGTCGGGGTCTGGCCACAAGGGGATCGCCACGCTCGAGGCCGAGATCGGTCACTTCGCCGCCGACTTCGACGCCCTGCGCACCGGAGCGTGGGAAGCTCCGCCCCCCGGGTACTACCCGCGGCCCATCGGATTCAACGTCATCCCCTTCGCCGGCGGCGCCGTAGCCGAGGGCTACACCGATGAGGAGATGAAGCTGGTCAACGAGACCCGCAAGATCCTCGACGCCCCGGCGATCCTCGTGGAGCCCACCTGTGTGCGGGTGCCGGTGATGGTGAGCCACGGCGTCGCCGCCACGGCGTGGTTTGGCCGCCCCCTCGGAGTCGAGGAGGCGATGCGACTCATCGCCGCGGCTCCCGGTGTCGAGGTGTGGTCCGACACCGTCCCCACCCCGCTCGACGCCGCCGGCAAGGACGAGGTGCTCGTGGGAAGGATCCGCCCCACCGTGGGACGGCCCGGCGGCATCTCACTGTGGACCGTCGGCGACAACCTCCGCAAGGGTGCCGCCCTGAACGCGGTGCAGGTGGCGGAGCTGATTCTCTAGGTACAGGCACCAGGTACAGGCACCAGACGTGACGGAGCTTCTCTGGTGTGGTGCCTGGAACCTGCCCTCGGACCGCAGCCTTCAACTCCCAGGTAGAGTCTTGATCCCGCTACGGGACGTGGCGCAGTTTGGCAGCGCGCATCGTTCGGGACGATGAGGCCGCCGGTTCAAATCCGGCCGTCCCGACCAGAGCCCTCGAGTCATCGGGGGCTCTCGTCGTTGCGGACTCGGGCCTCCGCCGGAACGACCTACGGCGCCGTGGGGGCGGTGTGCTCGTCGATGACCTGGCGCAGATCCGCGGCGGCGAAGGGTTTGCGCACCCAGCCCGCCGCCCCGGATCGTCCGGCGAGGAATCCGTCGGCATCGCGGTCGAGGAGCAGGATCACCGGTGGGGCGGGATCGTTGGTGCGGGAGAACGCATCTCGTACGGACCGGGTGACCGCCATACCGCCCATCGAACCCACCTGGAAGTCGACAACCACCACATCGGGCCGCGAAGCCAGGGCGGTGGCGGCGATGGTGCGGGGATCGTCGGCGGCCGTGATGCGGTAGCGCGCCTCGCCGAGTGCGGCGCGCACGTCGTCGAGCACCCAGGGCTCGTCGGCGACCACGAGGACGGAAGGCATTCCGGGGAGCGTAATGCAGCGCGGCGTGCGGCAAGCCAACAGCCAGAGGAAGTCCTCGGTCTTCAGTCTTCAGCCCGAGCGCCTTTGGGAGGAGTGTTGCTCGGGAGGCGACCTCTCCGGTCCCAGAGGTTGGGCCGGGGACCGGGGAGCCTGACTTCTCCTGGTGGCTGGCGACTGGGGACTGGCGACTTCCTCTCTACCATTCCCATCCCATGCGCCGCCTCCTGCTCCTGTTCGTCGTGCTCGGGCTTGCTCCCATGGCGACGGCTGTGGCCCAGACCGACGGATCACTCGTCGACGTGGTCGTCGTGGAGGGGCCGATGGACCATCGCACGATCGAGTTCGTAAGGCATGCGATCACCGGCACCGATGCCGATCTGGTGGTGCTGCAGGTGAATGTCGACGCGATCCTCGATGGCGATCTCGAGGGGTTGCGCGATCTGATCGCCGATCCACCCGTTCCGGTGGCGGTGTGGGTGGGCCCGGCCCCAGCCACCGCCCGGGGCGGAGCCGTGCTCCTGGTGGCGGCGTCGGCACTGCGCGGCGCGGCCCCCGGTGCGACCATCGGCATGGCCTCTCCGACGTTCGCGGGTGACGATGGCTCCGTCGTCAGCGGCCCGTTGGCCGACGACCTCGTCGAGGTCACCGCTCCGATTCCCGATGTGGTCGATCTCATCGAACCGTCGATCGGGCAATTCGTCGTCGGTTTGCATGGTCGCACGGTGACGGTGGCGGGAGCCGAGGTCACGCTCGACACCGCCCGCACCGAGGTCGTGGATGGGGTGGAGCGCCTGGTGCCCACGGCTCGAGTGCGGTTCGTATCCGCAGGGATCATCGATCGCGTGCTGCACGTGGCCGTGCGCCCCGAGGCGGCATTCTTCTTCCTTCTTGCCGGTCTCACCCTCGCCGCTTTCGAGTTCTATGCCGCCGGTCCCGGATTGGCCGCACTGGTGGCGGCCGGATGCCTGCTCCTCTCCGGGTATGGAATGGCGGTGATGCCGATGTGGTGGCCGGGATTCGCCGCGGTCCTCGGCGGCGTCGCGGCCTATGTGATCGACTTCCAGAGCAACGATCTCGGCTGGCGTTCGCTGGTGGGAACCGCCCTGCTGGTATTCGGCGGGCTTCGCTTCACCGACGGCGCCCCGCAGTTGGTGCCAGTGTGGTGGGTGGTGGTGCTCGTCGTCGTCGGCACCGGTCTGTTCTTCGGGTTCGCC
Source organism: Acidimicrobiia bacterium (assembly GCA_016215655.1). Lineage (GTDB taxonomy): Bacteria > Actinomycetota > Acidimicrobiia > Spongiisociales > UBA11373 > UBA11373. The sequence continues at coordinate 17,922 of JACRIT010000020.1, forward strand.
CTCACCACGGTGGCGCGCGCCCGGTTCTCCACCCAGACCATCGGCCGCGACCATCTCATCGGCAAGCACGGGCGCGCCGTGGGTGCCATCGCCCCCGACGGCGAGGTGGAGGTCGGTGGCACCCGATGGCGAGCCCGGGCGACGCGCCGATCCGGGATCGGACCCGGCGACGACGTGGTGGTGGTGCGCATCGATGGGGTGGTGTTGGAGGTGGATCGGGCGTGAGTCATCAGTCATCAGTCATCGGCCGGACGCGTCGAACTGCCCTTGGCGCGTTCTGGCTGAAGACTGAAGACTTACGACTGAAAACTCTCCCATAATTTCCCTGGCGCGTCACCTGGTCCACTGGTACCGTCCCGCGCCGCTGGCGCCCAAGGGAGATGACACGTGCTGGACAGCTCCGCGAATGTCGACCGGTCCTGGCAACTGAAGGGCCTGTGCCGGGGCAATCACTCGTACCTCTTCTTTCCGCCGAGCACGACCGAGCGCAAGGAAGACCGCGACCGCCGCGAACAGAAGGCCAAGGCCATTTGCGGCGTCTGCGGGGTGAAGGACGAGTGCCTCGAGTTCGCCCTCGAGATCCGCGAACCCTATGGCATCTGGGGCGGTCTCACCGAGACGGAGCGCCGCCAGGTGGCGTCGCGTCGCGCCGCCGTATAACCCGCCCATCGCCTTCCCGGCGGGTGGCGCCGGCGCGATCCATCCACTCCAGGAGCGGTACGGCGTGTTTGCGGGTGATTCCGAGCGCATCGCGAAACTCCGCCACGGTGAAGCCGTCGGCCAGTGAACCCGCCGCCGTGACGATGGCGTCGAGGGTCTCCGGCAGATAGACGAGATCGTCGCCCACCGCCACCAGCGCCCCCTCGCGGATCAGGGCATGGAGCACCTCGTCGTTCAGGCCGAGATCCCCGCGGCGCGGGGCGGCGAATCCGGCAGCCGCCAGCGCGCCGCGCGCCGTGACCCACGCCGAAGCGGCGACCCCGCCGAGACGCGGCGAGAACTGAGCCGATCGCACGGCGGGCCCCTCCAGGACGAGCCGAGACGAGGCGGCGATCACCGCCTCGGCGAGGGCGGCGGAGATTCCGAGGGCGCTGGCCAACGCCGGGAGCGGCATGCCCGGTCGGAGCGGGTTGGCAGCGTGGTGGGCCTCCACCGCGGTGGCGGCCATCTCGTCGAGATGCGCCGCGGCCTGGGCCGAAACGATCGTGTCGCCTTCGGCAATGGATCCTGCGGCATCGCCTCCTCCGCTGTCGGCGGCGAGTTCGGAACGCGACGCCACGCCCCGAACGTCGAGGAGCGCTGCGGCGCGGGCATCGGGATCGGCCGCGTGGCGCAGCCGATCCAGTGAGCCGATCACCTCCTTGCGCCGGGGTGACGGGTGCGGGTCCAACACCGCACCTCCGGCGACGACGGAGCGGCGGCCCACCTCGCGCAGGATGACGTGGTCGCCCGTGGCCGCCACCACCGGGGAGTCGAGGGTGACGAGAACGGCTCCCCGGCCGCGGAGATCCCCGCCCTCGAGGAGTGAGATGCGAGCGGGATGGGCTCCACTGCCGACGTGGGCGTGGAACGAGCCCCGTTCGGACACGGGTTCGTCGAGGGAGCGCACCCTGCGCAGGTCGGCGAGCAGGCGGGTCGTGGTACGCCACTGCCCGGGAAGCCCGAGCATGGCGCCCCGTTCCAGGTCGCCGCGATCGATGCCGCCGAGGTTCGCCGCGGCGCGGTTTCCCGGGCCGATTCGCTCCACGGTGTGTTCGTGGGTCTGCAATCCGCGCACGCGAACCTCGGCTCCTGCAGGGAAGGCCACCAGGGTGTCACCGACGGCTATCGAACCTCCGATCAGGGTTCCGGTGACGACGGTGCCCGCACCCCCGATGGTGAAGGAGCGATCGATCCACAACCGGGGACGCCCCCGATCCACGGGGGTACGGAGGAGCCCGGCGAGGGCGTCCCGCAGTCGATCCATGCCGATGCCGGCCGGTGCGGACACCGCCACGATCTCCGATCCGGCGAGGGTGGTCCCCTCGAGCCGGTCGGCGACCTCGAGGGCGGCGAGTTCGGCGTCATCGGGACTCACCAGATCGACCCGGGTGAGAGCGACCACCGCGCGGGTCACGCCGATGAGGTCGAGTACGGCGAGATGCTCCTCCGATTGCGGCATCCAGCCTTCGTCGGCGGCGACCACGAAGAGCGCGGCATCGACACCATCCACCCCGGCGAGCATGTTTTTGATGAACCGCTCGTGGCCGGGCACGTCCACGAAGCCGACCTCGCCTCCGCCGAGATCGGTCCAGGCGAAGCCGAGGTCGATGGTGAGTCCGCGGCGCTGCTCCTCCGCCCAGCGATCCGGGTCGCGTCCGGTGAGGGCGCGCACCAGGGTGGACTTCCCGTGATCGACGTGACCGGCGGTTGCGATCACCGGCATGCTGCGGTGAGCGCTCCTGCCACGAAGGCATCGTCGCCGGGATCCACGGCACGCAGGTCGACGACGACGCGGTCCCGGTCCAACCGGGCGACGATGGGCGGCTCGGCGGCGAGGAGCCGGCTGCGGATCTCGTCGCCGCCGGCGATGGCGACCACCGGTCCCGGGATGCCGCGGCCGGGAACCGACCCCGCTCCGGGGAGCGAGCGATCCTCGACGACGGTGCCGACGCCGGCGGCCTCGACGAGGCGATGGCAACGCCGTGCCAGGGTCTCCGCCGGAATCGCCGCCATCGCCCAGAACGGGATCTCACCGCCGCGGCCCTCGGCATAGAGGTGCAGCGTCGCGGACAGAGCCGCCAGGGGGACTCCACCGACGCGCACCGCCCGCGCCAGCGGGTGGGCGGCGAGGCGCTCCACGATGGCGGCTCGTCCCACGATGATCCCCGCCTGCGGACCGCCGAGCAGCTTGTCGCCGGAGAAGAGCACGAGATCGGCGCCGGCATCGACGAGCTGACGCGCCCCCGGCTCGCCGGCGAGCCAGGCGGGTGGCGAGCCCGCCGTCCATGGCGCCCGCTCGTCCAGGAGACCACTTCCGATGTCGGCGACGAAGGGGACTGCGGCGTCGGCGGCGAGGCCGGCGAGGTCGCGGTACGAGACCTCCTCGGTGAAGCCTTCGACCCGGTAGTTCGAGGGATGCACCTTGAGGATCGCCCCCGTGCCGGGTCCGAGTGCCTTGCGGTAGTCGGCGAGGCGGGTGCGATTCGTGGTGCCGATCTCGATGCTGCGTGCTCCGCCGGCGGCGACGATCTCGGGGAGTCGGAAGGATCCGCCGATCTCGATCATCTCCCCCCTGGAGACGATGACCTCGCGCCCACCGGCGAGGGCGGCGATGGCGAGCAGCAAGGCTCCGGCGTTGTTGCCGACGATGAGCGCCGCCTCGGCGCCGCACAGCGCCGCCGCCAGCGTGGTGGCGTAGCGTCCGCGCCCTCCCCGGGCACCGGTGTCGAGATCCATTTCGAGGGGCGAGTAGCTGCGAGCAGCCGCGGCAGCGGCGGCGACCGCCTCGGGATGCAGCGGCGCCCGCCCCAGGTTGGTGTGGAGGAGCACCCCGGTGGCGTTGATCACCCGGCTGCGGTGACGTCGGGCCAGCGCCGCGGCGGCACGGCGGGCGCGCTCGGTGACGTCGCCGCGTCCATCCACCCGCCATTCGGCGATGGTGCGCCGGGCGACCTCGACGAGCAGGACCCGAGGGAGAGCACCATCGTCGATGGATGCGGCCAGCGCGTCGACCGAGGGGGGATGCGAGGCCATGGGCACAGCCTACCGCCGACCCTATATTCGACTCCGTGGAACCAACACGGTCCGTGGAGGTGGTTCCCCGCCCCGCCGCCACGGTCCTCGCCTTGCGGCGCTCCGGTGATCCATTCGAAGTCCTCATGGTGCGGCGAGCGCGCGAGGCGAGCTTCATGGGGGGCGCCAGGGTGTTTCCGGGTGGGGCCGTCGATGCGATCGACTCGGGACCGCAGGCCGCTGCCGCGGTGCGGTGGTCGGGTGATCCGGCCGAGTTCCCCTGGCGGGCCGCAGCGCTGCGGGAACTGGCCGAGGAGGTGGGCATCATCGTCGGCGGTGGGATCGTCGATGTCACGGGGCTGTCAGGTGCCGATCTGTATGCCGAGATGCCGGAGGGCGGCCTCGACGCCGACCGCCTCCATTACTGGAGCAACTGGGTGACGCCCCGTGGCCTGCCCAAGCGGTTCGACACGCGGTTCTACGTCGTCGAAGTCGGCACCGATGTCGCGGCGCGGTCAGACCGGATGGAGGTGTACGACCCGACGTGGGTCACCCCGCGGACGGCCCTTGCCGCCGCCGATGCCGGCGCCTGGATCGTGGAACCACCCACCCGCGCCCATCTCGAGCTGCTGGCCCAGGCGGGAAGGCTCGAGGAGGCGCTTCGAGCAGCGGCGCTGGCGGTCCCGGTGCGGATCGAACCGCGCCTCGTGATCGATGACACCGGGTCGTGGTCGGTGGTCATGCCGGGCGATCCGGGATTCGATGAGGCGGGTCCGTGAACGTCGCCCTGGTGCTCGCCCCGAATCCGGGACTCATGACCGGCCCCGGCACCAACACCTGGATCCTGTCATCGGACGACGAGGCCATCGTGGTCGATCCGGGACCCGAGATCCCCGAGCATCTCGCCGCCATCGAGTCGGCGCTTGGCGGGCTCGGCGTGGTCGCCGTGGTGGTGACGCACTCCCATCCCGATCACGCCCCGCTGGCAAGCCCCCTCGCCAGACGCCTTGGCGTCCCGGCGGTCGGCCCGGCGCCCGGTCCCGGCTTCAGACCCGACCGGCTGATTGCCGATGGGGAGAGTGTCGGGTTCGGAGGCAGCCGACTCGTGGCGCTGGCCACACCGGGACACACCCCGGATTCGACGTGTTACCGCGTCGATGACGCATTGTTCACGGGTGACCACATCATGGGGGGCTCGACGGTGATGGTGGAGGACATGGGCGACTACGTACGATCGCTTCGGGCGGTGCAGGGGATCGGTCTCCGGGTGATCTATCCCGGTCACGGCCCGATCATCACCGAGCCCGATCGCGTCGTCGGGGACTACCTCAGTCACCGTCTGGAACGCGAGCGCCAGATCCTCGCCGCAGTGCGCTCCGGCGCCGCCACCGTGGGGGCGGTGGTGCAGCAGGTGTATGCCGACGTCGACCCCGCGTTGCATCTTCCGGCGGCGGTGTCGGTCGACGCCCACCTTCGCAAGCTCGCCGACGACGGGCTCGTCCGATACCGCGGCGGAGGGTGGATGGGCGGCGTCGAGGCGCTCCCGTGAAGGTGCTCGCCGTGTCCCTGGTGGTGGTCGTGATGGCGGCGGCGCCCGCACTCGCCGACGTCACCCGTGACGATCTGGAGACGGCCAGGGATCGTTTGCGTGCCGTCACCGAGCGGCTTGCCGACGAGGTCGCCGCATATGAGGCCGCAGTCTCCGAGGAGTCGGTGCTCGGCGACCGGCTCGACCGGCTCCGGGTGCAGCTCACCGCTCGGGAACGGGAACTGGTCCTGGCCCGCGCCGCAGCGCGCGACCGCGCCGCCGAGATGTACATGTCGGCGGGGGGATCGATGCCGCCGACAGATGGCGAGGGTATGGAGCGCCTTCCCACCCGATACGTGTACCTGGAGTCGGTGTCGCAGACCGATCGCGAGGTGGTGAATCGTCTCGAGGCAGCACGCCGCGACTACGAGCAGCAGGAGGCCCTCGTCCTGCAATCCGTGGAGGATCAGGCCGCGTTGCGCCGCGACATGGAGGAGCTCGTCACCTATATCTACGGCGAGCTCGATGCCGCCAACACCGAGTACGAGGAGTTGCAGGCGGCTTGGGAGGCACAGGAGGCAGAGCGTCTGCGGCTCGAGCAGGAGGCCCGGGAGCTGCAGGAGTTCCTGGCCACCTCGACGACGACGACGACCCGTCCCGTGACCACCACGACGCGGGCGCCGGTGACGACGACAGGTGCCACCATCCCCACGACCACGGCCGGGCTCGTCACGACGCTTCCAGAGACGACGACGACCATCACCGCCCCTCCCACCACCATTGCGGCTCCCACCACCACGCTCCCGCCGGTTCCGGCGGGGACGCGAGTGTGCCCGGTCGATGGGGCCACCTCCTTCAACGACACCTGGGGAGCGCCCCGCCCGGGCGGGCGCAGCCACGCCGGGGTGGACATGCTCGCCGCCGAGGGCACGCGACTGGTGGCGATCGAGTCCGGCGTGATCTGGAGCCCGGGATGGCACTCCGCTGGCGGCCTTGGCCTGTACGTTCGGGGGGACTCCGGCGACGTCTGGTACTACGCGCACCTCAGCGCCTATGTCACGGGTCTCGTCGGGGGTCTGCGCGTCCAGGCCGGGCAGTTGGTCGGATACGTGGGCCACACCGGCAACGCCAGCACACCGCACCTGCATCTCGGTTGGCAGCCGGGTGGTGGCTCGTATCAGAACGCCTTCCCCATCGTCGATGCCTTGTGTTGATGGGGCGAAGCCCCTGCGGATCGGGAATCCATGATTCCGTGGATCGGGTAGCCTCCCATCCTCTGACGAGTTGGAGTCGGGTATGCGTCGCGCCGGCGCACTGTTCATAGTCGTCGTCCTCCTCGCCATGGCCGCGCCGGCCGCTGCCGAGGTCACGCAGGCACAGCTCAACGAAGCCCGGGCCAAGGTCAACGAGAAGTCGGCAGAGCTCGAGGACGAGCTCGCCGTGCTCGACGCCGTGCTCGCCGAGCAGGCCGCGTACGAGGCTCGCATCGCCCGCATCCAGGAGGACATGGCAGATCGCGAGCGCGAGATCGCGCTCTCCGCCCTGGCCGTCAAAGAGCAGGCCCGCGCCATGTACATCAGCGCCGGGGCCACCGCCTTCCAGACCGTGGTGAGCCCCGAAGGCATCACCCAGCTCGGCACCCGAACGGCATACCTCGACTCCGTGGTCGATGTCGATGCGGACGCCGTCAACCAGTTGACGTTCCTGCAGATCGACTACGGGCAACTGCAAGTGCAATTGGGGGAACTGCGAGCCGAGCAGGAGCAACTTGCCGCCGAGGTGGCGGCGGTGACCGAGGTGTTGATGGCGGATCTCAACGTCGCCAATGAGGAGTACCAGGCGCTGTACGGGCAGTGGCAGCGGGAGGAGGCCGAGCGGCAGCGGCGCCGTGCTGCCGAACTCGCCCGTCAGCGGGCCGCGGCGGCTGCCGCAGCCGCTGCCGCCGGCAACTACGCCAGCAGTGCCTTCGTCGACCCGAGCGGCCGCACCTGCCCCGTCGCGGGAGCGAACACCTTCCGGGACTCGTGGGGAGAACCGAGGAGCTACCGCGGAGGTGTGCACCACGGAACCGACCTGGTCGCCGCAGCCGGCACGCCGTTGGTGGCGATCGAGGCGGGCATCATCACCCAGGCGAGCTGGCATTGGGCAGGAGGCAACGGGCTGTACCTGAGAGGCAACAGTGGCGACATCTACTACTACGCCCACATGCTGAGGTACCAACCGGGAATCAGCGCGGGGGTCCGGGTGGGTGTGGGGCAGTATGTCGGATACGTCGGGAGCACGGGGGTGTCCTCGCTGAACCATCTCCACCTCGGTTACCAACCCGGCGGCGGCCCGATGGTGAATCCCTACCAGCTGATGGTGAAGCTCTGCCGATAGGCACTGGGCACTAGGGCCTCGCGCCTGGTGCCTGGTCTCCCAACGCTGCCATCAACACCGCGATCCTCGCGGTACAGGTCTCGTCCTCTGCGGGCGGAACCAGTTCGACGATTCGCCTCATCGCCGCGGTGATGGCCCGGGCAGAGGGGGCGTCGGCATGGGCCACCACGACCGGGGAGCCGTCATCACCCCCGGAGACCACGAGTGGGTCCAGTGGCACCCGGCCGAGGAGGGGTACGCCGAGATCGTTGGCGAGCTCCTCGCCGCCTCCCACGCCGAACAGGTCGTAGTGGTCGCCGGCCTCCGTGGTGAAGCCCGACATGTTCTCGATGACACCGACCACTGGCATGTAGGACCGCCGTGCCATGTCCGCCACCCTGGCCGCCACCTTCTGCGCCGCCTTCTGCGGGGTGGTGACGACCACCATCTCCGACTGGGGGAGCAGGCGGGAGAGGGCCATCTGGACGTCGCCGGTGCCGGGAGGCATGTCCACCACGAGATAGTCGAGGTCGGGATCCCAGGCGACGTCGCGGAGGAACTGCTCGAGGGCCTTCGACAGCATCAGCCCGCGCCACATGAGGGCGGTCTCCTCGGTCTCGACGAGCAGTCCAGTGGAGACCACCTGGATTCCGTGTGCTTCGATCGGGACGATCTTGCGGTCGGCATTCGCCTCGAGTCGGTCGCTGGTGCCGAGCATGCGGGGAACCGAGAAGCCCCAGATGTCGGCGTCGAGCAGCCCGACCCGAAAACCGGCGAGTTGCATGGCCACGGCGAGGTTGACGCTGAGCGAGGACTTCCCGACGCCGCCCTTGCCGGACCCGACCGCGATCACTCGGGTGAGGGGGTTGACCATCGTGGGAGCGGCCCCTTCGCGGGCCCGGCGCCGGGCCACGGCCATGAGATCGGCGCGCTGCTCGGGCGTCATGGCGACGACATGGACGACGGCCTCCGAGATGCCGGGCAGGGCCGTCACCTTGCGCTTCACGTCCGATTCGATCTGATCGCGCATCGGACAGGCCGCGATGGTGAGGGCGATGTCGATGGTGGCAACGGGGCCCTGGACGGTCACGTTGCGAACCATGCCCAGTTCGACGATGTCGGCCCCGAGTTCGGGATCGACGACGCCGCGGAGGGCTGCCTCGACATCCTGGCGGGTGGCGGCGGCGGTCATGGCGCCAAGGTAGGCAGGGGCGGGCCGGTAGCGAAACCCCCGCTCGTTTCGCCCCCGGATATTCGTATACTCAACAACTCAACATCGATCGGGGATCCACCATGCAAACCATCTCCATCACGCCTCGTGGGGAACAGCCCAAGGTGACCCTGACGTCTGCCGCCGCGGCCAAGGTCGCCGAACTCATCGCCAAGGAGGGCGACAAGTCGCTGGCGCTGCGCCTCGGGGTCCGCCCCGGCGGATGTTCGGGTTTCAGCTACGACCTGCAGCTGGACACCACCGTCGACGACGGCGACATCGTCAACGAGTTCGGAGGGGTCCGGCTCGTGATCGATTCGCAGAGCATGGACATGGTCCGTGGCGCCGAGATCGACTATCGCGACACCCTGCAGGGCGCCGGGTTCCACATCAACAACCCCAATGTCACCCGCAGCTGCGGCTGCGGCAACTCCTTCTCCTAAGAGGCTCAGCGTCCTATCCGCTGAGCCTCCAACCAGGTTCGCCCCGCAGTCGGCTCGGCCTCATGCCGTCGGCGGTGCCCATCCGGGGGTCGAGTCACCTCGTGTCCCGGCGGCGCCGCGGCGCCGGGAATCGGGGCGGTGGCGGACGGTACCCTGCGTCCTTCGAAGCATCGAGGGAGTCGTCATGCCCAAGTCCGTTCCGTCGATCACCAGTGGACCGAAGCCGGTCGGGCCGTACTCCGTCGCCACCGAGGCCAACGGGTTCGTGTTCGTGTCCGGCCAGGTCGCATTCGACCCTGCCACCCACACCCGCATCGAAGGCGACACCGCCGCCGAGGCGCGGCGGGTGATGACCAATATCGGCCTCATCCTCGACGAGCTCGGCCTCGGCTTCGACGACATCGTGAAGACCACGATCTTCCTGCTGGACATGGCGGACTTCGGCGCGGTCAACGCGGTATACGGCACCTTCTTCTCCGGACCGCCTCCTGCCCGCTCGACGTTCCAGGTGGCCGCCCTTCCCGCGGGATTCAAGATCGAAATCGAAGTCGTCGCCGCCCGCTGAGCGCGCGCACAGGGAGGATGCATCATGAACCAGGACCAGATCTTCAGCGCACTCGGTCTTCACGACCTCCACTCCGGTGCCTACGCGGGAGGATGGGTGGAGCCGTCGGGCGGTGAACTCACCGTGGAGAACCCGGCCACCGCGGCCACGATCAGCCGGGTGCGGCAGGCATCGGCTGCGGACTACGAGGCGGTGATCGCCTCCTCCGAGGAGACGTTCCTCAGATGGCGCATGCTTCCCGCTCCCAAGCGCGGCGAGTACGTCCGCCTCATCGGTGATGCCCTGCGCCGGCACAAGACGGCACTCGGCGCTCTCGTCTCGCTGGAGATGGGCAAGATCGCCGCCGAGGGCGAGGGCGAGGTCCAGGAGATGATCGACATCGCCGACTTCGCCGTCGGCCTGTCGCGCCAGCTCTACGGACTCACCATGGTCTCCGAGCGTCCCCGCCACCGCATGTACGAGCAGTGGCATCCGCTCGGCCCCGTCGGGGTCATCTCGGCGTTCAACTTCCCGGTGGCGGTGTGGTCGTGGAACTCGTTCATCGCCGCGGTGTGCGGCGACACGGTGGTGTGGAAGCCGTCGTCGCAGACCCCGCTCTCCGCGATCGCCGTCACCCGCATCGCCGGCGAGGCCATGAAGGGCACCGGATTCGAGGGGGTCTTCAACCTCGTCGTCGGCCGGGGATCCGAGGTGGGCGACCGGCTCATCAACGATCGCCGGGTGCCCTTGATCTCCGCCACGGGGTCGTGCGCCGTGGGGGAGAAGGTGGCGATGGCAGTCGCCAAGCGCCTGGGTCGCTCACTGCTGGAGTTGGGCGGCAACAACGCCGTGATCGTGCTCGACGATGCCGACCCCGATCTGGTGGCGCGTGCCGTGCTCTTCGGAGCGGTGGGGACCGCCGGCCAGCGCTGCACCACGATCCGTCGCCTCATCATCGAGCCCGCCATCAAGGGCGACGTCCTCAAGCGACTCGTCGACGCCTACCAGCAGGTACGCATCGGCGATCCCCTCGATCGCAGCACCCTCATGGGACCGCTGGTCAATGCCGCAGCCGTCGAGGCCATGCTGGCGGCGGTGGGCATCGCCGTCGAGCAGGGCGGCAAGGTGCTCACCGGAGGGAAGCGGGCGACGGTGAAGGGACTCGGCGGCCACTTCGTCGAGCCGACGATCATCGAGATCGATCGCAACGCTCCGATCGTGCAGGAGGAGACCTTTGCGCCGATCCTGTACGTGACCGAGGCCGATGGGGTGCAGGATGCCATCGCCGTCCAGAACGGGGTGCGTCAGGGCTTGTCATCGGCGATCTTCACGAACAGCCTGCGTGCCTCCGAGCTGTTCCTCTCCCATGAGGGCTCCGACTGCGGCATCGCCACTGTGAACCTCGGCACCTCGGGCGCCGAGATCGGCGGAGCCTTTGTCGGGGAGAAGGAGACCGGCGGCGGGCGCGAGGCCGGATCCGACTCGTGGAAGGCCTACATGCGCCGCCAGACGAACACGATCAACTGGAGCCCCGACCTTCCCCTCGCCCAGGGGATCGAATTCGGATAGCGATCGGACCGGGTTGGGGACCCCCGGGTCGTCTATCGTGACGGGGCGGCGGGACCGTCCGGCCGAGAGCCGAACATGGTGAACCTGATCCCTTCCCGGTTGCGCCCGACGCGCCTCCTGGCATCCACGGTGATGCTCCTGCTGCTCGGCGCCCTCGTCGCCCCGGCGGCGCGGGCCAGCGAGCCGCAGACCGACGACCCGCTGCCGCCACGAGATCCCCAGTTCGGATACGTCTCCGGTCTGGAGCCGGGCCGGATCCTCGGTGGCATCAGGCTCCCCGTCGACTGGTCGCAGCGGGTGTCGCCGTGCCCGAGCGATCCCGATGCCGCCCACTTCCACCTGCGCGTGGCTCCCACGATGCATCCGCCGCTCTGTCCCGGCGACGAGTCGGAGGCGGTCATCAACCTCCAGGTGCTGCTCACCGAGAAGAAGCTCTATCGCGGTCCCATCACCGGCATCTTCGACAAACCCACCCAATACGCCGTCTTCGCCTTCCACAAGATCGTCGGGCCGTCGCATCCCGACCCGAGGAGTGCCTACCAGGAGTGGATCGCCGACCCGCCCCCCGGCGATTGGACCGAGCAGGACTGGGCGATGCTCGAGGACTTCGATCCCCAGCCGCCGAAGGCGCGACTCGACCAACCGAACCGTGTCGAGGTGGACATCGGGCATCAGGTGATGTACCTCATCGCCGACGATGAAGTCGATGCGATCATGCCGGTCAGCACCGGGAGTGGCGCGGGCGAGCGGGGTTGCCGAACGGCGGATTGCGGAACGCTCAGCGTCACCCCCCGCACGGAGAACCTCCCCGAGGGGAGCCGCTTCTACGCCGAACACGGCTACGGATCCGGGTGGTCGCCGCTCGGGGCGGGGTGGTCGATCTACAAGGCGATCTTCTACCGCGGTCAGTACGGGGAGTGGAACTACGGCCTTCACGGGTACCGCAACGTCCCCAATCACCCGGCATCCCACGGGTGCACCCGGCTCACCGTGTGGGACATGGACTACCTGCGACCCTCGGTGGATCGCAACTCCCCCGACGCGAGGGTCTGGGTGGGCATGGTGATCCACGTGTGGGACGAGTAGGCGCCAGGCATCGCCCGTCGCCCGCCACGGTCGAATCTGGCTGTGGGCTGTCGGCCGGTGGTTGTGGGCCGAAAGCTCACAGGTACCAGAGATCGCCTTCGAACTCGAAGCCGAGGGCTTCCTGGCCCCATTCGGTTCGCTTGTCGATGAGCCACTCGAGGAAGTGGCGGCGCTTCGAGCCGAAATCATCGGCGTCGCCAAACCCGGTGAGCACCGCCACCTCCTCGGCGATGATCTCGCCGTCGACGCTGCGGTAGCGACCGGTGGCCAGCGACTCGCGACACCCTCCAAAGAGCGAGACGAGCAGCGTGGCGGTCTCGTTGCGTCGCGCCCGGAACTCGTCGGCATCGATCACGCGGTCCCCATGGGTAGAGGGCACGTAGACGACGCACTCGAGCGGAAGATGGGTGATGCCTTTGGGAATCCTCTCGAAAGGAAGGGCCGACGTCCACTCGTCGTCCACCTCGAACTGGCTCACCACCTTGCGTTTGCCTGCCTGCGGTTCCATGTCTGCCCTCTGGTAGAGCGGGGACGATATCCCAATCGACCGCATCGCGCTGGGCGCATGAAGGGGAGCGGCGTGCTTCACTGCTCCGAGGAGGTGCTTGATGCGACGTGGGCTCGGGATCGTTCTGATCGTCGTCGCGGTGGTCATCGCGGTGCTCGGGGTGGCGTTGTCGGTGCAGATGGTGGGCCACACCGAATGGTGGCAGCCGGCGGTGTTGGGGGTTGTGGCGCTGGCGATCGGCTATCTGCTGGTGCGCGCCGGGCGTCGGATGCGGACCAAGGCGCCCCTAGGGCGTTGAGGCAGCCATCGCCGCCAACAGGGCCACTCCGGCACCGATCAAGGCGATGACGATGGCCACTGCGATCACCACCCGGGTCTGCGCCGGGTTGGGACGGGTGATCGGGGGCGGCCGATGCAGCCGGGGCGCCCTGGCAACCGGGCGTGGTGGCCGTGGTGCTCCCGGGGCCGATGGCGCGGTCGACGACGCCTCTGCCGCCGCGGTGGGCAGCTCGATCGGCCGGCCGAGACCCTCCCGGGCACGGCGCAGCATTTCGTCGCTGGTGAGTGGAGCTTCGTCTTCGGGTGTGGTCATGAACAGACCATACCGAGACGGAGAGGTCCCGCTTCAGGTCTCGGGCGACAACCGAACATGGGTGGGATCGGGATTCCGAATCCGGCGCCCGACATCTGACATCTGAGGGACTCCGCCTCAGACCACCGCGGTACCCGACGTCCAGTCTTCGTAGAGCCCGGCGTAGATGCCCCCGGCGGCGATCAGGTCGCGATGGCGGCCGTGCTCGACGAGCCGACCGCGGTCGAAGACGAGCACCTCGTCTGCGGCTTCGGCGGTGGCGAGCCGATGGGCGATGGTCACCGAGGTGCGTCCGGCGATGAATCGGTCGATGGCGTGGCGCAGTGAGACATCGAGCGCCGGATCGACCGCCGATGTGGCTTCATCGAGGACGAGGAGGTCCGGACTCGCCATCCAGGCGCGCACCAGGGCGACGAGCTGGCGTTCGCCGGCCGAGAGGCTCGACCCGCGCTCGCCGACCGAAGTGTCGATGCCGGCAGGCAGCCGCCGCAGCCAGCCGTCGAGATCGAGTTCCTGGAAGGCCTCGAGGATCTCGGAATCTCTTGCTCCGGGCCGCCCGTAGCGGACGTTGTCGGCGATGGTGCCGGTGAAGAGGAAGCCCTCCTGGGGGACGAAGGCGACTCGCGAGCGCAGACTGGTGCGCGACACGGCTCGGAGGTCGCAACCCCCGATGCGCACCGTCCCCCGATCGGGATCGAGGAGGCGCACCAGCAGCTTGGCGAATGTGGTCTTGCCCGAACCCGTGGCGCCGACGACGGCAATCCGTCCCCCTGCGGGAATGGCCGCGGTCACGTCCGAGATCACCTCGGCGCCACCCGGGTAGGCGAAGCCGACATCGGTGAAGGACACATCCAGGATTCCGCGGGGGAGGTCGATCGGGTTGTCGGCATCGGGGATCTCGATGGGGGCATCGAGCGTGTCGACGATGCGGCGCAAGCCCGAGGCTGCGCTCTGGGCGAAATCGAGGATCTCGACCAGGGTCTGGATCGGAGCGATGAGCAGGTTGACGAGGAAGAGGAAGGCGAGCAGCACGCCGACGGTGATGCCCTCGCCCGGGCCCATGAGCAGGCCGACGGCGATCACCAGGGCGGTCAGGGAGGCGGCAAAGATCTCGGCGGTGGAGAAGAGCACGTTGCCGAAGTGGGCGGCGCGGAACTGCGCCCGGAAGCGCCGTTCCAGAGCATCGGCCACGCGAGCGAGGGTGGTGGCCTCGGCGCCGTAGGCGCGTACTTCGGGAAGGGCATTGATCGCCTCTCCCATCACGGCGAGGCTGTTGGCGACGTTCTCCCGTACCTTGTCGTAGCGGCGTCGCAGGATCTTCTGGAACCAGAGCAGGCTGGAGGCATAGCCCACCACGCCTACGAGCACGATCACGGCGAGGCGCCACTCGTAGATCGCCATGACCACCAGCGACATGACCACCTGAGTGCCGTTCACCAGGAACATCACCCCGCCCCACTCGAGGAACTCCTGGAGGGTGGCGACATCGGAGGTGACCCGCGACACGAGCGCCCCGCGCCGTTCGGTCTGGACGGTGAGCATGGAGCGCTGCAGCAGGTGGGAGAACACCGAGACCCGCAGGTCGGAGAGTCCGGTGGAGGCCTGCCGAACCAGTCGAATCAGACCGGCCCGGGTCATCACTCCGCCAACGACGACCGCGGCGAGGCCGAGGCCGGCGGCGAGCGCCACGGCGCCGAGATCGACCGTGTCGCCCGAGATGTAGTTGTCGAGCGTCTGCTGGATGATCACCGGGATGAGGAGCTGGACCCCGGTGCCGCCAAGGTTGAACAGCAGGATCACCCAGAGGCGGCGGGCGATGATGGGGACCTCGGTGATGGCGCGCCGGATCGCCGCCGGGGTGGAGAGGCGGGCAGCGGTGGTGGCGGTCACGACGCCAGCTTCCGGGTGGCGGCGTCGTGCTCATACGCCTGCACGAGTCGGGCGTATCCCGGCTGGGTGCGCAGCAGCGTGGCATGGTCGCCCTGGGCGACCACCCGACCCTGGTCGACGAACACGATCTCGTCGGCAAGCCGGATCGAGGAAGGGCGGTAGGCGACGATGACGATGGTGGAAGGGAGCTCGGCGGCGCGGAGCCCGCGCAGGATCTCCGCCTCCACCGACGGGTCCACCGCCGAGGTGGCGTCGTCCATGATGAGCACCCGGGGGCGGCGTACCAGGGCCCTGGCCAGGGCGACTCGCTGGCGTTGTCCGCCGGAGAGCGAGGCACCGCGCTCGCCGATGCGAGTGCCGTACCCGTTGGGAAGCTCCTCGACGAAATCGTGGGCGCCGGCGAGTTGGGCGGCGGCAATGACGCGTTCGGTCGGCACGTCCAATCCCATGGTGATGTTGCCGGTGACGGTGTCGTCGAAGAGGAACGACGCCTGCGACACGTAGGCGATCTCCCGGGGCAGCTGGAAGCGGGCGAAGTCGCGCAGGTCGCGTCCGTCGAGGTGGATGCGGCCGGTTCCCGGATCCCAGAGACGGGCGAGGAGCAGGGTGAGCGTGGTCTTGCCCGAGCCGGTGGGACCCACCACCGCCACGGTCTTGCCGGCAGGGATGTCGACGACCACATCGGAGAGCACCATCGTTCCGGCGTCGTAGGCGAAGTCCACCGCGTCGGAGTCGACGGGCGCCGCTCCGGCCTCATGCATGGCCTGGAGCCCGCCGTAGGCGACCCTCTGGTCGGCCTCGAGCACCGCTTCGACCCGCTTCCATCCCGGGATCGAGGCCGCCATGTCGAAGAGCACGAACGCGATCAGCTGGATGGGAAAGGTGAGCAGCGACAGCAGATACAACGCGGTGACGATGTCGCCGGGGGAGATGGCACCCGCCTCGACTCGCACCGCTCCCACGGCGAGCAGCACCATGCTGACCGCGGGGATGAGGACGACGATGAGGGTGCGATAGGTCTCCCAGCGCACCCCGACGTCGATGTTGCGATCGCGGAGTTCCTCCGATGCGGCGCGGAGCCGCTCGGTCTCCATGTCCTCCCGTCCCAGCGACTTGATGGTGAGGGCACCGTCGAAGCTCTCGTGCGCCACCCCGGTCACCACACCCAGCTGTGTCTGGATTCCCTCCCAGGCGGGGTAGAGCCGAACCGCGGACCGCACCTCGATCGACACGATCACCACCATGCCGACGAGGGCGACCACCCCGAGCCAGATGTCGGTGAGGGCGAGCAACACCACGGTGCCCACGACGAGGAGCGACACGCCGGTGGCGTAGGGCAGCGGTGCCAGCACCCCGGTGCTGCGCTCGGTGTCGTTGTCCGCCACGGACAACAGGTTGCCGATCGACTGGCGGCTGAACCACGAGAGCTCGAGTTCCATCTGGTGCTCCACCAGCCGGCGGCGTAGGTCCTGCTGGTTGCGCAGCTGCAGCCAGCCCGCAGACGTGCGTCGCATGACGATGGCGGCGGCTCGCCAGAGCGCCACGCCGAGAACGGCCGCAGCCACGGGCAGCACCTTGCTCCGTGCCGGCGCGCCCTCGTCGAGGATGGGGATGATCGCGGTGTCGGTGATCCAGCCGATCACGAACGAGGAGGCGATGATCGACGCGGCGAACATCGCCGCGCCCGTGACCGCCGAGGTGAATGCCCAGGGGCGCGCCTTGATGAAGCGCGCCACGATGCGGAAGCCTCCGGAGAGGACATCGCGCGCGTTCGGCGGGGAAGCCGGTGTGGTCACCGGGAGCAGGTTAGGAGGCGATGGAGACGGGGATCGCGAGGTTCGCGCAGTCCCGATGCGAAGCGGCGTTCCCGAGCGTCGAAGGGCCGCCTGCCGCCTCGCGGCGACGGGCGTCGACCCGGTTCAGACATTCGTGAAGGTCGGCTCCACGGGAGCGGACCCGGCACGGGGAATCGCCTCCCGGCGGCGGACCATGGCTCCGACCACCATGCCGGCCGAAAGCAACACGAGGTTCTTGACCACGAACTCGCCCTCGACGGTCAGGAGGAGCGGGTTGCCGTCCTGGAAGGCGACCTCGGGCTGGACGACGAGGACGAGGAAGGTGCCCATCATCTGCAGGGCGAAGAGCCCGAGCGCGATTCGCAACGCTCGCCGTGCCAGCAAGCTGGCTCCGACGACGATCTCGAAGACTCCGAGCAGGGGTACGAACCAGTCGGGATCTGCCCAGTAGACCGTGTCGGCCACGAGATCCGCCACCGGGGTCACGTCGAAGACCTTCAAGGCTCCGAACCAGATGAAGACGATCCCCACCGAGATTCGCAGCACGGTGATGCTCCACCGCCCCAGAAAGCGAGTGATGGTGGCGTCGATGGCGAACAGGTGGCTCATCTGCATGGCAACACGGTACGACCGCCGCTGGCGCGGAGCGAACGCGATCTTGGCGGGTCGCCGTGCCAGGCGCCTCGTCGCCAGAACCGGGTCGGCTAGGGGGCTCCGAAGGATCGAACCAGCTCGATGATCTCGGTTGCAGCTTCCAGACAACCCGCTCGGGAGGCCAGATCGAACCACACGTAGAAGTACAGCCAGTACGAGGTGGTGGCGGCCGTGTTTGCGGAGACCAGCAAGCACAGACCGCGCAGGGTTTGCAGGGCGACCGTGGACTCGCTGCCGTAGATGACGTCGAGCACCTCCCAGTCGGTCCCGGCAAGACGCGATGGGTAGTCGGGCGGCGGTGCCGCCGCCACGTTGGCGCCGACGGAGACATCGGCACCTCCCTGCGGCTCGACGAACACGAGCTCGGCTCCCTCCGGCACCGGGACCTCGTACTCGGCGAGCACCTCCGCCGGCGAAAGCGTCACCGTCGTGGTCGTGGCCGCGGTGGTGAGTGTCGTGGCTCGCGTCGTGGTGGTCGTTGCGATGGTGACGTCGGTGCCGCCGGCGTCGTCGCCGCACGAGGCGACCACCAATGAGAGCACCGCCAGGAATCCGATGAGACCGCGCTGGTTCGCCATGACCCCTCCCTGGTCGACGATGTGCCGCAAAACGTAGGCGCGATTGCCGTGCCGCGCC
>JACRIT010000021.1 GCA_016215655.1 Acidimicrobiia bacterium
TCCGTCCTCGTCCTCGTCGAGCCACACCGTGTCGCCGACCGTGCCGGTGCCGCGATGTCCGAAGTCGACGCCGCTCGTGGTGGCGCCGGAGAGCACCACTGCCACCGCCGATCCGTCGGCGCCACCGTCGTAGTCGACGGAGGAGGCGTATCCCGCGGGAATCGTGGCCTGGATGACCCGCACCGTGTAGTTGCCAGCGGGCAGGCCGCCGAACGAGTAGCCACCGGAACCATTCGAGGTGGTGCCGGCGATCACCGTCGATCCCTGGAGGATCTGGACTCCCAGACCGGGCAGCGGCGGCTCATCGGGATCGCGGTTGGGATCGCCATCGAGGTCGAGGAAGAGCATCCCCTGGAGCGCACCCGGTGGCGGGCCGTAGCCGATGTCCTCCGCGGCGACGTGCTGGCCCACGAGGGCCATGACCGATTGCGTCTGGTTGGCCGTGGTGAGCGAGTACCCGGAGGGGACCGTGTTCGGATCGACCTCGACGGATGCCGGGCCGGGCAGCACCGCCGCGCTCCAGGTGCCGTCGGCTGCCGTGGTGACGTTGGTCACCGCGCCGCCGGAGGAGGTCACCTCCACCTCGACCCCGCCGAGACCGCTCTCGCTGCCGTCCTGGAACCCATCCCGGTCGAGATCGCCAAACACCCGGCCACCGATGGTGGAGTTGGCGGGGGCGAAAACGACCACGGCGTCGTCGGACGGGGTGATCGCGTTGCCTTCGTCATCCGAGAGCGTTGCGGTGACGAGGTCGACGTGGTCGGGATCGCCAAAGAGCCCGGCGACATCGGCATCGAACCAGCATGCCACCCACCCTCCCGCGGGCACCTGGCCGCCGAGCGCCGGGCAGGTGTTGTTGGAGACCGCGGCGTTGCCGGCATCGCGCAGGTCGCCGAAGACCGAGTCCGTGAGGGAGTCGATGACGAGCGTCTCAGGGCCGGTGTTGTCGATGGTGACGATGAAGGTGACGGTGCCACCGGGCTCGGTGATCGTGCCGGGATCGGCGTCCTTGACGACCGTGGCCGACGGAGGAGCGTCGTCGAGGCCCACGGTGGCGCCGGCCTGGGCCGTTGCCGGGTTGCCGTCGTCATCCGTGACGGTGAGGGCCACCGTGTCGACGTGGTCGGGATCCGATCCATTTCCCCCGACAAAGGCTTCGAAGGAGCACCCGAAGGCGGCGCCCACTCCGAGCGTCGCCGGCAACGAGGTGCAGGTGTTGGCGGCCACATCGGGGTTGGCGGCGTCGAGCAGATCGCCGAACACGTCGTCGCCGAGGGCGGAGATGGTCACCGGCTCCACCGAGGCGTTGGTCAGCGTCAGGGTGAAGGTGACCACCGCCCCCGGCTCGGTCACCGAGGCCGCCGACGCCACCTTGTCGACGGTCACGACGGGCATGGCATCGGTGAAGGAGACCATGGCAGAGGCATCGGCGCTCGCCGGATTGGCCTCATCGTCGACGACGTCCGCGGTGACGGTGTCGAGATGGTTGGGATCGCCGAACGACCCCGACACGAATCCCTCGAACGAACACACCAGGCTGGCACCGGCGGCGATGGAAGTTGGCGCCGCCGCACAGGTGTTGGACACCACCGCGGGATTTGCGGGGTCGAGCAGGTCGCCGAAGACGTCATCGAACAGCGCCGTCAGGGTCACGGCCTCGGCGGAGGTGTTCCCCACATCGATGCTGAAGGTCACCCAGCCACCCGGCTCGTCGATGACGCCGGGCGACGGCGTCTTGGTCAGGGTCAAGGTCGGCGGGAGGTCGGTGGGAACCGTGGCCGACCCGGACGCGACGAACGTGAAGCCCGACATCGTGGCATGGACGGTCACGGTGTCGGTGTGCGGTGTCGACTCGTCGGTTGCGGGCACGAAGACGGAGAAGGAGCAGGATCCCACGGCTCCCCCGTCCACGATGCGGGAGATCGCTGGACAGGTGTTGGCCTGAACCTGCGGATTCCCGGTGTCGAGGAGGTCGCCGTAGATGTCGTCGTACATGTCGGTGATCCCGAAGGGCGTGGTCCCACCATTGGTGACTTCAACCGTGAAGGTCACGTCCTCGCCAGGGGGCGAAATGGAGTTCACACTCGCGGTCTTGGCGACTCCGAGACCTGCGCCCACGATGCCGGCGTCCGGGCCGGTGGCGAGGCCCGCGTTGGGGAAGGACATCGTTGCCGTGGCCCCAGGCGTGGTCACGGCCACCACATCGGAATCGAGCGCATCATCGCCCACGTTCGGTGGCGAGAAGCCAATCGGGGTCTCGACGGCGAAGACCAGGTACACCAACTCTCCGGGCGGGACCAGGACTTCGTAGGTGCCATCGGCGATCGTTGTGGTCGAGCGCTGCAGGAAGTCGTCCCAGGTGCCGGCGATTCCGTCCCACCCCACACCCCACACCTCCACCGGCACGCCGCCAACTGGGGCGGATTCATCCCGCACTCCGTCTCCGTCGAGGTCCCACCAGACCAGGCCGCTCACGAGAGCTCCTTCGGACGGATCGAGTACCTGAACCGTCACGCTGGCGGAGCCGACGTCGCTGTTGTAGTGGAACGATGACCCGGAGAAGTCGTAGATCATGGCGCCCAACTGAGTGCTTCCGGGTGCAACCGCCTTCAGGAGGTACGTCTGAGAGAAGTCGCCACCAGCCTTCCCTCCCGGGAATCCCGGAGGTCCGATGCAGGAGCGATACGTCGGACTGGTCGGGTCTGGGTCCCACCCGCATGCGTCGCCGTAGGGTTGATCATTGGTGGCTCCGACCGGTTCGGTGTACACGACCGAGGTGGGACCGATCTCGATGAGCGAGGCGTCGGCGGTGATGAAGGTCTGCAGCTGCTCGTATCCACCGGGCGCGGTGCCTCCTTCGATCCGGTAGGTGTGTGTATCGCCCACGAACATCGTCGACGGGCCCGCCAGGCCGGTAACGGTGTTGCGGTTCTGTGACACCAGGTACTCGACGTAGACCTCGCGGGGAACCGGAGACGAAGCCAACAGACCTCCGTCTGCGGTCGCCTCGACGTGGTAACGCCGACTCGTGGTGTAGGCCGCCGGATCCCGGGCGATCTCCACCGTGAAGGTGACATCGCGGCAGTCGCCGGCTGCCAACGTTCCGAGAGTTCGAACCGACGAAGTGCCGGACTGGATGTCGATGTACGGGTTCACCGAGTCCCAGACAAACGCCACCGAGGTCGAGGTGGACGGGGCATCGCCGGAGTTACACACCCGTGCCGCAACCGGATAGCGATTGATCCCGACTGCGACGTCGTTGGAGTCGAGACCGATCACATCCCAGGTGATCGTCTGGACCGAAAGTGCCGGTGCGGCTTCGGCCGGGAAGACCCCGGCTGCCGATGCAAACCCCAGGAGGAGGAAGAACGCAGCGGCGCCCCGCCGCACACGAGTGCGGCGCACCCTTTGGGCACGGTTCCGAACGGTACGGTACAGAGGAGGCTCCTACCTCGGCGTCGACTCCGAGGAGTGATTCGGCAGCGATCACCCGGGCTTGATGGGGTCCCAGGAGTTGGAAGGACCCAAGGCGCAATGCGCAATGCGCCCTGCAATTCGCAATTCGTCAGAAGGCGTCGGGCCTGGTCGGGCGCGTCTGACGAATTGCGCCGAGCGGCGGCCGCGGTCCCGGATCCAAGCCAACCGACCCGGTCCAACGCGAGCCGAGGGACTGACGCATTGCGGGAGGCCGCTCCGGCGGCCGACGGCGCATTGCGCAAGGCCGCCTGCGGCGGCCTCCCTACTTCCCGAACCTTCTCTCGCGCCTGGTGAAGTCCCGCAGGGCACGCAGGAAGTCGACCCGGCGGAAGCCGGGCCAGTGGACGTCGACGAAGGAGTACTCGGCATAGGCCGCCTGCCAGAGCAGGAACCCGGACAGCCGCGACTCGCCACTGGTGCGGATCACCAGGTCGGGGTCGGGCAGATCCGCGGTGTACAGGTGGCGGGCGATCGAGCCGGCGTCGATGGCGTCGGCGAGATCGGACCCCGACACCCCCTCGGCGACGAGTTTGCCGACGAGGTCCTTCACCGCGTCGACGATCTCCTGTCGCCCTCCGTACGCGAGGGCGATGGTGAGCCGGCGCTCCCCGCGCTCCGATCGGCGGGTCAGTCCTCCGGCGGCCTCGCGCAGGCGGTCGGGGAGCAGGTCGAGGCTGCCTATCACGCCGAAGCGCAAGCCTTCGCCGCCACGGGTGTCGGGGAGGCGGTCGAAGAGATCGGCAAGAACCGCGAAGTACGGCTCGAGCTCACTGGCGGGACGTTCCAGGTTCTCGCGCGACAGCAACCAGCACGTGAGGGCGGGCACGTCGAGATCACGGCACCATCCGAGGAACTCGACGAACTTGTCCATGCCGGCCCGGTACGAGTCGGCATAGTCGGCGAGGCCGGTGAGACGGGCATAGCGACGATGGCCGTCGAGGATCACCCCGATGTGGTGGGGCAGCCGCGACCGGTCGAGGCCGCGCAGCAGCCGGTCCTCGTAGAGGCGATACAGCGGGCGGGACAGACTCCCGCCGCCGGCCGCTCGGTCCACACCAACCTCCTCGACGTGCGCCCTCAGACGCCGTCGTCGCTATGCCGCGACCTGCGGGCTCGCTAGGCGACCCCGCAGACGCTGATGCCCTCGAAGAATCCTGCCTTGAAGGCTTCGAAGCGCTGGAAGGCGCTCACCTCTCCCTCGACGCCCGGCGTCGCCGACAGGGAGAGGAATCCGGAGATGCCCTCCTCGAGGTCGCCTGCCGACAGCAGGATCCCGGTCGGATTGTCCTCGGGGACGAGCGCCGCGGTCCACACCCCGGCCATGCAGTCCACCTGCAACTGGGCCTCGGGGCCATCGATGGGCAATCCAGCGCGGGCTTGCACTGCCCGGCCCCACTCGTCGGCGAGCACGAGGCCGATGGCGAAGTCCCCGATCTCGGTCCACAGACTGGGGAAGAGCCCAACGTTGTCCCAGGCGACGAAGTCGTCGGCCTCGCAGTAGAAGGCATTGCCGACGAAGAACTCGTCCTGGGCCACAAAGCCGCCGCACGCCGGCACTTCACCCGCGGGGTCGTAGGGGATCACTTGCGACACCGGCACCCATTCGCCCCCGAAGACATCGGGGTACACGATCGACCAGAAGGTCTCGAGCGCATCGATGAGCAGCGGTGCGGTCTGGTCGAACGGGAGGTCGCCGCCCTGGGTCGGGTCTTCACCCTCGCGCAACGGGATGAACACGACGGCCGGGGGGTCGGCTTCGTAGCCGGCGCACTGACCGGCACCGTTGTTGAAGCCATCGAAGAAGGCACTGAGACGGTCGAACGATCCGCCGTGGGCGTTGTCGTCGGCAGGGTCGCTGCCGAGTTGGTCGCCGATGAGGAGGAAGCCCGACATCGCCTCTTCGAGATCGCCGGGCTCGAGGCGGATGATGTCGCTCTCATTGGCGGCCACTCGTCCGGTCCAGGAGCCCGCAAAGCAGTCGGCCTGGAGCTCGGACACCACCGTCGGACTGTTGACGTCGTCGAACCCGTAGCGCGCCTGGATGGCGTGGCCCCACTCGTGGGCGAGGACGAGGGCGACGGTGAAATCGCCGAACTGCTCATAGAGCGGCGCCATCAGGTCCTCGTGGTCCCACTGCACCGTGTCGTCGAATCCGCAGTAGAAGGCATTGCCGACGTACCAGCTCGGCTCCATCGGTCCGCCGCACGTCGGCTGGTCACCGCGGGAGTTGTAGTAGGGACCGTTGACGATGGGGGGCGAGTAGTCGATCCCCCACACCTCCGGCATGGCCGCCGCCCAGTAGACATCGAGGTCGGCGAGGCTGGCGTCGATCACCCCATCCATGTCGGCAAAAGGAACGAAGTCACCGGCCAGGGTGGTCGGGGTGGTACCACCCGTGCGGGTGCAGTACTCGATGATCTCCTGGGCGAGGGGATCGTTGCCGATGTCCGGAGTCGTCGAGCTGTACTCGATGAACTCCTCGAGGGTGAGGCGGGCCTGGTACTGGTCGATGGTGCACCGGCAGAGCTCTTCGCCACCCTCGGCCCGGCATCCGTCCATGTACGCCTCGACCATCTCGGTCGGATAGGACTCACCGGTGCCCACGGTCGTCGTCGTCGCTTGGCCGCTCGTCGTCGAGGTGATGAGCGGGGATGCGTCGTCGTCGCCACACGCCGCTGCGATCAACCCAAAGGCCAGGAACAGCACCACCAGTCGCTTCATCGCCGCAACCTCCTCCAGCCTCGCCAGATCCCCGGCTTCGGTGCGGTGTCGGCGAGAGACTCCACCGCGATACGGGCTTCCACCAACTCGGACATCTTCTCGGCCAACCACCGATCGAACGGATGATCGGAGGCGGCAATCGAGGTGAATGCGCTCTCCGGGTCCGGGGACTCGGAGTAGATCATCGCCAGATCACGGCCCCCTCCATCACGACCGATGAACACCACCTGGCGGGTCACCCCGCGACGGCGATGGGACTCGGCCCACTCCACCCGACGCGAGCGCATGAGGTCGGCGACGAACGCACGGAAGTCGTCGCTACGCCCCGGTCGGACGGGCATGACGTACAGCGTGGCGACCACAAAGCCTCCAGGAGAAACGGGTTCGCCGCTGAGGGTAGCCCCGGCTCCCGCGGAACGCGCCCGCAGAGGTTCAGCGCGCGATGACCGTTTCGTAGATGGCCCGCAATTCCGCGATCCACCGTTGCGCCGTGAAGCGCTCCTCGAACCGACGCCGCGCCGCCTCGCCCATCCGGGTCCGACGTGCCGGGTCGGCCGCCAGGGCGTTGATGGCGGCGGCCAGCGCCGGGGCGTCGCCGGGACCGATGAGGATGCCGCTCTCGGCAGTGACGATCTCGGGAATACCTCCGACGGCCGATGCGATCACCGGAAGGCCGGCGGCGGCGGCGTGCACCAGTGCAGTGGGGAGCGCATCGGCCGTGCTGGGGTGGATCACGAGATCGACCCCGCCGAGCAGGCGGGCCACATCCTCCCGGAATCCCGTGAGGATCACCCGCCCGAGGTGCCGGCGTGACCCTTCGACCACGGCGTCCATCAACTCGCCGTCACCGACCAGCACGATGCTCACCTGTGGATCGACGGCCGCCATGGCGGCGAGCATCACGTCATGCCCCTTGCCCGGGCGCATCACCGCCACCATCGCCGCCGCCACCGCGTCGTGGCGGATGCCGAGCTCTGCCCGCACCGCGGCACGGGCGGCGGGAGCGACGGGTCCCGGATCGGGAATCCCGTTGCGGATGGTGACGACGCGGCGGGGGTCCTCCCCCGACATCGCCAGATACCACTGCCGTTGCGCATCGGACACCGCGATGGTCATGGCGGCGGTGCGACGCCGTGATCGCATGGCGATGGCCCGCTTCAACCGTCCGAGGGCAGCGACGTCGTCCTCGATGACGTGCAGGGTCGACACCTGCGGGATGCCCGTGCGCATCGCCACCCGCCCGGCGACGACATCGGCGTGCTTCAGATGGGAGTGGAGCACCTGGGGGCGGAGTTCGTCGACGACACGGCGCAAGCGGCGGGGTCCGCGCGGGTCCCACCAGGAACGCAGGTCGAGGCTGCGCACGGTCACTCCGGCTTCGCGCAGGGCCTCGGGATAGCGCAGACCCTCCGTGGGGAGCATGCTCACCACGCTCATGTCGAGACCCGCCGGCTTGGCGACCCGGGCGAGGTCGACCAGCACATGCTCCGCCCCTCCAGGGCCGAGATCGTGGATGAGATGGCAGACCCGAATGCCCGTCATGATGACAGCATCGGCCTCGCCGGGACACCCTGAAGGTGGGCGGCTCCTCCGGGCGCGACGGCGGTTCCATAGCCCCGGACGCCGCCTAGCCTCGCGCGCCCCATGCGGATTCTCGTCACCGGTGCCACCGGATACATCGGCGGACGACTCGTCCCCCGCCTGCTCGATGCCGGGCACGAGGTGCGCTGCCTGGCGCGGAATCCTCAGAAGCTGTCCCTCCATCCCTGGCGACACCGCGTGGAGGTGGTGGCGGGCGACGTACTCGACGAGCGGTCCGTGAAAGAGGCACTCATCGGCTGCGACGCCGCGGTGTACCTGGTGCACTCGATGGCGTCGGGTGCCGACTTCGCCAGGGTCGACCGCCGCGCCGCCTCCAATTTCCGCAATGCCGCTGCCGATGCCGCGGTCGGGCGCATCGTCTATCTCGGCGCCCTCGGCGACGACCGGACCGCCCACTCGCGTCACCTCAGCAGTCGCCATGAGGTCGGGCGGGCTCTTGCCGCCGGCCCCACGCCGGTCACCGAGGTGCGTGCCGCGGTGATCATCGGCTCCGGTTCGCTGTCGTTCGAGATGCTCCGGTCGCTCACCGAAGTGCTTCCCGTCATGATCACCCCGAGGTGGGTGCGCACCCGATGCCAGCCGGTGGCGGTCGGTGATGTGCTCGAGATCCTCCGTGGCGCCATCGAGGACCGCTCGGCGGAGTCCCGCATCCTCGAAGTCGGAGGGCCCGACGTCCTCACCTATGAGCAGATGATGCAGATCTATGCCGAGGAGGCCGGGCTGCGCCGGCGTGTGGTCATCCCCGTACCGCTCCTCACCCCGTGGCTCTCGTCGTGGTGGATCGGTCTCGTCACCCCGCTGCCCCCCAAGGTGGCGCGGCCTCTCGTCGAGAGCCTCCGCTCCGAGGTCGTGGTGGGACGGTCCCAGGATCTGGTACCCCTCGAGCCGACGCCGATCCGGGCAGCGATGCGGCGCGCCCTGAGCCGACTCCCCGGCGGAGTGATCACCCGCTGGTCGGATGCCGCTTCCCAACCGGCCGCGCCCATTCCCACGGACCCGGCGTGGTCGGGCGGCACCGTGTTCATGGACCGCCAGGTGATGCCCACCGACACCGACGCCTCACACCTGTTTTGGGCCTTCAGCCGGATCGGTGGCCGGGCCGGCTACTACGGCCTGGATTGGGCCTGGCGGATCCGCGGCATCCTCGACCGCATGGTCGGCGGCACCGGCTTGCGCCGGGGACGCCGCCATCCCACCGAGGTCCGCGTCGGCGAGGCCGTCGACTTCTGGAGGGTGGAAGACGTCGTGCCCGGGCGGAGTCTGCGACTGCACGCGGAGATGCGCATTCCCGGCGATGCGTGGATCGAGTGGGAGATCCGCGACACCGAGTTCGGGACCGACCTCATCCAGACCGCATGGTTCCGGCCGAGGGGATTGGCGGGTCGGATCTACTGGTACCTGATGCTCGTGCCGCACCGCATCGTGTTCCCGCGGATGGCGCACCGCATCACCGCCGCCGCCGAGGAACGCGGCTTCACCTGCCGGTAGCTGCGATGAGCGAGGTCCTCCTCACCGCGGCCGCGACCCTCGCCGCGTCGTTCGTCGCCCTCTGGCTGGTCAGCCTGGTGATCCGCGACGCCTCGATCGTCGATCCGTTCTGGGGACCGGCATTCGTGATCGTGACCTGGGTGGCGTATGTCGCCGCCGACGACCCTGGCTCCCGGGGACTGCTCGTGGCCGTCCTGGTGTCGATCTGGGGCGTGCGCCTGGGCACCCACCTCGCCGTGCGCAATCTCGGCCACGGCGAAGACTTCCGCTACCAGGCCATGCGCCGACGCTGGGGTTCACGATTCGGGATCGTCAGCCTGGCGACGGTGTTCCTGCTCCAGGGGGCGCTCGCCTGGATCGTGTCCCTCCCGGTGCAGATGGCGATGGTGGACGGCGGGCGCCCGGGCTGGCTGGCCGCCGCTGGCGTCGCCCTCTGGGCTCTGGGGCTGTTCTTCGAGGCCGTCGGCGACCTCCAGCTGGTGCGCTTCACGCGCGACCCCGCCTCCCGGGGCATGGTGATGGACCGGGGACTGTGGCGCTACACCCGCCACCCCAACTACTTCGGGGACTTTGCCGTGTGGTGGGGGCACTTCCTGGTGGCCGTCGCCGCCTGGGGGTCCACCTGGACCATCGTGGGTCCGATCGTGATGTCCGCGCTGCTGCTGCGGGTCAGCGGAGTGGCCCTGCTGGAGCGGTCCATCGGGAATCGCCGGCCGGGATACGCCGAGTACGCGGCACGGACGAACGCCTTCTTTCCGGGGCCGAGGAAGCCGCTGCCGGCTTCCGGCTCCCCGCCACCCGCTTCAAGTCCAGGCGGCCCAGGTGCCGATCAGAAGGGATGAGGGCTCGAACGCTTCTTCCCGGGTTGCTCCTGGTCGCGGCGTGCGGTGAACCGGGCCGGGCACCCACCTTTCAACCGGTGACCGACGCCCCGGCAGCGGCCACCGCGGTGGTCGCGACCACCACGACGTCGACCCCGACCGCGAATGTCGTCGACCCCACGGTCCGCAACCCCTTCGAACAGCCGTAGCCCCGCCAGTACCTCCGTCGGGCAACGGGAAACGGGAAACGGGTAACGCTCCTCCTGTGGATAACTTCCCCATCTTTCCGTAACCCGGCGTCACCCGAGGTGCGCGGCGAGGGTCTAAGGACTCGTAAGGGGAAGGTACACCTACAGGAGGTATCCCTAGTGGAACTCGTACTTCTCGGCGCGATCCTTGTCACCTACGGGTGGTACTGGGGCGGAGTGACCGAGTCACGCACCACGGCGTATGCCCTGGGCTTGGCTTCGTTCATCCTCGCCCTGACGTTCGCCTTTAGCGGTGGCGGGGATGTCGTCAGTGGGTCCTGGTGGGCCCTCGGCGCCATCTTCGGCTTCCTCGCTGCGGCGAATGCATGGAACGAGTCGTCGCAGGATCGCACCTACGGCATGTTCGCCCTGCTGTTCGGTGTCGTGGCGTTCTTCAGCTACGTGTACCTGGCGGATGCGGGCGCCGCGGCGCAGTACGGCTATGCCGCCCTGCTCGTCGGTGTCGTCATGCTGCTGCACTTCATCTCGGCCGGTCTGGTCGCCGACAACCGGGGCTTCAAGGCCTTCGTCGGCTGGATGACCCTGATCGCCGGTGCTGCCCTGGTGTTCTTCGGATTCGCCGAGGCCCTGGGCGTCGACTTCGGCAACCTCTAACCAGGAGCCGAACCGTTCGGCTCGCCGGACGGATCTGATCGAAGAGAGCGGGAGACCTTCGGGTCTCCCGCTCTCGTTCTTCTACCCTTGGGGACTACACGAGGCGAGGACAGCACATGGAACCAAAGGCACTCCTCGAACAGATCCGGGCCCGGGTCGGTACCCCGGTCGAAGAGGTCACGTTCGCCCGCTACCTGGACATGGTCAGCGAGGATCCCCGTCTCGCCCGGCTATCCCACGCCCTCATCGCCGACATGATCGACGCCTCCGGGCTCTCGATCGGTCCGGATGGTGAAGAGCGCTTCGACCTCTTCGAAGGCGAGTTGTTCGGCCAGGAACACGTCATCCAGCAGGTGGCCGACTACTTCCGGGCTGCCGGACGCCGTCTCGACGTGCGCAAGCGGATCCTGCTCCTCGTCGGGCCTCCCGGATCCGGCAAGTCGACCCTCGTGAACACCATGAAGAAAGGGCTCGAGGCCTATACGAATAGCGACGACGGCCGCGTGTACGCCATCAAGGGCTCGCAGATGCACGAGGACCCGCTGCGGCTCATCCCCGAGGACCTCCGCGCCGAGGCCGGGGTCTACATCGAGGGCGACCTCAACCCCGAGGTCCGCTGGATGGTCGACAACGTCTACAAGGGTGACATCACCAAGGTCCCGGTGCGTCGGATCTCCTACTCCATCTCCCACGGTGTCGGGTTCGGCACCTTCGTCGCCACCGACCCGCGCTCGGAGGACCTCACCCGCCTCGTCGGCGACGTCGACCTCTCCCTGCTCGATCCCGCCGATCCGACGTCGGCGAAGCGCGCCTACAAATTCACCGGGGAGCTGAACGCCGCCCACCGCGGGATGGCGGACCTCCTCGAGGTCTTCAAGATGGACGAGCGGTTCCTGGCGGTGCTCTTGAGCCTCAGCCAGGAGCAGATCATCAAGACGAACGGTCCGGGCACGATGTATGCCGACGAGGCGGTGATCGCCCAGAGCAACCTCGCCGAATACGACGAGTTGGTCGCCAACCCCCGCGCCGCGGCGATGCTCGACCGCCTCGTCGTGGTGAAGGTGCCATTCGTGCTCTCGGTGCGCGACGAGATCCGCATCTACGAGAAGATGCTCTCCGGAGCCGACCTGGGTCGCAACGACGTGTCACCGCTGGCCCTCCACACCGCGGCCACGTTTGCGGTGCTCACCCGCCTCACCCATCCGGGGGGTGGGATGCAGGGACTCATCCGCAAACTCCACCTCTACGACGGGCGCTTTGGCACCCACGGCGGCGCCGAGGACGCCGACCGGCTCCACGAGAAGTCGCCCGAGGAGGGGATGACCGGCCTCAGCCCCCGCTATGTGATCAACCGGCTCTCCTCCGTGGCGGGATCCACCAAGGGGTGCCTCGACGGGATCGCGGTCCTGCAGGCGCTCTGGGAGGGCTTGCCGCAGCGGGCCGGGTTCACCGAGGCGGAGCGGGAACGGTGGGGGGCGCTGCTCGCCGCCACCGAGGCCGAGTACGACGAGATGGTGCAACTGGAGTTGCGCAAGGCCGCAGTGCTCGCCTACCGGGACTCTGCCGAGAAGATGGCCCGCGCCGTCAAGGAGGAGGTCGCCAGGTGGGAAAAGGAGGGCGAGCAGGCCAACATGCCGACGCTGCGCCGCGTCGAGCGCCTCATCGATGTCCCCCAGTACGGGCGCGACCGCTTCCGCAAGGGACTCGTCGCCAGCTTCGAGCTCAAGGGTCAACGCAGCCGGCCGCTCCACACGCGTCACCCCCTCCTCGAGGAGGCGATTCAGCGCGCACTGCTGCCGGCGTGGAGCGACGTCAACAAGATGCTCGACACCCAATCCGAGGGCCTCGTCGAGGGTCTGGTGTCCACCGGCTGGAAGAAGGGCTGCGCCCGCCACCTCGTCGAGTACGCCCACAAGTTCAGCGCCTCACGGCGCGAGAAGAAGGGCGAGCAGAAGCCGACCTGGTATAGCTGACCGAGGCGGCTCGATGCCGCTTCGATCAGACGGTTCGCAATCCGCAATTCGTTCAGATCGCGTGGTCGCGTCTCGAGGGGTCTGACGAATTGCGGATTGCGAATCCAACTAGCTCGCTCCCGCGAACCACCTGTCCAACAACGCGTACGCCTCCTCCTCCGAGTACGGCCCGTGGTCCAGGCGGTGCTCCAGCAGCATCTCCAGGGCCTCTCCCACCCTGGGACCGGGTTTGAGACCGAGATGCGCCATCACCTGGTTGCCGTCGATCGGCGGACGAATGGCGTCGAGCTCCTCGCGCTGACGCAGGTCGGCGATGCGCTCCTCCAACTCGTCGACCCGGGTGCGGATCTGGCGGGCCTTGCGATCGTTGGCGGTGGTGACGTCGCAGCGCACCAGGGTGTTGAGCCGATCGAGCAGCGGTCCGGCGTCGCGCACATAGCGCCGCACCGCCCGGTCGGTCCAGCCCAGCCGAAACGTGTGCGCTCGCATGTGGAGATAGACCAGGTCGGAGACCTGGTCTATGTCGTCATTGCCGTATCGCATCTCCCGCATCCGCGCCCGCGTGAGGCGCGCCCCCACCACCTCGTGATGATGGAAGGTGACCCCTTCGGGTGAGATCTCTTTGGTGGCGGGCTTGCCGATGTCGTGAAACAGCGCCCCGAGGCGGAGAATGCGATCGGGAGGACACTTGCCCACCACGGCCACGGTGTGGGCGAGCACGTCCTTGTGGCGGTGGTGGGGATCCTGCTCGACGGCGAGGGCCGGGATCTCGGGGATGAAGCGATCGGCGAGACCGGTCTCGAGCACCCCCCACAGCGCCGCTTCGACGTGCTCGCCGGCGATGAGCCGGTCGAACTCCTCGCGGATCCGCTCGGCGCTGACGATCGTCAGCCGGTCTGCCATCGTTCGCACCGCCGCCACCGCGTCGGGATCCGGGACGAAACCGAGCGTGGCGGCGAAGCGAAACAGCCGCAACATGCGCAGGGGATCGTCGGTGAACGAGACCTCGGGAGAGAGCGGGGTGCGCAGCACACCCCTGCCGAGATCGATGAGCCCTCCGAAGGGATCGATCATCTCCGGCTTGGGGAGGAGTCTCAGGGCGATCGCATTCACCGTGAAGTCGCGCCGGGACAGATCGGCCTCGAGGTCGCCGGTGAACGACACTTCGGGCTTGCGGCTGTCACCGCGGTAGGTCTCGCTGCGGAACGTGGTGATCTCCACGATGACGTCGTCGAGGTGTCCGCCGACCGTGCCGAACTCCTTGCCCACCGTCACCACCCCGTGCGCCCATCCCTTGAGCAGATCGTGGATGCGATCCGGTGAGGCGTCGGTGGTGAAGTCGTACTCGCTGCCCGAACGCTGTCGGGCCATCAGGGCATCGCGCACACTCCCGCCCACCAGGAACGCCTCGTGGCCCGCCTCCCGGAACCGCTCCGCCACCCGCATCGGCACACCATCGGCGCGAAGCAGGGGTTCGAGACGCTTGGGGAACATATGTGCGAATGGTACGGGGGGCGGAGGGCGGCGGTTCGCAATTCGCGATTCGTCACAACGCGTCAACCTGCTCGGGCGCGCCTGGCGAACTGCGAATCGCGATCTCTCAGCGGCCGACCCTGCTCCCCCCAACACACCCAACTGCTCCGCTCGCAACTTCAAGACGCTCGGCCGGTGGGTAGCCTTGATGCCCGCCGTTCAGTGAGCCCGCAGTGGACTTTGCCAATGTCTACGAGGACCGTACCCGGGCACTGTCCTACGCCTCGCTCGAGTTCCCCAACACCTACTACCTGGCCTTCCGGGATCTCCCGGAGATCCTGCGCCGCCGGGCCGTGGGACGGGCCGCCCTCGACTTCGGCTGCGGGACGGGGCGATCCACCCGATTCCTGAAGCGCCTGGGGTTCGAGGCGATCGGCGTCGACCTGGCCCCGGCGATGCTGGCCCTGGCCCGGGAGGCCGATCCTGGCGGGGACTACCGATTGGTGGGAGACGATGGCCCCACCGGATTCCCTGAAGCCTCCTTCGACCTGGTGCTGGCCGCCTTCACCTTCGACAATGTGCCGGGGCCCGAGACCAAGGTGCGCCTGCTGACCGCACTGCGCCGACTGCTGCGCCCGGCCGGCATCCTGGTGAACCTGGTGTCCTCGCCGGACATCTACCGCAACGAATGGGCCTCCTTCAGCACCCGCGACTTCCCGGAGAACCACCTCGCACGGGACGGCGACCGGGTGCGCATCGTCATGACCGACGTGCCCGACCGCCGCCCGGTCGAGGACGTGCTGTGGTCCCACGAGGCCTACCTGGCGAGCTACTCCGCCGCCGGCCTGGCGGTGCTGGAGACCCATTGGCCGCTCGGCCGGACCGACGAGCCGTACCCGTGGGTCGCGGAGACCCGGATCGCCCCGTGGGTCATCTACGTGGCCGGTGCCGGCGATGGGGGGACACGGGTCCATGAGCCGACATCGCCCGGCCGGTGAGGGGTTCACCCTCGTGAACGACTCGCGGTGATCCCCACCGCGCCTCGGGTACTTCGACCCTGGCGGGAGCACCCCCCACCCGGCTAGGTGTGGCGACAGGAGGCAGCGCGGTGAGCGGGCGCACGTGGTTTCTGTTGGCATCGATCGTGCTGACGACGCTGCCGTCGTGCGGCGACGACGCCGGGGTCCTGCCGCCGGTCACCGCCACGAGCTCTCCGGCAGCCACGACCACCACCGCGGCCACCACGACCACCACCACCGGTCCCACGATCCCCCTCACGGTCCCGGTCACCATCACGATCGCCGGGACGCTCCCGTCCACCATCGTGTCGATCCCGGCGGCGGTCGTCTTCGAGCCCGACGGCCTCGGCTTCGCTCGGTTCGGCGACGATCCGGAGGCGGTGATCTCCGCGGCCGAGAGTCTCTGGGGGCTCCCCGCCTACGACAGCGGACTGGTCGAAACGGACGCCACGTGTCCCGGAACCCGCATGCGCCGGGTGGGGTGGACCGTGCTGAGTTCCTCCGCCGGGTTTGGCAGAGTCGTGCTGCTCTTCGGTGACGCGGAGCCGTTCAACAGCCAGCGAACCGTGGTCTTCACCGGTTATGGCTACGAGACCTCGGGGGAGGTGCCCCTCACCGCGGGTCCCCCGTCGAGCATCGACGTCGGAGTCACCGTCGCGCAACTCCTCGCCATGTGGCCCACGGCACATGTCTTCCAGGCAGAGGGAAGTGGCGAGCCGATGTTCAGCTACCTTCCCGCCGGGTCCCCCGGGGTGGTGAAGGGACGACTCACCGGGTACACGGACTCGGACGTGATCCTCGACGTGTGGGGTGGCAGCACCTGTCGGGGTGATGGGCCCGACAACTCGCTCTGAGGTGGCGCGTCGACAGGGTTCCGCCGCCGGGTCGCATCGGCTGGCTACGTGCCGAGCACGCCCAGTTGCTGCGCCCGCAGCCTGAGGTCGCTGGGCTTGGTGGCGTGGCGGAAGGCATCGGACCATGAGACCAGCCCGGCGGCGGCGAGCCGAAGGATGGACTGGTCGAATGTCTCCATCCCGTAGAACGAGCCCTCGGCGATGAGCTCGGGGATCTCGTGCGTGAGTGCGGCGTCCCCGATGCGCTCGGCGATGCGATCCGTGTTCACGAGCACCTCGACCGCCGGGATGCGTCCCAGGCCGTCGGCCCTCGGCAGCAACCGCTGGCTGAGGATGGCGCGCAGGGTGCCAGCCAGCAGCAGCCGGGCCTGGCGCTGCTGCTCGTTGGAGAAGAAGTCGAGGATCCGGTTGATGGTCTCCGCGGCATCGAGGGTGTGCAGGGACGACAGCACGAGATGACCGGTCTCGGCGGCCTTGAGCGCGGCGTCGATGGTCTCGGCGTCGCGCATCTCCCCGATCATGATGATGTCCGGGTCCTGGCGGAGCACCCGCCGCATCGCCTCGGCGAAGCCTCCGGTGTCCACCCCCACCTCGCGCTGGCTCACCATCGACAGCTTGTCGCGGTGGAGCACCTCGATCGGGTCTTCGACGGTGATGATGTTGCGCCGCTGGGTCGTGTTGATGTGGTCCACGAGGGCGGCGAGCGTCGTGGACTTGCCGGATCCGGTGGGTCCGGTCACGAGCACGAGCCCGCGGGGCTCGGCGGCGATCGATTCGAGGACTGCAGGAAGACCAAGCGAGGCGAAGTCTCCCGACGGCGGCCGCAGCGCCCGGATGGCCAGGCTGACCAACCCGCGCTGACGGTAGGCGTTGATGCGGAACCGGCTCCCATCGGACAGCCCGTAGGCGAAGTCGGCTTCATGTCCCTGCTTGAACTCGACTTCGAGCCGGTCAGGAAGCAGGGACTGGAGGTACAACTCGACCTCGGGCTCGGTGAGGGCGCGCCCGGCGAAGCCGCGCAACTCGCCGTCGACCCGCAGCGTCGGCGGTGAACCGGCGCGCAGGTGCAGGTCGGAGGCACCGTTGGCGACGGCGATCGAGAGCAACTCGTCGATGGAGGGGATCTTCTCGGTCATGGGTTCCCGAACTCATCGGCGGGAAGGGGTGAGCGCTTGAGATGGGTACCCGCAATGCGCAATACGCAATACGCACTGCGGTCGTGCCAGACGGTCTCCTCGCCCGCAGCCTGCAGCCCTTGGCCCTACCTTGCTGTCCGGCTGTCGGCTCGGCGAACTCACCCCGCGGCCCGCGCCCTACTCCAGTTTGCCGAGGCCCTCGGCGAACTCACTGCGCGGTGCGCACCCCACTCCAGTGTGCCGAGGCGACTTCGGCGGCGAGGTCGACCATGAGGTGGGATCGCTTGGGCGAGCCGATCGAGTACTCGGGCATGGCTCCGGCAAGGCCGGCCAGGGTCGCCGCCACGGAAGCCTCGATGGCGTCGAGGTTGTACCCGCCCTCGAGGAACACGACCGCGGGGAGGTCGAACGTCGACAGATGGCCTGCCATGCGTCCGAAGTCCTCTGCCTCGAGTTCCACCTCGGCAAGGGGATCCGCCCGGTGGGCGTCGTAGCCGGCGCTGACGAGGATCCAGTCCGGAGCGAACTGGGTGAGCACCGGAAGCACGATGCGTGTGAAGGCGGCGTCGTAGGCGTCACCGCGGGTTCGGGGCGGGACCGCGATGTTCACGGTGCTCCCGGTGCCCTCACCGGTGCCGATGTCCTCCAGCCAACCGCTGCCCGGGTAGAAGGGGAACTGGTGCAGGGAGATGTAGAGCACATCGGAACGACGGTTGAAGGTGTCCTGTGTCCCGTCGCCGTGATGGACGTCCCAGTCGACGATCGCCACCCGCTTGCCCTCGCGAATCAGCTTCTCGGCAAGGATGGCGACATTGTTGAAGATGCAGAAGCCGAGGGCGCGGTTGGCGTGGGCGTGATGTCCCGGGGGCCGGACGGCGAGGAGGGCGGTCTTCGACTCCCCGGCCGCGATGGCGGCGGCGGCGGCGACGCCGGCGCCGGCGGCGCGCAGCGAGGCCTCCCACGAGGCCTCCACCACCGAGGTGTCCGGATCGAGTACCCCGCCGCCATCGGCGCAGATCTGGGCAATGGCATTGATGTACGACTTGTCGTGCACGAGACCGAGCTCCTGCTCGGTGGCGAGGGGAGCCGTGCGCATCTCGATCGGACCGCCCCACCGCTGAGCACCGCGGACCGCCGCCTCGATCCGCGCCGGACGCTCCGGATGCCCGTGACCGGCGATGTGGCCGAGGCACGCCGGATGCGTGTAGATCAGCGTGGGCTTCACGGGGAAAGGGTATCGGGGGTGGCCCCGCGATTCGCAATTCGCAATTCGTCAGTGCGTCATGTTCGTCTGACGAATTGCGCCGAGCGGCACCCTCGGCCCTGGATCCCGAGCCATCCAATCCGATCTGGGCGGCGAGCCGCGGGACTTACGATTTGCGGGTCCGCCTCCCTCCGGCGGCGGACCCACCCCCCACCACCGATATCCTCACGCGCCAGTGACGATCAAGGTCCACATCGAGGGGAACTGGCCGGGGCAAGTGACCTTGCGCCGGGGTTGGGCTCGGGCCGAGTCCCGACCCTGGAACGACGCCGTGCCCATGGCGCACCTGCGACTGGTGCGGGGCGGTGGAAGCAGCTTCATCGCCGACTGCGTCGAGGCCCTCGCCGAGGCCGGCGCCACGGCGGTGCTGTCGCCCCCGCTGCCGCGTTCCGCACAGAAGTCGTGGCGTGACGCCGAGTTCCAGCCGCACGCCGCCCTCGCCCTGATGCGTCGGCGGCTCGGACAGGTCCCTCCCCCGGGTCACATCGTGATCGAGGGGACCGAAGCCGACCGCGCCGAGGCACTCCGTATCGATGCCGCCGCCTTCGAGCAGTTCTGGCGCTTCGACGCTTCGGCATTCGCCGAGGCCGTCGCCGCCACGCCCCGCTCGGTGATCCATGTCGTCAAGGCCCCCGATGGCGGGTTGGCCGGTTTTGCCGTCACCGGTGTCGGCTCGACCCTTGCCTACCTGCAACGAGTGGCCGTGGACCCGAAGTATCAGGGTGCCGGCATCGGCCGCTCACTGGTGCGCAGCTCGGCGCGGTGGGCGAAGAAGGAGGGTGCCGGAGCGATCATGCTCAACACCCAGGTCGACAACGAGCCGGCCATCCGCCTCTACGAATCCGAAGGCTTCGACACCCTCGACGAACCCCTCGAAGTCCTGATCAGCGCCTAGCGCCCGATCTCCTGGGGGACGTTGCCGCCGGCGGCGGTTAGGTTCGCTCCATGGCCGCACCAGACGTCGCCGGCACCATCGACCGGATTCGCTCACTCGTGGCGAGCGGCGACACGGCCGGGGCCGGCGCCGAACTCGATGGACTGCGCCGCCAGTGGCGCCGGCATCCCGAACGATTCCAGCCTGGCGACCTCGCCGGACTGCGGGATCTCGCTGCCGAGGTCGTGGCGGGTCGACTCTCCAAGATCGACTCCACGCTGCGAGATGTGTTCGGCTTCCCCTCGTTCCGGCCCGGACAGCGCGAGATCGTCACCGCATCGCTCTCCGGAAAGGACTGCGTCGGGATCATGCCCACCGGGGCGGGGAAGTCGCTCACCTACCAGATGGCGGCGCGCATCCTCGGGGGCACCACCCTGGTGGTGTCGCCACTCATCGCCCTCATGAAGGACCAGGTGGACGGTCTCTCCGAGATCGGCATGCGAGCCACCCTACTCAACTCGAGCATCCCTGCCGCCGAGCGCGCCGCCCGCGTCGAGCGGATGCGCCGCGGGGAGTACGAGCTGGTCTATGCCGCCCCCGAGGGACTCGAGGCCTCGGTGGGCGCCGCCCTCGACGGAGTCGACCTCCGTCTCATCGCCGTCGACGAGGCCCACTGCATCAGCCAGTGGGGCCACGACTTCCGTCCCGCCTACCGAAACCTGCGCGGGCTCAAGGCCCGCTTCGGCGTCCCCGTCCTGGCACTCACCGCCACCGCCACCGCCGAGGTGACCCGGGACATCGAGGCCCAATTGGGCCTCGTCGATGCGGTGCGGTTCCGCGGATCGTTCTACCGCCCCAACCTCCACATCAGCGTGGTGAAGAAGGGCGAGCACGACGGGCGCCGGGTCAAGGTACGCGATGCCATCGAACGCATCTGCCGGCGCCACCGTGGCGAGAGTGGCATCGTCTACACCCTCTCCCGGGCCTCGGCCGAATCGACGGCCCTCCATCTGCGCGGACTGGGGATTCGTGCCCTGGCATATCACGCCGGACTCGATCCCGACGAACGGACCGCGGTCCAGGATGCCTTCATCCGCGACGACGCCGAGGTGATCTGCGCCACCGTCGCCTTCGGCATGGGCATCGACAAGTCGAACGTGCGATATGTGATCCACCGCGACATGCCGCGGTCGGTGGAGGGCTACTACCAGGAGATCGGCCGCGCCGGACGCGACGGGCTGACGAGCGACTGCGTGCTCTTCTACTCCTGGGCCGACGTGGTGAATCTCGAGCGCATGGTCGAGGGCGGGGAGACCGCCGACTGGCACCGACGACAGGGCCGGGCGATGTTCGACTGGGCCGAGCGCCGCTCCTGCCGTCATCGCAGCGTCGCTGCCTACTTCGGTGAGCGGATCGAGGACTGTGGCGGGTCGTGCGACGTGTGCACCGGCGACGACGTCCTGGCGGGTGACGACCGGGTGGCGACGCCGGGGCCGGGTCGCGTGACGCGCTCCACCGACGCGATCCGCACTGCTCCGTTGTTCGAGTCCCTCAAGGCGCTGCGCCGGCGTCTCGCCGACGAGCGGGGAGTGCCCGCCTACGTCGTGTTCAGCGATGCCACCCTGCTCGCCATGGCGGACGCTCGACCGACCACGCCGGCCGGGTTGCTGGCGATCCCCGGTGTCGGCCCGGTGAAGTTGGAGCGCTACGGCGAGGCATTCCTGGAGGTGCTGCTCGGCAGGGGGTAGAGGCGCGGTGGGGCGCCACCGGGATCAGGGTTCCAGCCGGATAGCGTGCACCTTGTCACCGCTCATGTCGTTGCGGTCGCCTATCCAGAGGATTCCATCCAGGTGGATCAGACTCATCGCGCCGGGGAAGGGAAACACGTCGACTTCCACATTGGAGGCCGGGTCGATCCTCGCGATCCCATACTTCGATAGATCCACTTCCGCGGCTGGTGACGGCCACACGGCAACCCAGACGAATCCCCCTCCGGCGGATACGGAAACGGCTCGCCCGGGGAGTTCGATCACCGTCATCTGATTGGTGCTCGTGTCTACTCGTGAGAGCGAGTTCCCGAAGTTGTTCGCTACCCACACGTATTCATCCAAGAAGACCAGGTTCTCTGGTGTGCTGCCGATCGGCATGGGGATGCGGTCGGTTACCGCCGCGGTCGCGGGATCAATACGGGCAAGGTTGCCGATGCGGTGCTCGACCACCCATATGGCGCCACCGCCGACCGCAATGCCCAACGGGTTCGCGATATCGGGGATCGTGACGATCGTCCTGGACCGGGAATCCACCTTGAGGACCGCGTTCTCCTCAAAGGCGGTCACCCACAGGGTGGTCCCGTCGATCTCGATGTCATACGGCTCGACACCCAGCGGGATCGTCTCGACGATCCGGTTCGTGGCCGGGTCGATTCTTCCGAGCGCCCTATCGGCCCGTTGCGTCACCCAGACCTGATCGCCCGACACGGCCACGACACTCGGATCGATGCCGAAGGATGGGCTCGACGGATCACCCACCGTGATCTCGGATACGACCCTGCGGGTACCCGCATCAACACGCAGGACGGTACCTCGGTTCGATTGCGGGATCCACAGCGTGCCGTTCTCCCCCGCAAACCCGAAGTCCACCGTCCCCAAGTCGCGGAGGAGGCCGACTTCCTCACCCAAGCCAGGGATCGCGCCGGCACCGGTACTCGGATGCTGATGATGCAGCTCCGCGGTCGCGACGGCTTCTCCGTCCTCCCCCACCCATGTGAGGGTCATGGGGTGGTCCTGCCCCTGATACTCCATCCGCACGGTGGCGCCACTGAAGCACTCGTCGGCGTTCTCGGTGATGTTCTCCCGAAAGAGGAAGGCGTCGCCCTCCTGTCGTTGATGCAGCAACTCTCCGGCGCATCGAACGTAATACACGAGGGCACAGGAGGCGCCTTCGCTGCAATCGCCAGAGAACACCAGCGACATGGACCAGTCCACGTCACCGGCCTCCTGTGAGCCCTCCCAAATGCCCACGGGCAGCGCCGGTTGCCCCGACGCGGCTGGCAACGTCGTCATCGAAGGCGCGGTTGTCGCGGTCGACGGCGAAGCGCATGCACCTGCGAGAAGTCCTGCGACCAACACGACGAAGCACCGTCCAAGAAGAATGACGTCCCTCCCTGTTCGATCAGCCTGGCTCTGGCAAGCGACCCGCCTCAGGCTCGTGTCGGCAACTCGACCAACCCGAGGGAGACGCGGAACAGAGCCGTCGTCGCAACCCGCGATCGCGGTGAAGCCGGCAGGGACGCTACCAGTCTCCGCTCCTCCTGCCGCAGCCCGGGTGGACATGTCCGAGCCCTACGCCTGAGAGGTCACAACCCCCCACGGGCCCTGACCTCGCCAAGCCGCTCCCCCGCCTGCGAGAATCCCACCCAACCGCGGAAGGAGCGTCGTGATCCGCATCGTCACCGACTCGTCGTGCGACCTCCCCGACGACGTCCTGGACCGGCACCGCATCGCGGTGGTGCCACTCACCATCCGCTTTGGCGCCGAGGAGTTCGTCGATCGAGAGCAGCTCTCCAAGGACGAGTTCTGGCGCCGCCTCACCGAAGGCACGGTGCTTCCGGAGACGGCCGCACCCTCGGTGGGTCGGTTCCAGGAGGCGTTTCGCAGACTCTCCGATGAGGGAGCCGACGGGGTGGTGGTGATCTGCATCTCCTCGAAGATCTCAGCCACTCACCAGGCGGCGGTGCTCGCCGCTGAGGAGTTCCGCGGGGGGATCCCGATCCGGGTGGTGGACAGCGCGCTGGTCTCCGCCGCCCTGGGCCTGGTGGCCATCGAGGCCGCCGAACTCGCCGCCACCGGGGTGGGCATCGACCCCGTGGAGGAGATCGCTCGCGAGGCGGCGGCCTCCTCGAACATCTATGCCACCCTCGACACCCTCGAGTTCCTCAAGCGTGGTGGACGCATCGGCGGGGCACAGGCCTTTGTCGGCAACCTCCTCGACATCAAGCCCATCATCTCCTTCAAGGACGGGGCAGTGGAGCCGGCGGGCCGGGTCCGCAGCCGGCGCAAAGCCCTGTCCGCGGTCGTGGATCATGTCGCCGGCCTCGGCGTCCGGATTCGACGCTTCGGGGTCATCCACTCGGATCCCGCCGACCTGCCCGAGTTCCTCGCCGCCCTGCGGGTCATCCGTGACGAGGAGCCCTTGATCGCCCGCCTCGGACCCGTGGTGGGCACCCATGCCGGGCCGGGGGTGGCCGGCGTGGTCTACCGGCTGGCGTGACCGGTAGCGTTGCCGTCGTGACCGACCGGGCCGACACCGACGCCTCCCTCATCGAGCGCTACCTGCGCGGGGAGATGGAGGCCTTCGAAGCCCTGATGCGGGCGCACGAGGATCGGGTGTTCGCCGTCTGCCTCCGCATGCTGCGCGATCGCGAGGCCGCCCTCGATGCCACCCAGGAAACCTTCATCACCGTGTTCCGCAAGGCCGACCGGTTCGCCGGCCGTTCTGCCTTCAGCACCTGGCTCTACCGGGTGGCGGTGAACACCTGTTACGACCACGCCCGCAGGGCAAAGCGGCACCTCGCCGAGGCCCTCCCGGAGAGCAACGACCCCCCCGACCTGGCTGCCGGGGATGCGTTCGGCTCGATCGAACTCCGCCCCGACCTCGAGGCGGCGCTGGCCGCCCTGCCTCCGGAGTTCCGCGCCGCGGTCGTCCTTGCCGACGTCGAGGGCCTGGGACTCCAGACCGTCGCCGAGGCACTCGGCGTACCCGTGGGCACCGTGAAGTCCCGGGTCTTCCGGGGCCGGAGGCTCCTCGCCGAGGCGCTCGGGAACCTGCGAGACCCCTCCGACACTCATAGTGGTGAGCACCATGCATAGCTTCGACCCCGAACTCCTCGCCGCCCTCGCCGACGGCACCCTGGCGCCCGCCGAGGCCGCCGTCCTCGAGGCGCGCATCGCCGGCGATCCCGCGGCAGCCACCGAGCTCGCCGGTCAGCGAGCCGCACTGGCCGCGATGCGAGGCGCCACACCCCCCCGCCTCGACGAACGGGAGCGGATCGCCCTCCACGCCGCCGTGGCCGGACAGCTCGGCCTGACCGCCGACGGATCCACCGTCGCTCCGCGGTCACGTCGCCGCGTCGCCTGGGGACCGATCGCGGTCGCCGCCACCACCCTCGTCGCCATCGTCGCCTTTGCTCCGACCGTCGCCGACATCGCCGGCGGGGACGAGGAGGCTGCCGTCACCGCCGAAGGGGTGACCACGGTGCCCGCCGATCTCGAGTCCGATGCCGCCCCTCTCGGCGCCGAGGTGCCGGAGCCCACCCTGGCAACGGCCGACGCCACCGACGGTGGCACCCCCGCGGGAGACGCCCATGCCACCACGACACTCGCCGCGGCGATGACGGAGCGCGCCGCCAGCCTTCCCAAGGTCGCCGAGGACCTCATCCTGCTGAAGAGCGACCCCGAGGCCCTCGGCGTGCTCGAGCGCCCCCTCGAGGACACCACCGCCTGTGTGGCGGAGGCGACCGAGTTCCTGGGCAGTCCTCAACTCACCACGTTCTACTACCCGATGGAGAGCACCGATCCCGGCTCCGCCCCGATCACCTACGTGGTATTCCGCCTCGCCCCGGCGGACGGCGCGGGACCGGGCACGCTGGTGGCATTCGACCCGGCGGATTGCGCCACGCCGATCGTGGTGCCATAGGCGCAATGCGCAATGCGCCCGCAATTCGCAATTCGTCAGAATTGAGGGGCCGAAGCAATAGGCAACGGGCAGTCGCCAGGTGACGGGGTT
Organism: Acidimicrobiia bacterium; assembly: GCA_016215655.1. Lineage (GTDB taxonomy): Bacteria > Actinomycetota > Acidimicrobiia > Spongiisociales > UBA11373 > UBA11373. The sequence continues at coordinate 25,350 of JACRIT010000021.1, forward strand.
TACGAATTGCGCATTGGGAACTGCGTTTCCCGGGAAACGGGTAACGAGCACCGGGTAACCTCACCTCGTGGACAGCGACGACCGTTTCGACCGCGAGGACTCCCCCGAGACCGAGGACTTCCCCATCAAGGTCGCCGGGTTGCTCGAGGCGGTGGCCACCCGGATCCGGGCGATGACCGTGGACCGCGTCGCCCGGGTGATCAAGTTCGTCACCCTGGGACTGGTGGCGCTCACCCTGGTGGGCCTCGCCTTCATCTTCTTCCTCGTGGGGCTGTTTCGCATCGCCGACGAGTTGCTCCGCAAGGCCTGCGACTGCGGCTACTCGATGGAGTTGGCCTATGCCATCGTCGGCGGACTATTCCTGGTGTTCGGGGCGTTGCTCTGGCGAAAGCGCATCTCCCGCGGGGCGGAATGACCGAGCAACTCATCATCATCGGGTCGGGCCCGGCCGGGTTCACCGCCGCGGTGTACGCGGCGCGTGGCGGCCTCGAACCGCTTGTGGTGGAGGGGGTTGCCGCCGGCGGTCAGTTGATGCTCACCACCGAGGTGGAGAACTACCCGGGGTTCCCTGACGGGATCATGGGCCCCGAGATGATGGAACTATTCCGCAAGCAGGCGGCCCGTTTCGGCACGCGCTTTGTCACTTCCGACGTGTCGCGCGTTGACCTCTCCAAGCGACCCTTCCGGATCTGGGTTGACGACACCGAGTATCGGGCCGAAGCGATCATCGTCGCCACCGGGGCCTCGGCACAGTGGCTCGGCGTTCCCGGGGAGGAGAAGCTCCGCGGCCACGGAGTCAGCGCCTGCGCCACCTGCGACGGCTTCTTTTTCAAGGAACGCGACATCGTCGTGGTCGGAGGCGGGGACTCCGCCATGGAAGAGGCCCTGTTCCTCACCAAGTTCGCCAAGAAGGTGACCGTGGTGCATCGCCGTGACGAGTTCCGCGCCTCGAAGATCATGGCGGAGCGGGTGCTGCGCCATCCCAAGATCGAAGTCCGCTGGAATCGCGTCGTCGCCGAGATCCTCGGCGACGATACGGTCACCGGGGTCCGCCTCCGCGACACCGTGACCGGGGACCTCAGCGACCATCCCACCGAGGGTGTGTTCGTGGCCATCGGTCACACCCCGAACACCGCCCTGTTCGGCGGTCAACTCGCCCTCGATCCCAAGGGCTACCTGCTCACCTTCAAGGGCACCGCCACCTCGGTGGAAGGGGTGTTCGGTGCCGGCGATGTCGTCGACGCCACCTATCGTCAGGCGGTCACCGCCGCCGGAATGGGATGCCAGGCGGCGATCGATGCCGAGCGTTGGCTCGAAACGAGCGTTCACGACTGAGGAATGACGGAGCCGGCAACGCGGTTGTTGCCCCAGGAGAACGGAGGACGGCCGCAGCCGGCCGAGACACCATGTCTGAGAACACGATCACGGCAACCGATCAGACCTTCAAGGATCTGATCGCAGGAAGCACCCCGGTCCTCGTCGACTTCTGGGCCGAGTGGTGCGGGCCGTGCCGCATGATTGCCCCGGCCATCGAGGAGATCGCCGGGCAGTACGCCGGGACCTTGCGCGTCGCCAAACTCAATGTCGACGAGAACCCGCAGACCGCCGGAACCTACGACGTGATGAGCATCCCGACCCTCATCGTCTATCAGAACGGCGAACCCAAGAAGCGCATCGTGGGCGCCATGCCCAAGGTGAAGCTGCTCGCCGAACTGGCTCCCTTCCTCTCCTGACCGGGGAAACCCTTCGGCGGCGGACCGGCCGGCCACCAAGTTGCCGCGACCTGCGACCATTGGGGAATGGCGCTCTTCCGAATCGGTGACGCCGGCGAGCCGGTGCGGGACATCCAGGAGCGGCTTCATGCCCTGGGCTTTTCCACGGCACCCGACGCCCCCGGGGTGTTTGCCGAAGGCACCGCGTCGGCCGTCATCGCCTTTCAGAAGTCGCGGCGCCTGACACCCGACGGTCTGGTGGGCCGTGAGACCTGGCGGACCATGGTCGACGCCGGACACCGCCTCGGCGACCGACTCCTCTACCATCGCATGCCGATGCTCCACGGCGACGACGTCGCCGACCTGCAGCACCGCCTCAATGCCATCGGATTCGACACCGGCTCGGTCGATGGCATCTTCGGCGAGACCACGCTGCGGGCCGTACTCGACTTCCAGCAGAACCGTCACATGGCCGAGGACGGAGTCGTCGGGCCGGAGGTGCTGCAGGAACTCGACCAGATCTCCCGCGAGACGGCGAAGATGGGTCGTCACCACGTTCGCGAGCGAGTGTGGCTGGCGGCTCTCCCCCAGAGCCTCGTGGGCCTCCGGGTGTTCCTCGACCCGTTCTGCCGCGACGATCACGAATCGGCCGAGTCGTGGACCGCAGCAGGCGGGGCAGCACTCACCGTGCGCGAGGCCGGAGCGCAGGCGTTCCTGTCGCGATCCGCCGATACCCGACCCGCCGAGCGCCTCCGCGCCGAGAACGCCAACGAAGTCGCCGCCGATCTCGTGCTCGGGTTCTGCCATCCAGGCACCGACGTCCCTGGGGTGTTCTACTTCGCCTCGGCGCAAAGCCACAGCGAGGCCGGGTCGGCCATTGCCACCGGCCTCGCCACCCGCCTCGGGGTGCGAGCTGCGGGCCGCACGATGCCGCTGCTGCGCGCCACCCGCGCCCCGGCTGTGGTGGTCTCGCTCCCCCGGCTCGACTCCACTCTGGGTCGGGCGGTGGTGCGAGCCGTGGACGAGTGGTTTGGGGGGCAGGCGACGAAGCGGTAGTTGGGGCGTTGCGTACTGCCCGCAATTCGCAATTCGTGAGGCACCAACCCTGACCCCGGGCCGGGATCCTCCAGCCTTCGCCATTCGCCGAGTCACGTTGGGTGGGCGAATTGCGAATTGCGACTCCCGCTTCGGAGCCAGCCGACTACTTGCCGGAGGCCCCGAGCAAGTTCCGGTAGATCCTCTCCAGATCGTCGAGTGACCCGAAGCGGATCGTCATGCGGCCGCCGCCGCGGCGGGTGTAGTCGATCTTCACCGGCGACCCGAGGCGCTCGCCGAGGCGCTCCTCGAGCACGATGATCTGCGCCGCCCGATCCTTCTTGACCCGCACCGGTTTCGGTTCCTTCTCCTCGACCCCGAGTCCCGCGCGAATCGCCTCTTCGACCTGGCGCACCGACAACCCTGCGGCGGCCGCCTTGTTGGCGATGCGCACCGCATAAGCGGAGTCGTCGGTTCCGAGCAGCGCCCGGGCGGCGCCGGCGCTGAGCTTTCCCGAAACGAGCAGGGTCTGGATGGCCCCCGGCAGGCCGAGCAGGCGCACGCTGTTGGTCACCGCCGAGCGGCTCTTCCCCACCCGGGTGGCCACCTGCTCGTGCGTCAATCCAAAATCTTCCATAAGGCTGCGGTAGGCGGCGGCCTCCTCGAGGGGATCGAGGTCTTCGCGCTGAACGTTCTCGATGACCGCCTCGACGAGTCCGCCCTGATCGTCGCCGTCACGAATCACACAGGGGATCTCGACGAGCCCCGCCATCCGGGCAGCCCGCAGGCGCCGCTCCCCGGCCACGAGCTCGTGGCGACCGTCGGGGCCGGCGGGGCGGACGACGATCGGCTGCAACACCCCCACCTCCCGGATCGAGTCGGCCAGGGTTTGCAGCGCCTCGGCACCGAACCGGTCTCGGGGCTGGCGCGGGTTGGGGTCGACGGCATCGACGGGGACCATGGCAAAGCCACCGGTGGGGCGACCGGCGGCCAGGAGGGCATCGAGGCCCCGGCCCAATCCCGACTTACGCGCGGCCATGTCTCCTCCTGAACTCATCGGCGAGCGATCGGTAGGCCTTGGCCCCAATGCTCTTCGGGTCGAACGATTCGATGGGCTCGCCGAAGGAAGGGGCCTCGGCGAGGCGGACCACACGGGGAATCACCGTGGTGTAAGCCGTATCACCAAAATGGTCTCTGACCTGGGCAGTCACCTCGGCAGCGAGGGTGGTGCGCCGGTCGTACATGGTGATCACCGCACCCTCGATCTTGAGTTGAGGGTTAAGGTTTGTCTGGATTGCTTGAATGGAACGCAGCAATTGCGTCAGTCCCTCGAGGGCGTAGTACTCCGCCTGGATGGGAATGAGCACTTCATCGGCGGCGGTGAGCGCATTCACGGTGATCAAACCGAGGCTCGGCGGGCAGTCGATGAAGACCGTGTCGAACTTCTCCTCCATGTGTGCCACCGCGTTGGCGAGGAGACGCTCCCGGGAGTAGCGGGCGACGAGTTCTATCTCCACCGCGGCAAGGTCGATCGACGAGGGGACCACGAACAGGTCCTTTGTCGTGGTCGGAGCGATGACCTCGTCGAGGGGTCGCTCCCCCATGAACACGTCGTAGATCGAGTGCTCTACCGTGCGGCGGTCGATACCGAGGCCACTGGTGGCGTTCGACTGGGGATCGGTGTCGACGACCAATACCCGCTCGCCCTTGGCGACCAGAGCAGCGGCGAGATTCACGGTCGTCGTCGACTTGCCGACGCCGCCCTTTTGATTGGCGACCGCAACCACGACGCCGTGGGGAGACGTCACGTCATTCACCGGCGCGCATGATAAGGAGCCAGGCCGGTCCGTCAAGGATTCCCGCCGGGACCTCGGACACCGACATCCCCAGACCGAGTGCGGCACCGATGCCGAGGAGGTCGCGGGTGCGGTCTGGAGGCTCCTGCCGCCGGCTCAAGCCGAGCACCGCCGTACCATCCAGGGTGAGCATCCTCGCCGCCAACCCCACCGCCTCCGGAGCCCGCACCGATCCCCGAAAGGTGATGCCTTTCCACTCGTCGGCGACATCGAAGGCGTCGCCTTGGGCCACGTGCACGTTGTCCAGTCCGAGCAGGTGTACGGCGCGGGTGAGGAGACGGATCCGTCGCCCCCCGCGGTCGAGCAGGGTGACGGCAGTCTGTGGCCATAGGATCGCCAGGGGAATCCCGGGGAGTCCGACGCCGGCACCGATGTCGAGGATCTCCACCGGCGGGGTACTCCACCCGATGGCAAAGCTCAACGAGTCGGCCACGTGGCGGCCCCAGATGCGATCGGCCTCACGCGGTCCCAATCCCCCGGCGGGAATCGCCTCGTCGATCAGCCAGGTGGCGAACTGCTCGAGGTGGGCAAGTCGGGCGGTGTCGATGGGATGTCCTGCCCACGTAGCAGCGTTCTGGGCCAAAATGGGGGAGTCGGGCACGAGGACAGGGTAACGAGAGCCGCCGCGATTCTGAGTCTTCCGTCGCCCGCTGACTCGCTGCCCGAACCCAGCATGTTTCACGTGGAACGCCGGTGCGGGCCGGAAAGGCGTTTCACGTGAAACGTGGAATGGTGAGCCGGGCGGACCGGACGCATCCAGACGCGAAAGAGCCGGTCCTGACGGACCGGCTCTTTCTGGCTACTGGGGAGTTGGTCGGCTCCGGGTTCCTACTCCGCGGCAATCACCACGGACCGCCGCGGCTCCTCGCCTTCACTGAACGAGCGGACGCCGTCGATCTCGGCCACGGTGTCATGGACGACCTTGCGGTCGGCGGCGTTCATCGGCTCCAGCATCACCTCTCCGCCCTCTGCCTTCACCTTGTCGGCGAGGCGGGTGGTGTAGATGCGCAGCGCCTCGCGGCGCCGCTCCGAGTAGCCGGCGATGTCGAGGCGGATCTTGGCGCCGTCCATGGTGCGACGTTGCACGATGGTGCGGCACAGCTCGAGCGCCGCCTGGACGATCGAACCCTTTGGCCCGACGAGCGCCTCGGTCTGTTCGCCCACCACGTCGATGTGGATGGCGCCATCCTCGATTCGCTCCTTGACCTCGCCTTCGAGGCCGAAAGCGGCGAGCAACCCGACGAGAAAGCGGCGGATGTCGGCCGACTGCTCCTCGATGGGAGTCTCCTCGCGATCGTCGTCATCGCGGGGAGGGCGCGGGGGCCGCTCCTTCGGCTTGGGGCGTTCCGCGGGGCGGGCGGCCGCGGCCGGGCGCGGGGCCGTTGCCGTGCGCTGGCCTGAATTACGTGCTTGTGATTCGCGCGGGGCTCGCGGGGCCGCGTCCTTGCGGGGACCCCCGTCGGCGGGCTTCGAGCCAGCAGAGCGGCCACCGGTTCCGTTGCCGCTGCGGGTGCGGCGAGCCCTCCCGCCAGATCCGGAGCGTTCCTTGCGCTTCACTCGGACGACGGCATCCTGTCCTCCGAGGCCCAGAAACCCACGCTGTGGCTCCTGTATCACCTCGACATCCGCTTCGTCGCGTGATTCCAGACCGAGTTCGGTGAGGGCGGCTTCGACCGCCTTCTCGACACTGGGTCCCCTGACCTCCACCCATTCGACCGACGCCATTGCTAGTTCCTCCTCCGCTTCTTCCCCCGCTTCTTGGAACCCTGGGGCCGACGGGTCGCCGACGCGGTCGGCGCCGTCCCGGACGCCCCCTGGTTCGTGGATCGCGGTGCTGGTGACGAACTGCCCTTCGGCTTCTCCGGAGGGGCAGCATCCCGCCGTTTCGTGTCCAGGTTGAGGATCAGCGACTGCTGACCGATCCTGAACAACTGGCTGGCGGCGAAGTAGACCACCAGCCCGGCAGGAAGATTGTACGAAATGAACCCGAAGAAGAACGGGAAGATCTTCATCACGGCCTGGCCGGGCTGGGGTGGGGCCCCGGGCGGTTGCTTGGCCATGGTCTGCTTCTGCTGCCAGTAGGCCGTGAGCACGACGAGGGCGATGGTGAGCAGGTAGGGGATGGCCGTGAGGAAGGACCCGTCGAAGGTGTCGCTGCCGCTCAGGGACTGGTTGGGCGAGACGGAGAGGTTCATCCAGAGGAAGGTGGGCTCATAGCCCGGCGTGGCCAGGGCCTTGGCCAGGGCGCTGCCCTCGGAGGCGTAGTCGATGGGGTTGCGCAGCACGCTGAAGAGGGCGAACCAGACGGGCATCTGGAGGAGCAGGGGGAGGCAACCGGCTGCCGGATTGACCCCCCGCTCCTTGTAGAGGGCCATCATCGCCTGCTGCTGGGCGGCCTTGTCGGTCTTGAATTCCTTTTGAATCCGCTTGATTTCCGGCTGGATCTCCTGCATCGCCTTCATCGAACGGGTCTGCTTGAGGGTCAACGGGAACAGGACCACGCCGATGGCGATGGTGAGGAGGATGATGGCGATACCCAGGTTGGGGATCAGGCCATAGAAGAACGACAGGGTGGTCCCGAGCAGGTCCTGCAACCCTTGCCACAACGACGACATCACAAGACCTCCGGATCGGGAACGCGACGCTGCGGAACGGGGTCGAAACCCCCGTCACGCCAAGGATGACAACGACCTACCCGGCGAATCGCCAGCCAAGTACCCCGCACCGCCCCCCACTCGTCGATCGCCTCGAAGGCGTACCGCGAACAGGTCGGCAGATACCGGCACCGAGCCCCGAGCAGGGGGGAGAGGAGGGCACGGTAGGCGAGAATGGGTCGTTGCAGCCACCAGCCAGGCTGCCAGGGCCGCAACCGGCTCCGCAGCGCGACCTCCGTGGCTCCGTTCGAGCCTGCTTCCTCATCCACCTGATGCACCGTCACTCCTCTGCCAGCGCCGCCCGCAGCCACGAGAGGACCACCTCGAACGGGGCAGTTGCCACCGATCCGTCGGCGGTCACGACGTAGTCGTGGCCCTCCCGGAGCGGAGTCCGTCGCACGGCCTCCCGCAGGCGGCGTTTTGCCCGATTGCGGTGCACGGCGGATCCCGCCGCACGACCCGCCACAAAGGCGACCCGCGGTGAGCCCGGTTGGCCGGCGGCGACGAAGACCGTGATGCCACCGACCCGACGCCGGATCCCGATCCGGCGCACCATCCCGATGTCGGAGCTCCTCCGGAGCGATGTGTAGGGCGCCGCCCTACGCGGAAAGGCGGGCGCGGCCCTTGTCACGACGTGCCTTGAGAACGGCGCGCCCGGCCCGAGTCCGCATGCGGAGACGGAAGCCATGGCGCCGCTTGCGGCGTCGGACATTCGGCTGAAACGTGCGCTTCATGGAGAAAAGCCCCGAGGAAGAGAGGATGCGTCGGCAGCAGAGGTTACGGAGGGGAGTGATGCTTGTCAAAGGTGGCGGCGGCGCGGCGTGACGGCGCGGAGACGACACCCTGTCGAGGCGCGAAGAATCGCGTTGGGTCGCGAAAGATGGGGCAACGCCGACCGTCACCCACAGGCGATGTCCACAATGTGGGGAACGCGAAATCACACCCCGGGATCCGTTGATGACAAAGGGCTTCCGTGCTCGCGGAGCACCTCGCGGGCGGTGGATAACGCGCGTTTTCGCCGTCTTGTGGCGGCTCGATACCCGTCCATATACTCGCCCGTCACCGGTGCCCCACCGGTCACTTCCTCGACAGGGCTCGGCGGCGCGCCGGAACGGTCACCGAGGGGCGAGAACGGGAAAACGATCGTTCTCCACAGTTGTGGATACCACTGTGGAGAACCGCAGGGAAGCGTTCGAGGGAGTGAGGGAGGACGTGGAGGCACATCCCGCGGCCGGAGACTGGGAGCAGTTCCGGCAGATACTGCGTGGTCGCGTCACGCCCGTCACGTGGCGGGCCTGGCTGGAGAGTCTGATCCTCGAGCGCAGCGATGCGACCTCGGTCCGCATCGTCGCCCCGAGCGAATTCCACCTGCGGTGGGTGAACGACAAGTACCGCGCCCTCATCGAAGAGGTCGCCCACCTGTCCTTTGGAGCCCCGGTGACCGTCGAGTTGGCTGCCGCCGACGGCCAGGCCTTCGAAGGCCCCATCGTCGACGATGAACCCGAGCCCGAGCCGGCGCCCCAAGCCGCCGCCACCCACCCCGAGGGTGGCCGGTTGGTACCGAAGTACTCCTTCGAGAACTTCGTCGTGGGCCAGGGCAACCGGTTCGCCCACGCCGCCGCCATGGCCATCGCCGAGCAACCCGGGGGCAACTACAACCCCCTGTTCGTGTTCGGGGGAGCGGGGTTGGGCAAGACCCACCTGCTGCAGGCCATCGCCCAGCATGCCCGTGATCTCAATCCCCGCCTCGAGATCATCTATCTGAGCTCGGAGGCGTTCTTCAATCACTTCATCGAGGGGATTCGCAAGAAGCGGATGGACGAGTTCAAGGCCCGGTATCGCGGCGTCGACATCCTCCTCCTCGACGACGTCCAATTTCTGGAAGGCAAGGAGCAGATCCTCGAGGAGTTCTTCCACACGTTCAACTCGCTGTACGAGGCGGGCAAGCAACTCGTGTTCTCCGCGGACCGTCCGCCGAAGAGCCTCACCAGCCTCGAGGATCGCATCCGCAGCCGCTTCGAATGGGGTCTCACCACCGACATCCAACCGCCCGATGTCGAGACCCGCCTCGCCATCTTGCGCAAGAACGCCGCGTTCGCCCCGCAGGTCGTGCCCCAGCCGGTTCTCGAGTTCATCGCCAGCCGGGTCGTGGACAACATCCGCGAGTTGGAAGGGGCCCTGACCCGGGTGACGGCCTATGCCGCCCTCACCCATCAGCCGATCGATCTCGAAATGGCCGAGGATGTCCTCCAGGACCTGGGCCCGGCACACATCACGGTGCCGATCAGCCCGGGGCGGATCCTGGCGGCCACCGCCGAGTCCTTCGGGGTGTCGATCGTCGAGTTGGAGGGCCCGAGTCGGCGCCAGCCTCTGGCCCGGGCCCGCCAGGTCTCGATGTACCTGTGTCGCGAGCTCACCGACCTCTCGCTGCCCAAGATCGGAGGCCTGTTCGGGGGGCGCGATCACACCACGGTCCTTCATGGCGTCAACACGGTCGGCAAGCTCATCAAGAGCGACCCGACCCTCTTCGACCGTGTCACAGCCCTGTTGCAAAGTCTGAGGAAAACCTCATGACTCATCCCCAGGCCCTCCGCGCATGGCTCAGCCCTGTGGACGAGCGCGGCGACCCGTCCACACCATGGGGACCGCAGAATGTGCCCCCCATCAGGGAGAGCTCCGCGTTCTCCACAATCCACACCGCCTACTACTGCTACTCGTCTTATCTCATGAATACCAAGAAGTCGTAGAGGAGAAAGGGACACCTGTGCGTATCCGCGCCGAACGCGACGATCTCGTCGACGTCCTCAGTCGAGCAGGCCGCGCCGTCGGAGCGCGTGCGGCCCTTCCGATCCTGCAGGGCCTGCTCATCGAGGTGAGCGGGAAGACGATGCGGGTCACCGGCACCGATCTCGATGTCACCGTGCGCACCGAACTCGAGGTGGAAGTGCTCTCCGGAGGCACCACGGTCGCCCCGGCGCGGCTTGCCACCGAGGCCGTCCGGAAGCTCCCCCCCGGTGCCGTCACGTTCCAGGCCGAGGCCGGTGAGATCGAGATCAGCGGCGGGGGACCGGTCTTCCGCTTTCGGGAGTTCTCCGCGGCCGATTACCCGAAGCTCTCCGAGCCGGTCCTCAAGGCGGCGGTGGCAGTCGACGGGGCCGCGTTCGCCGACGCCATCGGTCAGGTGTCGGTTGCCGCCTCCACCGATGATGCCCGGCCGGTCCTCACCGGGGTGTTCTTCGAGGCCGAGGGAGGCAAGCTCCGCATGGTCTCCACCGACTCGTACCGGCTCGCCGTGCGCGACGTCCCTGCCGTCGAAGCATCGCTCTCCGGCTTGGTGCCCGTGAGGGCGCTCAAGGAACTCACCCGCACCGTCTCCGCAGGCAAGCTGCGCGTCGCCGTGGGAGATCGCGAGGCTGCCTTTGCCTCCGACCGCGGCGTGCTCACGGCACGGCTCATCGAGGGGTCGTTTCCCAACTACCGGTCCCTCATTCCGGCGAGCTATCCGAATCGCCTTCGCATCGCCCGTCAGGCACTGCTCGAGGCGATCGACCGGGCATCGCTGGTGGCCGAAGATCACATCCCCATCCGGATCACCCTGCAGAAGGGAGGCATCGAGCTGAGCGTCACCCGCCAGGACGTGGGTGGGGAGACGGAACATGTCGAGGCCGAATACTCCGGCGAGGAGATGACCATCGCCTTCAACAGCAAGTACCTCAACGATGGTGTGTCGGCGATCGACGAGGACACCATCGTCCTCGATGTCCTCGACCCGCTGAAGCCGGGAGTGCTGCGTGGCGGCGAGGGCGATGACTTCCTCTATCTGCTCATGCCGGTGCGCCTCTAGCGTGTCCTTAGATGAGTTCGTCCGCGTATCTGATGTCGGCCCGGGTGCGGCCGAACGCGCCATGAAGCCCGCGATCCATCTGCGGGCGCGCTAGGAGGGGCGGTGCGCCTCTCCTGGATCGAGCTCACCGACTTCCGCTGCCACCCTTCGCTCCGGGTCGAGCCGGATCCGGGCGTGAACGTGTTCGTCGGCGACAACGGTTCTGGCAAGACATCGCTCCTCGAGGCCATCGGATACCTCGCCTCGCTGTCGTCGTTCCGTCGATCCCCGGATGCCTCCCTGGTCCGTCTGGGTGCGGAGGGGACGGTGGTGCGCGGTGAGTTCGCTTCGGCGACCGGAGCGGCCCTCGTCGAAGTGGAGATCCCCGTCACGGGCCGCCGCCGGGTGCTGCTCAACGGCAAGCGCGCCGCGGGGCGGGCCGCCATCGCCGAGACGGTGGCCCTGGTGGCCTTTCTCCCCGATGACCTCGACTTGGTGAAGCGCGGGCCGGCGTATCGGCGGGAGTATCTCGATGATCTGGCAGCCCAGGTGTGGCCGGCTGCCGGGGCCGAGCAGGCCGAATACGAGCGCGCGGTGACCCAGCGCAATGCGCTCCTGCGGCGTGACGGCAGGATGTCCGACCCCACGACCCTGGACGTGCTCGACGAGCGCGTCGCCGCGCTTGGGGGAGCCGTACTGTCACGCCGGCTCGCCACGGCGGCGCTGGTGGCGCCATCGGTCGAGGCCTTGTACGCCGAGCTCGGCGAGGTTCCGGCGCGGGTGTCCTTCTCCTATGGCGCCGCCGGACTGGAGGAGGTCCCGGCGGGAGCCGGAGCCGACGAACTCGCCGAGTTGCTGGCTCCTGCACTTGCCGCGGCGCGCCGCGGCGATCTCGAGCGGCGCACCACCACCGTGGGGCCGCATCGCGACGACGTGGATCTCGTGCTCGACGACCGCGACGCCCGTACCCGGGCGAGCCAGGGTGAGCAGCGTTCGGTGGCGCTAGGCCTGCGGCTCGCCGCCTACCGCGTACTTGCCGATCGCCGGGCCACCGCGCCGGTGCTGCTCCTCGACGATGTGTTCAGCGAGCTCGACGCCCGGCGCAGCGCACGGCTCGTGGAGCGCCTCCCCGAGGGTCAGGTCTTCGTGACCTCGGCGCGCGGTGAGGAAGTCCCCCTCGTCGGCCGGCACTGGCGGGTGGCCACCGGGACGGTCGAACCGGGATGAGCGACGACCTCCGCCCGATCGGTGCCGGGCTCGAACGGCTGCTACGCGACATGGGGATTCCGCGGTTGTTCGACGTCGTCCGGCTTGCCGACGAGTGGGTCGAGGCCGCCGGCGAGCCCTTCGCCAGCCTCGCTCGACCCGTGGGCTATCGCGACGGAGAACTCATCCTCGAGGTCGCCGACGGGTCGGCGGCGAGCCTTCTCAAGTTCCGGGTCGGCGACCTCGTCGCCCGCCTCGCCGAACGGTACGGCCCGGGTACGGTGACCAGCGTCCGCATCCGGGTGGGCGGAGGAAAAAAGGGCCTCTGACCTGGGCTTTTGCCCGGGGGAAGTGGTCGGAATCACCGCCGGTCACCACTAAGATCACATCGATGTCAGCAGCACCCGGGAACGGCTTCTACCCGCCTCCCGGGAGGGCTGCCGGCGCCTTGCCGAACCCGTCCTGAACGTTCGGGCGACGCCGCGAAACGATCGAAGGAGCACCGTGGCAACGAAGAGCGCGTCCTCGTACGACGCCAGGGACATCACCGTCCTCGAGGGTCTCGAGGCGGTGCGGAAGCGTCCCGCCATGTACATCGGCTCCACCGGGCCTCGCGGCCTGCACCACCTCGTCTGGGAGGTCGTGGACAACTCGGTCGACGAGGCGATGGCCGGGTACTGCACCCGCATCGACGTCACCATCCACGCCGACAACACCGTCACCGTCAAGGACAACGGCCGCGGGATCCCCGTGGACCGCCACGAGAAGACGAAGCAGTCGGCCCTCACCACCGTGCTCACCACCCTCCACGCCGGAGGCAAGTTCGAGGCCGGCGCCTACACGGTCTCGGGCGGACTGCACGGCGTCGGTGTGTCCGTGGTAAACGCACTGTCGAAGGAGCTCCACGTCAACGTGGTGCGCGATGGCTTCAACTGGGACCAGTCGTTCCACCTCGGCAAGGCCATCGGCCACGTGAAGAAAGGCAAGCCGGCGAAGAAGAGCGGAACCACCATCACCTTCCAACCCGACGAAGCCATCTTCAAGGAGACCACGGTCTTCGACTACGACATCATCGCCTCACGGTTGCGCGAGATGGCCTTCCTCAACAAGGGACTCGAGATCCGGCTCGTCGACGAACGCGGCGAGGGCGCCAGCGACACGTTCCGTTACACGGGTGGCCTCGTCGACTTCGTGAAGCACCTCAACGCCAAGCGGGAACCACTCCATGCCCACGTCATCGCCTTCGACGAGATGGGCGAAGACGCCGAGCTGGACGTGGCGCTGCAGTGGACCACCTCCTACAACGAGAACGTTCTCTCGTTCGCCAACAACATCAACACCATCGAGGGAGGCACCCACGAAGAGGGCTTCCGCAAGGCGCTCACCCGGGCGATCAACGACTTCGCCCGCGAGCGCGGCATCCTCAAGGAGAAGGACGAGAACCTCGTCGGCGAGGATGTTCGCGAAGGCCTGACCGCGGTCGTCGCGGTGAAGCTGCGCCAGCCGCAGTTCGAAGGTCAGACGAAGACGAAGCTGGGCAACACGGAGATCCGGTCGTCGGTCGAGGTGGTGCTCAACCGGGTGCTCCCAGAGTGGCTCGCCCGCTACCCGGGTGAGGCCCGACAGATCATCGACAAGTGCATGCAGGCATCGCGGGCACGCATGGCGGCCCGCGCCGCCCGCGACCTCACCAGGCGCAAGAGCCTGCTCGAGTCGTCCGGATTGCCCGGAAAGCTGTCCGACTGCTCCTCGCGCGAACCGGCGGAGAGCGAGCTCTTCATCGTCGAGGGCGACTCGGCCGGCGGCTCGGCCAAGCAGGCCCGCAACAGCGAGTTCCAGGCGATCCTGCCCATCCGCGGCAAGATCATCAACGTAGAGAAGGCCCGACTGCCCAAGGTGCTGGAGAACAACGAGATCCAGGCGCTGATCACCGCCATCGGCACCGGGATCGGCGACGAGTACGACGGCGACAAGGCTCGTTACCACAAGGTGGTGATCCTCACCGACGCCGACGTCGACGGATCGCACATCCGCACCCTCATCCTCACCTTCTTCTTCCGCCACATGCGCGATCTCATCGAGGCCGGGTACGTCTACGTGGCCCAACCCCCGCTGTATCAGGTGAAGTCGGGGAAGGAGTCGGTGTACGCCTACTCCGACCACGAACTGGAGGAGATCAAGGTCCGGTTCAATGGGAAGAAGCCGTCGGTGCAGCGCTACAAGGGCCTCGGCGAGATGAACGCCGATCAGTTGTGGGAGACGACGATGGACCCCGCCGGCCGCGCCCTGCTCCAGGTGGGCCTCGAAGACGCCTCACTCGCCGATGACATCTTCTCGGTGCTCATGGGCGACGA
>JACRIT010000025.1 GCA_016215655.1 Acidimicrobiia bacterium
GTGCGGTGGTGGCGGCGGCCGACTTCTTCGCCGGAACCGGCGAGCCGGTGCTGGTGCGCTGGTTCGATTGGTTCCCGGCGTTCGGCGTCGCCGCCGAGTTGCGCTGGGACCCGCTGTCGGCGCTGATGACCCTGGTGGTGACCGGGGTCGGGGCGCTCATCCACCTGTATTCGATCGGCTACATGCACGGCGACCCGCGCTACGGGCGCTTCTTCACGTACCTCAACCTGTTCGTCGCCTCGATGCTCATCCTCGTGCTGGCGAACAACTTCGCCATGCTGTTCGTGGGGTGGGAGCTCGTCGGGCTCTCCTCCTACCTTCTGATCTCCTTCTGGTTCGAGAAGGAGACGGCGGCCGCCGCCGGCAAGAAGGCGTTCATCGTCAACCGCGTCGGCGACGTCGGGTTCATCGTCGCCCTGATGCTGGTCTTCGACCACTTCGGCAGCTTCCGCTTCGACGAGGTGCTCGAGGGTGCCGGTGGCCTGGCCTCCGGGACCGCCACCGCCATCGGGTTGCTGCTCCTCGTCGGCGCCGCCGGCAAGTCTGCGCAGCTGCCCCTGTACGTGTGGCTCCCCGACGCCATGGAGGGTCCGACGCCGGTGTCGGCCCTGATCCATGCCGCCACCATGGTCACTGCCGGTGTGTACCTGGTGGCCCGCACCGCCCCGATCTTCGAGGCGTCGCCGGTGGCGGGCGCCGTCGTGGCGATCGTGGGCACGGCCACCGCGCTGTTCGCCGCCACCATCGCGTTGGCGCAGCGCGACATCAAGCGGGTGCTCGCCTACTCGACCATCTCCCAACTCGGCTTCATGTTCATGGCCGTCGGTGCCGCCGCCCATGTCGCCGGGGTGTTCCACCTCATGACCCACGCCTTCTTCAAGGCGCTGCTCTTCCTCGGAGCCGGTTCGGTGATCCACGGGATGTCCGGAGAGCAGGACATGACGCGGATGGGCGGGCTGGCTCGCAAGATGCCGGTGACCTTCGTCACGATGGCGATCGGCTGGCTGGCGATCTCGGGCATCCCTCCCCTGGCCGGGTTCTGGTCGAAGGACGAGATCCTCGGCACGGTGTACGAGCGCGGGGGACTGTGGGTGGTCCTGTTCGGGGTCGGCCTGCTCACCGCGGCGCTCACCGCCTTCTACATGACGCGGATGATGTGGCTCACCTTCTTCGGCACCCCGCGGTGGGCGGAGGGGCTGCACCCCCACGAGTCACCGAAGGTGATGACCGTCCCCCTCGTCGCCCTCGCCGGGCTCTCCGTGATCGGGGGACTGGTGAACACCCCGTTCCGCACGGCCCTCGAGCACTTCCTGGATCCGGTGTTCGAACTCGTCCACCTCGCCCATCCCCCCGAGGGTTCGCTGGCGCTGATGCTCGCCGGAGCCTCGGTGCTCGCCGCCCTCGCCGGCATCGCCCTCGCCGCGGTGCGTTACCGCACCTATCGCACCGAGGAGGGCCGTACCTGGCGGATCATGGGCCGGGGCTACTACATCGACGACGTGTACGGCCAGGTGTTCGCCCGCACCGGCAAACTCGGCGCCGCCTGGCTGGCATTCCGTTTCGACGCCCGCATCATCGACGGCGCCGTCGAAGGCACCGGCGGCCTGGTGCGCCGCATGGGCGGCTGGCTCCGCCCGCTCCAGACCGGCTTCGTCCGCTCCTACGGGTTGGCGATCACGGCGGGCGCAGTGGGGCTGCTGGCGTGGTTCCTCTCGCGAGGAGCTCTGTGATGGGCGCGATCACCCTCTTCGCGGCGGAGCATTGCGAACTTCTGCGGGGCGCGCGATGACCGACTTCCCCATCCTCTCCGCCCTCATCGTGCTTCCCGTGCTTGGAGCCCTCGCGCTGCTGCTCATTCCGCCGCGGCGGTCGGAGATCGTGCTGCCGGTGGCAGTGGGGTTGTCGCTCATCACCCTGGGCGCGGCGGTGTGGCTGCTCGTCGACTTCGAATCCGGGGTCGCCGGTTTCCAGTTCGTCGAGCAGACCTCGTGGTACGAGCCGTGGGGTGTGGGCTGGCATCTCGGGGTGGACGGGATCTCGCTCCTCCTCGTCGTGCTCACCGCCTTCCTCTTCCCCATCGCGCTGGCGGCGAGCTTCGGGGTGAAGCATCGGGTGCGGGAGTACGCCGTGGCGATGCTGCTCCTCGAGGCGGGGATCATCGGCGTGTTCCTCGCCCTCGACCTGCTCGTCTTCTTCGTGTTCTGGGAGGCGATGCTGGTTCCGATGTACTTCATCATCGGGATCTGGGGGGGCGAGCGCCGGGTGCATGCCGCGGTGAAGTTCTTCCTCTTCACCGCCCTCGGTTCGGCGGTGATGTTCGCCGGGATCCTGTTCCTCGGGTTCCTCGGCGGCGACGGCGTACCCACCTTCGATTTCGTGCGCCTGCTCGACTCCGACCTCAGCCGCACCGCCCAGTTCTGGCTGTTCGGGGCCTTCGGTCTGTCGTTCGCCATCAAGGTGCCGATCTTCCCGTTCCACACCTGGCTCCCCGATGCCCATGTCGAAGCGCCGACGGCGGGCTCGGTGATCCTGGCCGGGGTCTTGTTGAAGCTCGGCGCCTACGGGTTGATTCGGTTCAACCTGTCGCTGTTCCCCGAAGCCTCGGTGGATCTCATGCCGGTGTTGGCGGTGCTCGCCGTGATCGGGATCATCTATGGAGCGATCGTCGCCATCGTGCAGAGCGACATCAAGCGCCTGGTGGCGTACTCGTCGGTGAGCCATCTCGGCTTCGTCGTCCTCGGCGTCTTCGCCCTCACCACCCAGGGCCTGCAGGGCGGGGTGCTGCAGATGGTCAATCACGGCCTTACCACCGGCGCCCTGTTCCTCCTCGTCGGGATGATCTACGAGCGGCGCCATACCCGCGAGATCTCCCAGTTCGGCGGGCTGGCGGCGCGCATGCCCATCTACGCCGGGATCTTCCTCTTCATCTCGTTCGCCTCGATCGGACTGCCCGGACTCAACGGGTTCGTCGGCGAGTTCTTCATCCTCATCGGCTCGTTCCTCTCGCTCCCCGTGTACGCCATGCTCGCCGCCACCGGGGTGGTGCTCGCCGCGGTGTATCTCCTCTGGGCGTATCAGCGGATGTTCACCGGTCCGATCACCGTGGCGGAGAACCGCGAACTACGCGACCTACGCATCGGCGAGGTGCTGATCCTGGCCCCGATCCTGGCGCTGGTGCTCTTCCTCGGCATCTACCCCAAGCCCGCCCTCGACCGCATCGAACCGTCGGTGGATTCGATCCTGGAGAGGATCGAAAACGCGACGGACTACGAAATGCCGCAGTGGGGAACCACGGGAGACCTGCCATGAGCCGCCGCCCGCACGATCGCGTGTGGTCTTCCTTTCCCTCTCCTTCTGGCGGGAAGCCGGTGGCGCCATGAACGTGAACTACCTCTCCGTCGCCCCGGAACTCATCCTCACCGTGGCCGTCGTCCTGCTGCTCATGATCGATGTGCAGTGGAAGCCGGGTTACCGCTGGTGGGGGATCGCTGCCGCCCTCGGGTTCGCCGGTGCCATCGCCGCCTCGGTGATGCAGTGGGTGGGACACCGTGGCGAGGATGCCGCCGAGTACTTCCGCGGCATGATCGCCACCGACGGCTTCTCCGCCTTCGCCGGGATACTCATCTTCCCCATAGCCGCCATGGCCCTCATGACGGCGTGGCCGTTGGTGCGGTCGCTGGGCCGGCGCGGCGCCGAGTTCGTCGTGCTGGTGATGATCGCCGCCGCCGGGGCGCATCTCATGGCGGCGGCGTCGAACCTGGTGATGCTCTTCATCGCTCTCGAGGTGTTCTCGATCAGCCTCTACGTGCTCGCCGGGTTCACCCGGGCCCGGGCCGATGCCGATGAGGCGGCCCTCAAGTACTTCCTGCTGGGGGCACTCGCCTCGGCGATCTTCCTCTACGGGATCGCCCTGGTGTTCGCCGCCACCGGCACCACCTCGATCACCGGGATCGCCACCTTCCTCGGCAACGAGTTGTTGTTCCGCCCCGGCATCCTTCTCGCCGGCATCGCTCTGCTCGTCGTCGGTCTCGGCTTCAAGGTGTCGGCGGCGCCGTTCCACGTCTGGGCGCCCGACGTGTACCAGGGTGCTCCCGGTGGCGTCACCGGGTTCCTCGCCGCCTCGGCGAAGATCGCCGGCTTCGCCGCCGCCGCACGCGTGCTCACCGTCGCCCTCGATGCCCGCATCGAAGATTGGGCACCGGCGATCGGGGTGATCGCCGCGGTGTCGATCGTCGTCGGCACGCTCCTCGCCATCGCCCAGACCGACCTCAAGCGCATGCTGGCGTATTCCAGCGTCGCCCACGCCGGATTCATCCTCACCGCCCTCGTCGGCGGTGCGGCGGGGGTCGCCGACATGTGGTTCTATGTCGCCACCTATGCGGTGCAGGTGGTGGCGGCCTTCGGTGTCGCCGCGGTGGTGTCGGGCCCGCAGCAGGGACCGGCTCCCCTCGCCGACTACGCCGGCCTGTCGACGCGTTCGCCGGGACTGGCGCTCGCCCTCGGCCTCATGATGCTCGCCATGGGCGGCATTCCGCTCACCGCGGGGTTCGTCGGCAAGGCGGCGGTGTTCAGCGCGGCGTTGGACGCCGACTACCTGTGGCTCGTGGTCCTGGCGCTGGTGGCGGCCGTGGCCGGCCTGTTCTTCTACCTGCGGGTCGTCGTGCTCATGTACATGCAACCCGCCGAAGGGTCCGGTAGTGTCCCGGTGCCGCTCGGAGCCCGGATCGTGCTCGTGGTCGCTGCCGTCGTGACCGTGCTCGCCGGCGTCGTCCCGTGGCCGCTGTTGCGCTGGTTGGGCGAGGCGCTGCCGGGGTAGGGGGCATTGCTGAGAAGGGGGAGAGTTGCTCAGATGATCAGCAGTTCGCTCGAACCTCTTCCATATGGGTGACGCCCTGCACCGAGGTCGTGGACTCGCTCGGCGAGTGGCTGCAGGTTTCCGTCGGCTCTTCCCGTGTCAGACGAGGCGGCGCCGAGTTGCGATTGATGCGGCCCGAGAACGGGAACTCGTCGAGGCAGCCCAGTACCGCGCTCGGATCGAGGCGATGAGCTACGTGGAACAGATTGGCTCCATCCTCGGTCGCGCCCAGATCATCGAAGAGGTGATGAGGATGCTGATCGTCCGTGCGTCAGACGAGCTAGAGCATCCGCGGCAGGTCACGGGAACATTCGGTCAGCTCCTTCGGAGATTCAAGGCTCTCTACCCGAACGAGGCTGCCTTGGCGGAACTGCTCGATGCTGCCAGGGATGCTCGAAACAACGCGGCGCATTCCGATTTACTGGTCGCGCTGTTTATCAAGGAACTCCTTCTCAACCAGGATCCTGATGACGTCGACCGGTTCCAACGCAGAGCCATGCGCAAGACGATCGAGGGCATGGACTGGGCCCTTCACGAGATTCTGAGGTTTCTAGACGCGCACCCGGTCGAGTTCGAGGAATGGGCTAATTGGGACGACTCCGACGAGGAGTAGTAGCACATGGCTTGGCTCGTGCTGTACTCGCGCAGGTAGCGGCTTTCCTGCTAACGGACACTCGCGGAGGTCTGCCAAGGTAATGGCACTCCCTGGAGGAAAGTGACGATGAACCAGAGTGGCGACTCCGCACCAACCTGGCTGAAGGAACTGGAAGAACTCACGTGCGGAGCTCGGTTTAGACAAGCACGCCTGGATCGGCGGGCATGGATCCATCGGTGGCACTGGCATAACGCATGGATCGTTGTGACGACGGCGATCGTGGCAGGTGCCGTAGCTCTGCTTCGTTGGTCCAAGAGCTCACTCGCGATCACCGTCGGACTCGCTGCTATCGCTCCCTCGTTGGGATGGTGGATCGCAACGATCTGGTACGCATCGCGACACCCATACCCGAGGTGGACACCCTATTGCCGACCCGACCAGGAGGGCAGCGTGGGCTTCTACATTGTTCGGACTGATCCCCACGAACGAGGCGCGGCGTTCTGTCGAGTGACCACGCCGGATGGGTCTACCTCTGCCTGGATACCGCTTCCCAGTGACCGACGCATGCATGCCCCCTTCTGGACGAGTACCGGTGCCGATCCCTATCCCACGTTCGGACTCGGGTGGGTCTATCCCCGTGACTTTCCGAGTGATCGCCTTCTGTCCGACGGCACCTTCGTGGTGGAGTGGCGAGTGGCCATGCCCGACACCGGCCCGATCCCCGTCAAGGTCGCGCGGATGAGGGTTGAGATTCGCAACGGCACGTGCGCGTAGACAAGGGCAGAGGCCGCGCGAATCGCGCCGCCGTCGGGTGCTACATCGGTACGTTTGGTCGAGGGCAGCGCCCTCACACCTGCTCGCATCTCGCTGCTCAGCCCCCGCCTTCTTCACCCGCGCGGCGATCTTGGCCTCGTCGGCCGGGGTGGGATTCTTCAGGGCGAAGGCTGTCGGCCACATCGTGTCGTCGTCGAGGTTCGCTCTGTCCTGGAATCCGAAGATTCGAGTATGGCGATCCCCTCCGTGCCTGAAACGATGTCCGCGAGCGCAAGCTAGCCAGGACCAACCTGAACCGGGACCCGACTCCCGCCGCCACCCGTATCCTCATCCCGTGACGCGCTCCCGCCCACTGCTCGGCCTCACCCTCATCGCCGCCTTGGCCGCGCTGCCCCTGTTCCTGTCGAGCCTGCGCATCTCGTCGCGGGTGATCGTGCTCGTCGACGACATCGTCACCGA